>JBGSJO010000057.1:0-45753 GCA_041741895.1 Pontixanthobacter sp.
TCGGCGACGACGCCTGATGAGGCGTCCGTGCCGCCTGCCGCCAGATGGGGGTGGGGGAATATGGCATCTACGCCCTGCGCCGCCACCCGCAGGCTGCCAGCTTCCGCGCCGCGTGGGAGGTCGCGCTCGACATCGGCATCCGCAGGATCGAGGATGTCGCCATGGACCGAGCGCTCCACGGGGTGGAAGAACCCGTCTATCACGTCGGCGCCATTGTGGGCACGCGCCGGGTGTATAACGACCGGTTGTTGATGTTCATGCTGAGAAACCGCGCGCCCAAACGCTTCGCCGCAGACGGGGCTGGCCGAGCCGCGGCGGGCATGAACGCCATCGACCAGATGATGCTCATCCGCCTGAAGAAGGAATGGCGCGCCGAATGGGAAAAAGAACGCGCCCTGGCGGATGTCGAGGATGAGGACGCCGTGATCGCCGGCATCAACGCCAAACTCGACACCATGAAAAACCGCGAGGCCGCCACCAAAAACCTCCACCTCGAAGACCAGAGCGAAGACAAGGAAGAAGAAGACAACGCCGATGGATAAGTCCCCGACAGCCACGCCCCGAACGGCAAAGCGCGATAACCGGTCCGCACCCAGCGGACCGCAAGGGCGACCGCCCGCCGCGCCTTATGCGGCGGAAGCGAAGCTGGCCAAAGGCCTACCCAAGGGGTGCGGATGCGCCCCGCCCGGCGTTTGAGGCGTCCCGCAGGGACAAAAACAAAAACCCGGAACCAATCCCCAATCTCTCAGTCGGCACCCCCTTCCGCTCATCCTGAGCCTGTCGCAGGACGCGCTCACCCACCCATGGGGCAAGACCTACAGCCCGAACCACCCAAAGGGCCCGCTCCACCTAAAGAGAATGCCGCGCACCCCCTACCCCACCGATCCGCAGTCGGAGCGGGAATGGATGGTGCGGGAGTGGTTGGAGCGAACAACTTAATACGGCAATGCCGTATATTTTCCGCTTGATCCAATTACGGCAATGCCGTATATACTCGCAATGATTGCAGCGCCAATTCATACTGTGGTTGAGACCAGGGCATTCACCACACGGGCGAAGAAGCTTGGTCTTTCGGCTGCTGAGTTAGCAGCAGTCTATGATGTCTATGCGAAAACGCCGGATTACGGACAGATTGTCAGAAAGACCGGCGGTCTCCGCAAAGGCCGAATCGCGAAGGGCACCACGGGCAAGAGCGGAGGCTACCGTGTTTTCAGCTTTTTTGCTGATCAGGGCAATCCGGTCTTCCTGCTGTGGATGCTCGACAAGACGGACGAAGACACGCTGACCGACGAGCAGGAGCAAGTGTTCAAGGCATTGACGACAGAATTGAAGAAGGAATTGCGCAGTGAAGGATGAAGATTTCAAGGGTATCGCCGCAGGGCTGACGGATGCCATCGCCTTCGTGCAGGGCGATAGCGCCAAGGGCCGCGTTGCGGCTGGGCCGGACGTGAAAGCTATCCGCGCCAAAACCAAACTGAGCCAGGCGAAATTCGCCGACAGACTGCACGTCCCCGTCGCCACCGTGCGCGACTGGGAACAACACCGCCGCTCACCTGACGCGCCCGCGCGGACGCTGCTGGGGATGGTCGATGCCGACCCGAAGGCCGCGCTGGATTTGATTGAGAGGATGGCGAGCTAATTGGTATGCTGTTGTCTAATTGAACCTCTCTTCTGAATGTTTTTGTTTTCCCTTTTGGCTAATGGTTGTCTTCGAAGTCTCCGGACGGCGACCAAGGTGCCTGGTGTCCGGGCTTCATGATCACGGCCGGGCGGAAAGAATTGGACGTCTCTGGTGTCCCCGACGCGGTAGTCAACCGCTACAGGATAAGCGAGATCGTCCGGGCATGGCTGGCGGGAAGCGGTTCGGGCAGGTTTACGCCCAGTTGAACTCGCTCTCGTCCAGCCACAACCGATGCAGCAGCACGGCAAGCTTGCGGGCGAGTGCAGTACGGGCGCGTTTGGAGCCCTTGGCTTCGGCCAGCTTCATGCCCCATTCTCTCAATGCGCAGCGGCGCTTCACGAGCGACAGCAAGCTGTTGACCGCCTCGTAGAGCGCGCGGCGTAGCATGGCGTCGCCCGCGCGCGCGATGTGTCCGCTGGTATCGCGTTCTCCCGACTGGTTGCGGCGCGGGACGAGACCGGCATAGGCACCCACATCGGCGCACCGCACAAAGCGGTGCGGGTCTTCGATCGCGGCGACATAGGTGAGCGCGGTAACCGGGCCGACGCCGGGCACGCTCTTTAACCTGCTCACCACCGGATCGGCTGCTGCGCGCGCCTCGATCTGGCGGGTGGAACCGCTAAGCTGCTCCTCGCGAATATCTTCACGCTGATTGCCGATATAATGGCGGGCAGGTAGCCGGTCCTTCGACAAGCTCAGGATGAGCGGTTTTTATGGGGTGCGGGGTGCCCCTTCGACAGGCTCAGGGCGAGCGGGTTCGGGAGGGTTACTCCTCCCCCATCCGCAGCGCAGCGATAAACGCCTCCTGCGGAATGGACACATTGCCATATTCGCGCATCTTGGCCTTGCCCTTCTTCTGCTTGTCGAGCAGCTTCTTCTTGCGCGAAATATCGCCGCCATAACATTTGGCGGTCACATCCTTGCGCATCGCGGCGATGGTCTCGCGGGCGATGACTTTGCCGCCGATGGCCGCCTGGACCGGGATCTTGAACAGGTGGCGGGGGATGAGGTCTTTCAGGCGTTCGCACATGCCGCGGCCGCGCGCCTCGGCCACGTCGCGGTGGACGATCATGCTGAGCGCGTCGACCGCCTCGCCGTTCACCAGGATGCTCATCTTCACCAGATCGCCTTCGCGCAGGCCAATCTGTTCGTAATCAAAACTGGCATATCCTCGGCTGATGCTTTTCAGGCGGTCGTAGAAATCGAACACCACTTCGTTCAGCGGCAATTCGTAGGTCACCTGCGCCCGTCCGCCGACATATGTCAGGTCCAGCTGAATACCGCGCCGGTCCTGACACAGTTTCAGGATGGAGCCGAGATATTCGTCCGGCGTGTAGATGGTCGCCTTGATCCACGGTTCGTCGATCTGGTCGATCCGGCTGGGGTCGGGATAATCGGCCGGGTTGTGCAGCATCATTTCCTGCGCCGGGTCGGTCCGTGATTTGTTGAGCTGTATCCGGTAGACCACCGATGGCGCGGTTGTGATCAGGTCCATATCATATTCGCGGGTCAGCCGTTCCTGGATAATCTCCAAATGCAGCAGCCCGAGGAACCCGCAGCGGAAGCCGAAGCCGAGCGCCGCGCTGCTTTCCGTCTCGAAACTGAAGCTAGCGTCGTTCAGCCGCAGCTTGCCGATGCTGTCGCGCAGTTTCTCGAAATCCGCCGCGTCGACCGGGAACATGCCGCAGAACACCACCGGCTGGACTTCCTTGAAACCCGCCAATGCCTCGACCGCACCGTTCTTGACCGTGGTGATGGTATCGCCGACCTTGGCCTGGGAGACTTCCTTGATCTGGGCGGTGATGAAGCCGATTTCGCCCGCCGCGAGTTCTGCGACCTGTTCGATCTTGGGGCTCATGAAACCGACACGGTCGATCAGATGGTCGGTGCCGCCAGCCATGAACTTGACATGCAGGCCCTTGCGGATGGTGCCGGCGATGACCCGCACCAGAATGACCACGCCGAGGTAGGGATCGTACCAGCTGTCGACCAGCATGGCCTTTAACGGGGCGTCGCGGTCGCCCTTGGGCGGGGGGATTTTGGTGACGATGGCTTCGAGCACTTCGGCGATGCCAATGCCGGATTTGGCGCTGGCGAGCACGGCTTCCGATGCGTCGATGCCGATGATGTCCTCAATTTCGGTACGGACTTTCTCCGGCTCGGCGGCGGGCAGGTCGATCTTGTTGATGACGGGGACGATTTCGTGGTCGTGTTCGATCGACTGATAGACGTTGGCGAGCGTCTGCGCCTCCACCCCTTGCGCGGCGTCCACCACCAGCAGCGCACCCTCGCACGCGGCGAGGGAGCGGGAGACCTCGTAAGCGAAGTCGACGTGGCCGGGGGTGTCCATCAGGTTGAGCTGGTAGGTCTCGCCATCCTGCGCGGTGTAGTTGAGGCGGACGGTCTGGGCCTTGATGGTGATCCCGCGCTCCTTCTCGATATCCATGTTATCGAGGACCTGCGCGGACATCTCGCGCTCGGTCAGGCCGCCGGTGAACTGGATCAACCGGTCCGCCAGCGTGGATTTGCCGTGATCGATATGCGCGATAATCGAAAAATTTCTAATTTTGGATAGTTCGGTCATGGTCCGCCGGTGCAATTAGAATTGGTATTGATGAATACCTCGCCCTGCCCCTTAGCGGCGCTTCACCGTGCTGTCAGCAAGTAGCTTGCATTCTTGGACCTGATTAGAATTAGGGGCGAAGCACGTTGACATTTTGGACCGAAGCCGGCTTGGCAAACCAGTTTTTGCGCATCCGCGCCGGCAAGCACAGGTGGACGTCCCCCCTTGATGCTTTCGTTCCCTACAGACCTCTCCTGAAATCGTCTGATTTGGCGGTGAATTTTGATCAAGTTTTGGATCCTCTGCCAGCATATTCATCGCCATTCGTCCATACCTTGCCAATCTGCGGTGTCCGGTGCATGACATCAAACAATAGCCACGAAACTGGCTCACGGGGATGTAGGATGAACGATCGCAAGGCGCTGGAAAACGAAGCAGCGCAATCAACCACAGCTTTGGGCCCGATGATCGGCCTGGCACGGGAAGACTTTATCGGAGCAGTGGCGCTATTGTTGCGGGAAACTGCATCTGATCCGGCCCGCAGCCTGAAACATGCCCGCAACATGGGCGAAGACATGGTCAAGATCATGACCGGAAAGTCGGATTTGGCTCCTGACCCGAAGGACAAGCGGTTCAAAGACCCGGCGTGGCAATATAATCCGTTTTTCCGTGCCGGTGCGCAATATTACCTCGCCGTCCAAAAGGGCATGAGCAACTGGTTGAGCGATCTCGATCTGGACGATCTTGAACGCGACCGGGCCAATTTCATTTCGAATATCATCATTGACGGGTTGGCGCCCACCAACACCCTGCTAGGAAACCCGACTGCCCAGAAACGACTGATCGAAAGCGGCGGCATGAGCCTGATCAAGGGTTTAAAGAATGCCTATGACGACATGGTCCATAACAAGGGAATGGTCAGCCAGGTCGACAAACGACCGTTCAAGCTGGGCGAAAATATCGCGATCTCAAAGGGATCGGTGGTGCTGCGGACCGAGATGATGGAATTGGTGCATTATGCGCCAACCACGGAAGATGTTTACGCGATCCCGCAGCTGACAATCCCGCCGCAGATCAACAAGATGTACATCAACGACCTCAGCCCCGATAAATCGGTGGTCAAATGGCAGGTCGACAATGGCATCCAGACATTCGTGATCAGTTGGCGCAATCCGACGAAAGAACAGGGCCACTGGGACATGGCGGATTATATCCATTCCTGCCGCGAGGCTATGGAAGCGGTTTCGGCTATCACGGAGTCGAAGAAAGTCAATGTTTCGGCCGGTTGTTCGGGCGGGCAGACAGCTGCGATGCTGGCCAGCAAGATGGCTGCAGACAAGGATACGCTGCTTGGTGCGCTGACTCTGATGGTCTGCGTGCTGCACCCGAAACAGAACGACATCGAGGCAGGATCGTTGGTGAGCGAGCACGGCATGCAACTCGCCCGCCGCCGCGCCGCCAAGAAGGGGGTCATTAAGGGAGACGATCTCGCCCGCGGGTTCGCCTGGCTGCGACCGAACGATCTGATCTGGAATTATGTCATCAACAATTACCTGTTGGGCGAAGATCCACCGGCATTCGATGTCCTTTTCTGGAATGCCGATGCAACCAATCTGTCCGCCAGCCTGATGGGCGATTTCCTGACCATTTTCGAAACGCTCGCCTTCACTAGGAAGGGTGAGGTCGAGATGGTCGATCACAAGGTCGATCTCAGCAAAGTAACCAGCGATCTGTTCATTCTGGGCGGGGTCACCGATCATATCACCCCGTGGCAGGCATGCTATCGATCCACCCAATTATTTGGTTCGAAAGACGTGACTTTCGTGCTCAGCCAGGCGGGCCACATGCAGGCGATCCTGAACCCCCCGGGCAATCCCAAGGCGAAATATTTTAAGTCGAAAAATGCTGGTCAGCCACCCGCAGAGGTTGAAGATTGGCTGGCTGGCACAGAGGAAGTTTCCGGCAGCTGGTGGCCATTCTGGATGGGATGGGTTCAGGCCCGTTCAGGCAAGAAGAAAGTCGCACCGAAAAAGCTGGGCAATGCGAAGTATAAACCGCTAGACCCGGCACCCGGGTTGTATGTGCGCGAAGAACGCTGAGCATCCTGTCAAGATCAACGACCCAAGGAAATCTGTTTGACTGACGCCATGACCACTGCCGATATCTCGATGGAAAAGGTCGGCGGTCGTACCTTGCGAGTTGCCCGCTGGCGGCTCGACAAAACCAGCGACCATGCCCCGATCCTGTTCTTCAATGGTATTGGCGCAAATATCGAGGCAGTCGCCCCGCTGGCAGAGGCCCTGTCCGACCGCGGGTTTATCATGTTCGACATGCCCGGGGTGGGCAAATCGCCTGATCCGCTGGTTCCCTACAATCCGGCCACCATGACCTGGATCACGGCGCAATTGCTCGACCGGTTCGGACTGGACGAAGTCGATGTGATGGGGATCAGTTGGGGCGGCGCGATGGCGCAGCATTTTGCCCTGCAATATCCCGGCCGCACCAAGCGCCTCGTCCTGGTGGCGACCAGTGCCGGCATGCTGATGATGCCGGGCAATCCCGCCGCGCTGACCAAGATGGCCAATCCGCGCCGCTATCTCGACGCGAAATTCATGGCACAGCATTTCGAGACCCTGTACGGTGGCGCGCTGGGCGATTCGTCTGGCAAGGGCAGCCACATGGCCCGTCTCACCCCGCCCAGCCCGCGCGGCTACATGTACCAGCTGATCGCAATGCTTGGCTGGAGCAGTGCGCCTGCCCTGCCCTTCATGAAGAAGGATACGTTGATCCTGATGGGTGACGAGGACCAGATCGTACCGCTGCTGAACGGCAAATTCCTCAATATGCTGATCCCCAACAGCGAATTGGTAGTGATGGAGGGGGGCGGCCATCTGTTCCTGCTCAGCCACAAGGAAGAAAGCATCGCGGCGATCCGCACATTCCTTGATCCGCCTCCAGCGCTGAGTAATTTGGTAGCGCATAAAAGAGCTGCCTGATGCGCCACATCGCTATCATCGGATCGGGCCCGGCAGGCTATTACACAGCGGAAGGGGCGCAAAAACAATGGGGCGATGATGTGCAGGTCGATGTGTTCGACCGGCTGCCGGTTCCCTATGGCCTGATCCGCACCGGCGTTGCCCCTGATCATCAGTCGATCAAGGGCGTTTCGCGCCGCTATGAAAAGGTCGCACTGTCGGACAATGTCCGTTTCGTCGGCAATGTGACTATCGACGAAGACCTGAACATCGCGGATTTACGCGAATTATATGATGCGGTCGTGTTGGCAACCGGCGCACCAAATGACAAGAGCCTCGGCCTGCCAGGCGAGGAACTTGGCAATATCTTTGGCAGCGCGGAATTTGTCGGCTGGTATAATGGCCACCCGCAGTTTGCGGGCCTTGCTCCAGACCTGTCGGGCAAGCACGCCGTAGTGATCGGGATGGGCAATGTTGCGCTGGACGTGGCTCGCATCCTGGCCAAGACCGAAGAAGAATTTGCCGGCAGCGATATCGTATTCCACGCGCTCGATGCATTGCGGAGATCAGGGATCGAGAAAATCACGATCGTCGCCCGCCGCGGCCCGCATCAGGTTGCAATGACGCCCAAGGAACTGGGCGAATTGGCCCACCTCAGCCGCGCAACCCCGCGGGTCGATCCGGAGGATTTGCCGGAAGAGGCAGAGGACGCCATACTCGAACCCGGCTTGCGCAAGTCGGTCGGCCATTTGCGCAGCTTCGCGGCCATTCCCGAGAGCATCCACGCCGATGCCAGGATCGAGATTTATTTCGATCTTTTCGCCAGCCCGGTCGCGTTCCACGGTGATGGCAACGTTTCCGCCCTGGAAGTCGAACGCACCAGGGTCGAAACCGGGCGCGCGATCGGAACCGGCGAAACCTACCGTATCCCGGCCGATCTGGTGGTTTCATCTATCGGATACCGCACTTCGCCCATTCCCGATGTTCCATTTGACGAACGGATGGGCCGTTTTGCCAATGATGGAGGGCGCATCCTTACCGGTCTTTATTGCGTCGGCTGGGCGCGGCGCGGCCCTAGCGGCACGATCGGTACCAACCGGCCCGACGGCTACAGCGTGATCGAAAAAATCGCCGAGGATATGGACAGCGGCAAGTTGGGCCGCGCCGACAAGAAAGGCCGCGCCGGCTTTGATCAACTGGCCGCCGCGCGCGGGCTGGATGTGGTGACATTCCGCGATTGGAAAAAGATCGAAGAAGCCGAAGCCGCTGCCGCCCGCGATGGTTCCCCACGCGAAAAATTCGTCGATGTGGAAGCGATGATCCGGGCCAAGGGTTAGGTAAACACGTCTGGACTCATGAATTACAATGTGGAACCTTCTTTTGCGACAGAAGAGGACCACAGACCATGCCAGCATTCGACCTGATCATTCGTGGGGGAACCATCGTTGATGGGATCGGTACACAGCGTTTTACCGGCGATGTCGCGGTAAAGGACGGACTGATCGCGCAGGTCGGTGTAGTTAGCGGCAATGCGGCGCAGGAAATCGACGCGGCAGGCATGATCGTGACGCCCGGCTTTGTCGATATCCATACCCATTACGATGGCCAGGCAACCTGGGACCAGGAAATGGCCCCTTCCAGCTGGCACGGCGTGACCACGGTTGTCATGGGCAATTGCGGCGTCGGTTTCGCCCCTGCCCGTCCCGATCGCCACGAATGGCTGATCAATTTAATGGAAGGGGTGGAGGACATTCCCGGCACTGCGCTGGCCGAAGGAATGACCTGGGATTGGGAGACTTTCCCCGAATATCTCGACGCACTGGAAAAACTGCCCCGCACCGTGGATGTCGGCACGCATGTGCCCCACGGCGCCGTGCGCGCCTATGTTCTGGGTGACCGTGAACAGCCCGGGGCCGTGCCGACTGTGGACGATCTGGCGCAGATGTCTGCAATAGTCGAAGAAGGTATCCATGCCGGCGCGCTGGGCTTTTCCACCAGCCGCACCGTGCTACACAAATCCGTCGATGGGGAATTGGTGCCCGGCACCACCGCCACTGCCGAAGAACTGGTTACCATTGGTCGCGCCATGGGCCGCGCAGGTCACGGCGTGTTTGAAATGGCCAGCGACCTCAAGCGGGAATGGAACGAGTTTGAATGGATGGGCAGCCTCAGCCGCGAAACCGGCCTGCCAGTAACCTTCGCCGCGCTGCAATCCATCGCCAAGGAAATGCCGCTGGCAGAACAGATTGCCGAAATGCGTGCCCAGAATGACAATGGTGCCAACATCGTCGCACAGATCGCGCTGCGCGGAAATGGCATCATCATGGCTTGGCAGGGCAGCGTCCATCCGTTCGTCTTCCGGCCCAGTTGGCAGACAATCAAGGAATTGCCCTGGGCGGAGCAAAAGGCGAAGCTGCTCGATCCGGCTTTCAAGGCACAGCTCTTGTCGGAGCCCAACGATTATTCGGCTGCCCCGCAGGATATCCGACCGGTGGTGATGGTGATCACTCAGGGCTGGGCACTGCAATATGAAATGGACCCGGATTTCGATTACGAACCCGAAGCCAGCGCCAGCGTGAATGCGCGCGGTAATGCGGCCGGGATCGATCCACAGGCTTACGCCTATGATATGCTGTGTGCGAATGACGGGACCGGGTTCATCTATCTGCCGATCCTGAATTACGCCGATGGCAATCTCGATTTCCTGCATCCGCTGCAACATGCGGATGATACGGTAAATTCGCTGTCCGATGGCGGCGCACATTGCGGCACAATCTGCGATGCGGCCAGCCCGACCTTCATGCTCCAGCACTGGGTTCGTGATCGAAAACGCGGGGACCGGATCACTCTGGAAAATGCGATCAAACGGCAATGCCGGGATACCGCGCAGCTTTACGGGCTAGAGGATCGCGGAGTGATCGCGCCGGGCTATCTCGCCGATCTCAACATCATTGATCTGGACGCGGTCAAGCTGGGTAAACCGTGGCTCGCCTTTGACCTGCCAGCAGGCGGCAAACGGCTGCTGCAAAAGGCGGAGGGCTATGTCGCCACGATCAAGAGCGGCGAAGTTACTTTTCGCAATGGCAAATGGACCAGCGCGACCCCGGGCGGGTTGATCCGCGGCCCGCAGCGCGCCCAATTGGCGGAGGCGGCGGAATAGGTCCGCCGCCAGCCTGACTGTCAGTTCAAGGTTCGATCACGATCCCGATCGATGGATCGACATGCCCCCGCACCATGTCCACGAAAGTATCGCGGGCAGCGGCGATGCCGGGGCGGATATCCAGCTCTATAGTGCTGTCCACCTCGCTCATGAATTTGTGCCAGCTTTCCGCAATTGCCAGACCAAACGCCTTGGCACCCAGTTCCTTGATCGCGGCGACGGCGTAATGCGGCGCAAAAAACAGGATAGGCGGCGGGCCGGGCATGTCTTTCGATCCGCCGATCCGCCCGTCAACATGGGTCGCCCCGACAAGGCAGGAATAGGCGAGGTTATCGCCCAGATGTTCATGGACCGCGCGAAGGACTTTGCTGTTTCCCGCAAAATCGACCGATACCGTGCGGACTTGCTGCAACTGGTCGACCTGATCATAGGTCAGCACCTGATCGTACAGCCCGCTTGCTTCGGTAAAGCCGGCATTACCCGCAGAGGTCAGGCCCACCCGCTTGATCTGGGGCGATTTGTCCCTGGCCACGCTGGCCAGCGCCATCGATGTTTTGGATGATGCACTGGTCATCACCATTACTTCCGCACCGAACCAGCCTTCGGTGCGGAACATGGTTTCGATCAGGAAGCCGGTCTTGAACAGCGGGCCAAAGATCATCCGCTGCGGCTCGCGCGCCGGATCATGCTCCGGATCAGCGGCAAGGCGGGAATATTGATTGTAGATGGGGCTCATCGGCTGGCGGTGCTCGGCCATATCCATGAAGCCGCCATCGCTGATCTTTCCGGGGACCACATCGAGATGCGTGGCCATTGGCAGATAGCCGTAAACCCGCTCTCCCACAGCAATTTCCGGATTGTTGGACGCTTCGACCACTGCATGGCCCCACATCGGAACCACGCCGAATCCATCTGGAGCAGGAAAGAAATTCCAATACCCCATCTGATCACCCGCCACCGCATAGGTCACATTGTTCGCAGTTACCGAAAAACTTTCGATCCTCAGCCGAACTGCACCTTCCGCCAATGGCCCGAGTTCGGTATCGACCAGAGTAGCATCGGAAATTGTGCCCTGCAGAACGTGGACGGCTTGGCTCATGGTTCTCTCCCGGTTTCGGAAAGCAGCTTAACCAATTGGCAGGCCGGAAGCGAGGGGCAATCCAGTCCGGATCGTCTCCTTCACTTCCCGCCGCCTAGACCCGCATAGGCATCAGTACATACAGGGCCTGGCTCTTGTCATCCTTACGGATCAGTGTCGGCGCGCCGGCATCGGCCAGGTGCAGTTCGGCGGTATCGCCGTCGATCTGACTGAGGATGTCCTTCAGATAATTGGCGTTGAAGCCAATTTCGAAACAGTCTGAGCCATAATCGGCAGCGATTTCCTCCGCAGCCGTGCCATTGTCGGAGCTGGTGACGGACAGAGTGATCTTGTCCGTTTCGAGGCCCATTTTCACCGCGCGGGTTTTCTCGGTTGCGATTGTGGCCACGCGGTCAACCGCTTCGTAGAAGCTGCGCGGATCGATCCGCAGCAATTTGTCATTCCCGGTCGGGATCACGCGGCTATAATCGGGGAATGTCCCGTCAATCAGCTTGCTGGTCAGAACCACGCCGCCTTCCCCGCCCATGGTAAAGCGAATCTTGCTGGCCGACAGGTCGATCTGCACATTGGCGTCGAGCGATTCCTCGAGCAATTTACGCAGTTCGGCCACGGCCTTACGCGGCACGATCACGTCGGGCATACCCTCTGCGCCATCGGGACGCGGCAGGGTAAATCGGGCGAGACGGTGGCCGTCTGTCGCCGCAGCACGCAGCACCGGCTGGTCTTCATCGGACACATGCAGGAAGATGCCATTGAGGTAATAGCGCGTTTCCTCGGTCGAAATGGCGAACCGGGTGCGGTCGATCATTTCGGCGAGCGTCTTGGCAGGCAATTCGAAGCTGGTAGGCAAATCGCCTTCGACGATGACCGGAAAATCATCGCGCGGCAGCGTCGGCAGGCTGAATCGGCTGCGTCCGGCCTTTACTATCATCCGATTATCGACGGTTTCCAGGCTGACCTGACTACCTTCCGGCAATTTGCGCGCGATATCGAACAGCAGATGCGCCGATACGGTGATCGCGCCCGGCGTTTCCACCGAAGCCGCAGCCATGTTCTCCGCAACCTGCAAATCCAGATCGGTCGCCATGACTTTCAGCGATCCGCCAGAATCGGCATCGATCAGCACGTTGGACAGGATGGGTATCGTGTTGCGACGCTCTACCACCGACTGAACGTGGGATAGGCAGCGTAGCAGTGTGGCACGTTCGATTGTGGCCTTCATCGGTCCTTCTCGATCCCTTTTGCGCACCGGCAGGAATGCTCTGACATACAGGCAGATTCGCCCGCGAGCGCCGGAAAATGGTCAAATAACCTTAGCGTTCGCATCTAACGCGGCAAGGCCGATCAGCGTGTAAGTTCGATTCCTTGGGGATAACCCCCCCAAAGGTTATGACATCATGGCCATGCCGCCATTCACATGAAGCGTTTGCCCGGTGACATAAGCGGCTTCCCTCGACGCCAGATAAGCCACTGCGGCACCGATATCTTCACCTTCGCCCATGCGGCCCATCGGGATGCGCGCATTCAGCGCCTCCTTTTGCGCATCGGGCAATTGATCGGTCATGGCCGTGCGGATAAATCCGGGCGCAACACAATTGACGGTAATCCCGCGGCTGGCCAGTTCCTGTGCCAGGCTCTTTGATGCTCCGACAAGGCCGGCCTTTGCCGCTGCATAGTTCATCTGGCCCGGATTACCGGTTGCGCCGACCACGCTGGTGATATTGACGATCCGGCCAAACCGCGCCTTCATCATGGGCCGCGCGGCGGCACGCATCAGGCGGAACGCGGCCTCCAGATTTACCTGTATCACCTGGCTCCATTCCTCGTCCTTCATCCGCATCGCCAGATTATCGCGCGTGATGCCGGCATTGTTGATCAGAATATCGATCTGGCCAAGGGTGTCGATGGTGGCCGGGACAAGGCGTTCGACACTGTCAGGGTTTGACAGGTCACAGGTGATCTCGACATGATCATGGCCAAAATCGTCGTTCAACTCCTCGCGAAAAGCCCGCAATTTATCCCCGTTGGAACCCGATAACGCCAACCGCGCCCCCTGCGCCGCGAGCGAGCGGGCAATGGCCGAGCCGATTCCGCCGCTGGCACCGGTCACAAGGGCAGTCATTCCGGTAAGGTCGAACATTCTATTCTCCATTGATTTGGTTCACGCGGAGGCGCGGAGACGCGGAGGAGGCTTGTGGCTGACGATAATCGTTTACCACGCGCCTGATTCCTTCTTTCATGGTTTCGCCAGAGGAATTGAGCAAAAGCCCTATGGGCTGTTTGGTCAGTCTCAAATACGTCAGTAGATGTTTAGCGTGACCGCGGGACAAATTTTCAACCGACTTGATCTCGACGATCAATCGATCGTCAATCTTGAGGTCGATCCTGAAGGCTTCTTCGAAGCGCATGCAGTCATACTCGATGTCGACGGGCACCTGGCGCTTTACATTCCATCCTTCGCGCTCCAACGCTCCGGCGAGCACTGTTTCATAACCGCTTTCAAAAAGACCCGGTCCCAAGTCCCGATGAATCCAGACCGAACAATGAACAACAGCCGCATTAATATCGTCGACCTCGATCACGTGCCCTCCGCGTCCCCGCGCCTCCGGGTGAACATTATATTACCTTCAGCAGCGCTTCGATGTCGTCCATCGTCACAACGCTGGTTACCTGGGCATCGCGGTCGGTCCGGCCGATCATCGGGCCAAGCACCTTGCCGCCCAGTTCCACGAATTGCTCTAATCCGGCGGAGCGCATGGCAAGCACGCTTTCGCGCCAGCGAACCCGGCCAGTGACCTGTTCCACCAGCAGTCTTCGGATCTCGGCAGGGTCGGTGACTAAGGCGGCGGTCACATTGGCATAAAGCGGCAAATGCAGCGCCTGCGGGCGCGTTTCCTCAAGCGCGGCCGCCATCGCATCGGCTGCAGGCTGCATCAGCGGGCAATGGAACGGGGCGGACACCGGCAACAGGATGCCGCGCTTTATTTCGTGCTCCTTGACCATTGCAATTGCGCGTTCGATCGCCTCGCGGTGGCCGGAAATCACCACCTGTGTTGGGTCGTTGTCATTGGCGATAGTGCACACCTGACCCTCGGCAGCGGCATCCGCCAGGCCTTGCGCCTTTTCGATATCGGCACCCAGCAGGGCTGCCATCGCGCCCACGCCCACCGGCACGGCGACCTGCATCGCCTGACCGCGCAATTTCAGTAAGCGCGCAGTGTCTGCGAGCGAAAATGCGCCGACAGCGCAGAGTGCGGTGTATTCGCCAAGGCTGTGGCCAGCAACGCAGTCCCCCTTGTCGCTGAGGGAAATGCCGCCCTCTCTTTCCAGCACCCGCAGCACCGCGATGGCATTTGCCATGATCGCCGGTTGGGCATTTTCGGTCAGCGTCAGCGCGTCTTCCGGACCATCAGACATGACCGCGAACAATCTCTGGCCCAGCGCATCGTCGACTTCCTGGAACACCTCGCGCGCGGCGGGGCTGGCGGCGGCAAGATCGGCGCCCATGCCAATTTTCTGGCTGCCTTGGCCGGGAAAAACAAAAGCTCGCATTCGTGGTCTCCATTGCACCCGCGTTTATCGGCCGCGCTTATTGGCCGGGAGAGCGCGCCGCAAGCCCGAAAGGTACGATTGTGTTGGCCGCATCATGCCCGATATCGGCGCGGCCGAGATACTCTACCCCGGCCTTTGCGCACCAGAACCCGGCGATGTCTTCCTCGCTCGATCCGAACGGACGGTCATTTTCCGGCACATCGCTGATCCGCCCCAGCCGCAATCCTGCGGCGCCGTGCAAATGCTGGACGATGTGGAAAAATAACCGGTCGATCGCATAAAGATGCTCTGAAACTTCCTCCACCATCACCACATGACCGGCCAGGTCCGGCATCAGATCGGTGCCGCACAGCATCGCCAGGGTCATCAGATTGAACGCCGCTGCGGGCCTTCCGTCCAGCGAGGGCTCCAGCCCGGCATCGCCGCCCGACAGGAAATCGAGCGAGCGGCGAATTGCACCATTGCCATATTCGCGGCGAATGTCCCCCACCATCGGGCCGTGCGCGGGCTGGCCGATGCCCGCCTTGTATAATGCCGCCAACAGAAATCCGGTGTCGGAATAACCGAGATAGCGCTTTGCCCTCGCAGCCTCGCCCATCTGTGCTGCCGCATCCGCAGCAATCCGGTTCGACCCGTAACCGCCATTGGCGAACCACACAGCGTCGAAACCGGGATCATTGGCGCATTCAACTAGCGCCCCCCGACGTTCGGCATCGGTTCCGGCAAAATGGCCATGGCGGGCAAAGCATTGCGGGTGGAAATGAAGGTCGATCGAGGGATCGCCCGAAACAAGTTCCTGCACTGCGTCTGCGTGTTCTCTTTCGAGTCTCTTGCCGGGCGCGACAATGGCGACACGGGTTTTCGGTCTGGCTTTTGGCCGGGATTCTTGCTGGGTCATTTGCCGTTCCTATACGTCATTCCCGCAGAAGCGTTAATCCTGCTTGTAATGGGTCGGCGGGCAACATACCGGTCCCCGCATGACTGACGCATCCAGCCCCGCCCAACCAATCGATCGTCCGTGGTTTTTCTGCGGAATCGGCGGATCGGGCATGCTGCCGCTGGCGCAAATTCTGCATGGCCGCGGTGCAATCGTCGCGGGGTCCGACCGCAGTTTCGACCAAGGCCGGACACCAGAAAAATTCGCCTGGCTGGAAGCTCAGGGATTCTCCCTGTTCCCGCAGGACGGCAGCGGCATTACCGATCCGGGGCAGATCCTGATCGCCTCCGCCGCAGTGGAGGCCACCGTCCCGGAAATGATCCGCGCAAAGGAACTAGGCTGCACCCGGATGACCCGCGCCCAATTGCTGTCCGGCCTGTTCAACAGTGCCAGAACCGGCATCGCGATCGGCGGCACCAGCGGAAAATCGACGGTCACCGGGATGCTCGGCTGGATCATGCAGGCAGTTGGCCGCCAGCCGACGATCATGAATGGAGCGGTGATGAAGAATTTCGTGTCGGAAGACACCCCCTTCGCCAGCGCCGTAGTCGGAAATGGTGACGTTTTTGTCAGCGAAGTGGATGAAAGCGATGGTTCCATCGCGCTGTACCGACCTACTGTCGCGGTGCTACTGAATGTCAGTCTCGATCACAAGAGCATGGACGAATTGCGCAGCCTGTTTGCATCATTTCTGGCGGCGAGCGGGGTTGCGGTTATCAATGCCGATGATCCAGAGGCGCTGGCGCTGCTCCCCCACGCAAAATCAGCGCTTACCTTCGGGATCAATCAAGAACTGGCCCAGATCGGCGTGGTTCCCGGCAGCATTGGCGACAGCCCGGTCCGGCAGGCAGCATTGATCGTGGACCGGCATGACGGCCAGACCTATCCCCTGACCCTCGCCCTGCCCGGCCGGCACAATCTGTCCAATGCGCTCGCCGCCATCTCTGGCGTCGTGGCTGCGGGCGTTCCGGTAGGGCAAGCGGTCGAGGCGCTGGGCAGCTTTGCGGGCCTCGCGCGCCGGTTCGACATTATCGGCAGCAGCCCATCTGGTATCACGGTGATCGACGATTTCGGCCATAATCCGGAGAAATGCGCCGCGACCCTGCGCACGCTGAAACAGCATCCGGGCCGCGTGATCGCCTTCTTCCAACCGCATGGCTACGGCCCGCTGAGGCAGATGGGCGAGGAACTGGCGGAAACCTTTGCGCGCGAATTAGACCCGGACGATATCACCTTGATGTGCGACCCGGTGTATTTCGGCGGTACGGTGGACCGAAGCCAGGGCAGCGAACGGATCATCAAGCTGATCGAGAACGCGGGCGGCACTGCGGAATACCTCCCTGCCCGAAAGGAATGCGCGGACCGCACCGTCCAGATCGCCAGGCCGGGCGACCGGATCGTGGTGATGGGCGCGCGCGACGATACGTTGACGGCGTTTGCGCGGGGTATTCTGGTGCGACTGATCTAGGCCGATTTTCTGGGTGAATTAATGCGCTTCGACCTCGTGACCGATCTTCAGCAACTTGTGCAGCACGAACACGATCACGCCGCCCAACAGCAAGCCAAAGATGCCCGAATAGATCGCCCCAGTCAGCCACCCCAAAATGCCGGACAATGTGCCGTTCACGCCTTCGACTGCGTGTTGGACCGCGTGCATCAAGTCGGCGGGCGCGTGAACGCCCAGTTCTTCCAGCCCGTGCAGCACAATCCCGCCGCCGACCCAAAGCATCGCGACGGTGCCGATCAAGGACAGCGCGACCAGCAATTTCGGCATCGCCAGAAGCAGCAACTTACCGATCGATTGTACAAGGGTGGACGGCTTTTTCGCCAGATGCAGGCCGACATCGTCCATCTTCACGATCATGGCCACCGCGCCATAGACCACGAAAGTGATGCCGATACCGACCACCGCTAGCACGCCCGCGCGCGTCATCAGAGATTCCGCTGCGACTTCGTTCAAGGTGATCGCCATGATTTCGGCCGACAGGATCAGGTCGGTCCGGATCGCGCCCTTGACCCGGTCTCTTTCGAATTGCGCAAAATCGGTGATCGGATCTTCCATCGTCGCGCCGTGTTTGGCGCCCCCCAGTTTCTCGATGACCTTTTCCGCGCCTTCATAGCTCAGATAGGCTCCGCCAAGCATCAGGATCGGCGTGATCGACCACGGCAGGAAATAACTGAGCAGCAAAGCCGCCGGCAGTAGGATCAGCAATTTGTTGATTAGGCTGCCCCTGGTAATCTTGTAGATTATCGGCAATTCGCGGTCCGGCGTGAATCCGGTGACATAGGACGGCGTCACCGCCGCATCATCGATCACCACGCCCGCAGCCTTCGTCCCCGCCTTGGATGCAGCCATCCCGACATCGTCGATAGATGCCGCTGCAACCCGGGCGATGACCGCGACATCATCGAGTAGTGCGACCAAACCACCTGGCACGTAAGATTCTCCTGTTGCGCGGCTGCTTTGTAGTCCCTCCGCGCTCAACGCAAGGCCGATCAGTGCTTGCATTACGCGGCTGACCGGCTATGAGCCCGCCTTCGCTTCCCCAAGGGAGTGAATTGAAGAAAGTCGGAGGGGCCCCGCAATCCCGCGGATCAGCCAGCGATCGGCATTACAATGTGAAGGAAGCAAAGATGGCTCTATACGAGCATGTCTTTCTCGCGCGTCAGGATTTGAGCCAGGCTCAAGTCGATGCGCTGGCGGCATCAGCCACCGAAATCATCGAAGCGAATGAAGGCAAGGTTACCAAGACGGAAACCTGGGGCCTGAAAAACCTCGCTTACAAGATCGACCGTAACCGCAAGGCGCATTTCGTGCTGCTCAACATCGAGGGCCCCGGCTCCGTTGTGGCCGAATTGGAACGCCAGACGCGGATTAACGAAGATGTCATTCGTTACCTGACCGTCCGGGTTGACGAGCATGAAGAAGGCCCGTCTGCCATGATGCGCAAGCAGGACCGTGACCGCAAGAAGCGCACCGACCGTGAGGAGCGTTACTGATGGCCCGTCCGTTTTTCCGCCGCCGCAAGAGCTGCCCATTCTCGGGCAAGGGTGCCCCCGCGATCGATTATAAAGATGTGCGGCTGCTGCAGGGCTTCATGTCCGAACGTGGCAAGATTGTGCCCAGCCGTATTACCGCCGTATCCGCCAAGAAGCAGCGCGAGCTAGCCAAGGCAATCAAGCGCGCACGCCAAATCGGCCTGCTGCCCTACCTCGTCAAGTAAGGGAGAATTTCCATGGATATCATTCTCCTCGAACGTATCGAGAAACTCGGCACGATTGGTGACGTTGTTACCGTAAAAGACGGTTACGCCCGCAACTTCCTGCTTCCCAACAAGAAAGCCCTGCGCGCCAATTCGGCGAACAAGGCCGTTTTCGAAGCCAACCGCGAACGGTTGGAAAAAGAAAACGAAGTTCTTCGCGGCGAAGCCGAAAAGGCTGGCGAGCAGGTTGCCGGCGCAGAAGTGGTGCTGATCCGCGCTTCTTCGAATTCCGGTCAGCTGTATGGCTCGGTCACCGTCCGTGACATCGTCGAAGGATTGGCCGCAAAGGGTCATGAATTGACCAAGAAAATGGTCATTCTCGAACATCCGATCAAGACATTGGGCGTGTTCGACGTCCGCGTTCGCCTCCACGCCGAAGTCGACGTGATGGTGAAAGCCAATGTCGCACGTTCGGACGATGAAGCCGAACTGCAGCGCCAGGGCGTCGATGTCATGAAAGCCATGTTCGAAGTAGATCAGGCTGATGGCACCGGCGGCTTCACCGAAGCTGTCGACCCGACGCTCGAGCCGGGTGAAATTCCCGCCGACATGCTCGACGAAACCGGTGAAGAACAAGCAGAAGCTACGGAAGAAACCGAAGCCTAAGCCTTTCAGATCAATGAAACAGGGCGCTTCCCGCAAGGGCAGCGCCCTTTTTTGTGTGTTCATCGAACTCGGACTTTGAATTGTCGTGTTCGGCGCGCTATCTGCCGCAGATGGAATCAATCGAGAAAATTATCGACGAGCTGGAAGCGCTCTATAATGCCGCGGTCGGGCGACTGCGCGCCGATGTCATCGCCTTCGGCCGTGACGGCACCCTGCCCCCGCAGGAACGGCGGACGGATGGCAGCTATGCCTATCCCGAACTGGTCATGCGCTTTACCGGCGGAAAGCAGCCGGAAGACCGCAGCCGCGCATTCGGCCGGCTGAACAGGCCCGGCACCTATGCCACCACAGTCACGCGCCCGCGGATGTTTGCGGACTATTTGACAGAGCAGCTGGAACTGATCGGAACCGATTACGACATCGATCTGGAAGTGCGCGCTTCGCGCCAGGAAATCCCCTTCCCCTATGTACTCGATGGCGCGATCGGGGCGGAACTGGCGGGGATCAGCCCGCAAACCCTGGCCCAACACTTCCCCGCCACGGAACTTGCCGATATTGGCGATGAACTGGCCGATGGGATCGAGATCGACGATCCGGGCGAGGATATCCCGCTGTCGCTATTCGACGGGTTGCGGACCGATTTCAGCCTGGCCCGTCTGGCACATTATACCGGCACCAGCCCGGACCATTTCCAACGCTTCATCCTGTTCACCAACTATCACCGCTATGTAGATGAATTCGTTGACTGGGCGGGCGAGCAAGTGGGCAAGAACGGATATACTGCGCTGGCGGGTGCTGGCGGAATGTATCTGGAACAGCCGCTGGAAAATGCCCGCAACCATCTGTCGGACACCGCGTGGCGGCGGCACCAAATGCCCGCCTATCATCTGATCGGCGAAGGGCGCGCCGGGATCACACTCGTCAATATCGGCGTTGGCCCGTCCAACGCGAAGACCATCACCGATCATCTCGCCGTCTTGCGGCCCGAGGCATGGCTGATGATCGGCCATTGCGGCGGCCTGCGGCCCAGCCAGAAGATCGGCGATTACGTGCTCGCCCACGCATATCTGCGGGACGATCACGTGCTCGACCATGTCCTGCCGCCTGAAATTCCCCTGCCCGCAATTGCCGAAGTCCAACAGGCATTGGCAGCGGCGGCACAGGAAGTCAGCGGCTCCCACGGGGCAGATCTGAAAAAGCGTATGCGCACCGGCACCGTCGTGACCACTGATGACCGCAATTGGGAATTGCGCTACACCCATTCGGCCCGCCGCTTGTCCCTCAGCCGCGCCGTCGGGATCGACATGGAAAGTGCCACCATCGCCGCCCAGGGTTACCGTTTCCGCGTCCCCTACGGTACGATGCTATGCGTCAGCGACAAGCCACT
Organism: Pontixanthobacter sp.; assembly: GCA_041741895.1. GTDB lineage: Bacteria > Pseudomonadota > Alphaproteobacteria > Sphingomonadales > Sphingomonadaceae > Allopontixanthobacter. The sequence goes on from JBGSJO010000057.1 coordinate 21,224, forward strand.
GCACGGCGAAATCAAACTCCCGGGACAAGCCAACCGCTTCTACGAAGAAGCGATCAGCGCGCACCTCAAGATCGGGGTGACGGCGTGCCGCTTGCTGCGGGCAGAGGGGCCGAGGCTGCATTCACGCAAATTGCGGGCATTCAATGAGCCGCCGTTTAGGTGATCTGAGGTGCGTTGCTGAAGAGAAGCGTGCACCGCCCCCTGCAGCGATTCATTTTTCTACTTTGCCGACCTGATCATGTGTGCGACCAGCATTTGCGGGGGGATCAGCATGTTCAAGCCGACATATCCAATTCTGAGTTGGACGTCGCCCGTTCTGGGTACCGAAAGCATGGTCTCTTCATGATTTCCGTCTGGCGCATGATCGGCCCGGCACTGTTGTTTTCGGGTGCGGCCATTGGCACTTCGCACCTCGTGCAATCGACGCGTGCCGGCGCAATGTACGGGATGGCGCTGGTCGGGGTCATTCTGCTTGCTTGCATTCTTAAATACCCTGCATTCCGTTTTGGGGTCGACTATGGCCATGCGATGCGGCGCTCCTTGATGGTTGGGTATCGCGAACTCGGGCTGTGGGCTCCCCTGCTATTCACGGCTGTCGCGATAGTGATCGTTCCGATAATCCACGCCGCTCTTGCGGCAGCAACCGCCGGGATCGCGATCGCGGTTTTCGGTCTTTCACTGCCTGTGCCCATGGCCGGCCTGATGCTGCTTGTATTGGTCGCGGCAATCTTGCTCGGGGGAGGCTATGACTGGCTCGACAAGTTGAACCGGGTCCTGCTGCTATTCCTGATCATGTCAACGCTTGCGACGACAGCGATGGTGCTGCCGCGGGTTGATTGGAGTACGTTCGGCGATACGAGCTGGGCTTTCGATCCCAAGGCGATCTTGTTCGTTGTTGCGCTCGCCGGATTCATGCCCAATCCGCTTGATGTTTCACTCGCCCAGTCGATGTGGACTGCCGAAGCGGAAAATCGGCTTGGTTCGGGCAAAAAGAGTACGCTGGGCGACGCGCGCAAGGCGTTTCTGTCCGGCTATGTCATGACTGCGCTGCTCGCTGTGTGTTTTTGCATCATGGGCGCAGGTGTAATGCACACGGATGGCATAGTGCTCGAATCCAGCGCGCCAGGCTTCGCAAGGCAGATCATCGAACTTTACAGCTCGGCACTTGGAGATGGCGCTGCGATACTCGCTGCTATTGCGGCACTGTCTGTCATGTTGACCACATTGCTTGCGGCCCTTGATATCGGTGGTCGGCACATTGCCACTACCTGGCAGGAGACGTTCGGTCACCCGGGTCAGGCGGCATTCGATCTCACCTACCGGATTTCCATCCCGATCCTTGTGACCAGTGCCAGCACTGTCCTCTTTCTGTTCAAGCAGAGCTTCACCGCGATGCTGGACCTGGCGACCAGTGCGGCGTTCATTGGCGCGCCCATCATCGCCACGCTAAACCACCTCGTCGTTACCCGCTGCACAATGGCTGAGGAAGCTCGGCCTCAAATCGGCATCCGGGTATTGAACATCGCTGGGATCGCGATCATGATGAGCCTTGCGGCGGCCTATTTCATGCTTTGAGAAAAACCAGCCGGGCGGCGCCGGGGTTATCGATCCTCAATTCTGACAATTGTGGGCGTTCGGGCCATCAGGCGACGTTAAACTGGCATTCGCGAAACCATGCGCTGACTTCACCCCGCCCCCTTCGTCTTCGTCTTGCCAGCCTTCGCATTCAATTCGATGAATTCGATGATCTGTCCGGCGATATCTTTGCCGGTCGCGTTTTCGATACCTTCGAGGCCAGGGGAGGAGTTCACTTCCATGATCACCGGACCGTGATTGCTGCGCAGCAGATCGACGCCGCAGACGTTCAGCCCCATGGCCTTTGCCGCACGCACCGCGGTCGATCGTTCTTCGGGCGTGATCTTGATCAATTGCGCGGTTCCGCCGCGGTGGAGGTTGGAGCGAAACTCACCCTCTGCGCCCTGCCGCTTCATTGCCGCCACGACTTTGCCGCCCACCACCAGGCAGCGAATGTCCGATCCGCCCGCTTCCTTGATGAATTCCTGCACCATGATGTTGACGTTGGCCCCGCGAAACGCCTCGATGATCGAAGCCCCGCCTTTCAGCGTTTCCGCCAGCACCACGCCGATGCCCTGCGTACCTTCCAACAGCTTGATCACCACCGGCGGGCCGTTGACCGCCTTGATGATCGCCTCTGCCTGTTTCGGATCGTTGGCATAGGCAGTCAGCGGCAGGCCGAGGCCGTATTTGGCCATGATCTGTGTCGATCGCAATTTGTCGCGGCTCCGGCCGATCGCCACGCTTTCATTCAGCGGCCAGGTTCCGCCCATCTCGAACTGGCGCAGGACCGCCAGACCGTAATTGGTGATCGACGCCCCGATACGCGGAATTATGGCATCGAATTTACCCAGCGTTTCACCGTTATACATCACCGTTGGCCGGTGGCTTGCAATGTTCACCGTGCAACGCGTGGTATTGAAGATTTCGAGCGTATGGCCGCGCTGCTCCGCCGCCTCGACCAGGCGCGTATGCGAATACAGCTTGGGATTCCGCGCCAGCATTGCGATTTTCATAAAGGAGTGTCCCTCGAAGGAAGCGGGTCAGGCAGAAGAAATGATTTAGCCGAATCGACCAGAAAACGCCGGCGCAGGGCCGTACGTCCGATCAGCATGGGAAGCAGCATATCAGATCGGTCGGCAAGACTGAACTCCGCCCGGAAAATTTGTGTCCCCATTGCCAATTCGGTCTTGATAATCAGCCGTTCCTGCCTTTCCCCGTTGGAACTGGTGATCATCCGGTGGGCGACACGCGGCGCCTCGACGATCTGGTGATGATCTTCGACCGCGTCGATCTTGAACCGCGCCCATTCTTCGCCGCCGCGTTCGAACAGTTCGATGTCGGTGGCGTGGAGCGAAGATGTGCGTGCGCCGGTATCTACTTTGGCACGAACATGGAGCACGCCAAGTTCCGGCAGCGTGACAATCTCGCGCCAACCGCAGATATCTCGTGTGGGGGTCTTAGTGCTCATGTGACTGCAGATTAGCACCCGCGCCGCGGCGTGTCAGGACGCAATTTTTGCAAATCTGATTAATTCGATGTGAGGCCGTTGTCCGGCCGTTGTCAGGCCGTTGTCAGAAACGCGACCAGCGCATCGCCCAGCGCTCCTTCAGTCACAGAGCTCATATGCGTGCCGGGAATCTCCACATATTGCGCGTCGGGCAACAACTCGGCGAGCTTCAGCGCGGAGCCATTGTCCGTATCCTTGTCCCCGCACAGCACCATCGTAGGCATGGTAATCGCCGTGAGAGCCTCCGGCTGGGTATCGGCAACCGATTGCAGCAGCAGCCGCGCGGCATCACGGTCCACTTTCATCGTTTTCATGAAACTGACCGCCATGAACGCCGGATCGCCGCGCTTGACCTGATCAAAACGGTCGATCGCATCGATGAAGAAATCAGCCCGGCGCGACCATCCGGCCAACCCCTCCAGCCCCATGCCGGACAGGACCAGACGCCGCGGTTTCACGCCGTTGATTACCGCCCGCGCAGAGGTCCGCGATCCAAGCGAGAAGCCGACCAGATCGAAGTCGCCCAGCCCCAGCGCCTCCACCAAGGCCGCCACATCCCGAGCCAAAACATCGTGCGGATAGGCGGCGCCGTCATGCGGGCTGGCGCTTTCGCCGTGGGCACGCAGGTCTTGCATGATCACTTCAAACCCGGCTTCGACCAGCTTCCGCGCATGGCCGAAGCGGATCCAGTTCATATCGGCATTGGAGAACAATCCGTGGAGCATCAGGACAGGGCGCCCCCGCCCCAAGCGATGAACTGCGAGCTCGATGCCGTCGAAAGACCTGACGATTTGGGTGACTGGTTGATCTTCGGCGATGGTGCATTTCTCCGGTATTTACAGGAATTGGCCGTCCATGACGGACACCCGACCGATAGACGAAGGGCAGGCAAGCGAAAAGCCGTTGTATTTAGTAAGCCTCCTTATTATATGGCATCTTGCTATGAACAACATCGGATATCTGATGGCGGATAACTCCCGCCAATTGCGCCGCGCTTTTGACGAGCGTGTGCGCGCGCTCGGCGTCACCGGGCCGCAGGCGCGCCTGCTGTTAACGCTCAGCCGCGATGGCGGCCAGAATCAGGGGTTTTACGCAAACCGCCTTGATGTTGAACCCATCACCCTGTGCCGCATGGTGGACCGGCTAGAGGAAGCCGGCTTGATCGAACGCCGCCGCGACCCATCCGACCGGCGTGCATGGCGGCTGTATCTGACGAAGCGCGCCAATGACCAGGTCAACCGCCTGGGCGCCCAGATCGATGACATGGTCGAAGAAGCGCTCGCCGGAATGGACGATACGAGCCGCCAGGAATTCACTCGCATGCTGACATTGATTGGCAACAATCTGTCCGCCCGCCGCGATCTCAAGGAAGCTGCCAATGGCTGAGGCCGACCCGAAACCACCTGTCGCGGATACTGCAATGCGCGCAGACGCGCCTGCCGAAACCATCGCCCAGGTAGAGCAGAAACCACGCCGCCGCTGGGGCCGGATTGCCTTGATGCTTATGGTGCCCTTGCTGCTGATCCTCGGCGGCGGAGTCTATTGGCAAAGCCTTGCGGGCACGGTTTCGACCGACAATGCCTATTTGAAACAGGACAAGGTCTCGATCAGCGCAGAAGTGGGCGGCCGGATTATCGAAGTCGCCGTAGCAGAAGGCGATAATGTCGCAGCAGGTGACTTGATTTTCCGGATCGATCCTGAACCATTCCGCCTCCAGGTTGCCCAGGCCAGTGCCGCGATTGCGGGCGCGCAGGCCAATGTGATCGCCCTGGCAAATGACAGCGCGCTGTCCGGGGCCGACATCTCCGCCGCGCGTGAACAGATCGCCTTCGCCCAGTCCAACCTGGAACGTCAGCAGGCGCTGTGGAACCGCGGCTTCACCACCAAGGCCGATTACGAGGCAGCGCAGCATTCCGTTGCCCAGGCCCGGGAAGGTTTACGGGCGGCGCAGGCCCGGTCACAGGAAGCACGCGCGCGGCTGGCGAACGGATCAGCCGTGCCCGACGAGAACCCCCAGGTTGCCGCGGCCAAGGCCCAGCGGGAAACGGCACAGCTCAATCTTTCCCGGTCAGAGGTACGGGCCCCGATGGCGGGCCGTGTGGCAGAGGCAGACCGGCTGCAGATGGGCCAACAAGTCGTGGCCGGTCTGCCGATAATGACGCTGGTCGAAAGCAAGAACAGCTATGTCGAGGCAAATTTCAAGGAAACCGACCTGGCAAAGATGGCGGTTGGACAACCAGCTGAAATCCGCTTCGATGCCTATCCTGATCTGGTGCTGGAAGGCCACGTCGCCTCGATTGGCGCTGGCACCGGTTCTGAATTCTCGATCCTGCCGGTCCAGAATGCGACAGGCAACTGGGTGAAGGTGACGCAGCGCGTTCCAGTGCGCATCGCGATTGACAGCAAGAGCTCGCGCGCCCTGATCGCTGGATTATCGAGCGACGTCACCGTCTATACGGATGGCCGGAAGCGCTGATCCGATGGCGTCGACTGCCGAGCCTGAACGCCCTGCCCTGACGGCTCATCCCGCAGCTGACGGCGATGAAGCGCAATTGCCGGTGGCCAACCACAGGTTGCTGATCGTGGGGATCATGGCGGCATCACTGATGCAGATCCTCGACACCACCATCGCCAATGTTGCAATTCCGCATATGCAATCAACGCTGGGGGCGACCGCCGACACCGTGACGTGGGTGCTGACCAGTTATATCATCGCCTCGGCGGTCGCCATGCCAATTACGGGCTGGCTGGCCGACAGGATCGGGGCACGTAGGTTGTTCATTTCATCGGTTGCCGGCTTCATCGTCGCATCGATGATGTGCGGAGCGGCGCAAAACCTAGAAGAAATGGTCCTGTTCCGCGCGTTGCAAGGCGTCGTGGGCGCTTTCATCGCCCCGCTCAGCCAAAGTTTCATGCTGGATACAACGCGGCCCAGCCGCCACCCACAGATGATGGCACTATGGGGCATGGGGATCATGATCGGGCCAATTCTGGGGCCGGTGTTGGGCGGCTGGCTGACCGAATCCGCGAGCTGGCGCTGGGTATTTTATGTGAACCTGCCGGTTGGCGCGCTCGCCCTAGCGATCCTGATTGCTAATCTGCCGCACCGGGAATTGCGCACCCGGCGGTTCGATTTGCTTGGTTTCGGGTTGATCGCGATTACGTTGATTGCATTCCAGCTGCTGCTCGACCGTGGCCAACAAGCCGATTGGTTCAATTCGGGCGAGATCTGGCTGTACGCGTTCCTGATGGTTTCCGGTGCCTGGATGACCGTGATCCATCTGACCACTGCGCGCGATGGACTGTTCGACACGACCTTGTTCAAGGATCGCAATTTCAGCATCGCCCTGTTATTCATGATCGCGATCGGAGTGATCATGTTCGCTACCATGGCGCTGCTGCCGCCCATGCTCCAGCACCTGTTTGGCTACAATGTCATCGATACCGGCCTTATCTTGATGCCGCGCGGATTGGGCGTACTGATCAGCATGCAACTCGCCGGCCTCCTGATGCGCCAGGGCGTGGATTCACGCCCGGTGGTGGCTTGCGGCTTCCTCATCACCAGCATTTCCCTGTGGCAGATGTCGCACTGGTCGCTCGCGGCGGACCAGCAGACGATCATCATGTCGGGACTTCTTCAGGGCCTCGGGATGGGGCTGGTATTCATTCCCCTGAACGTCAGCGCATTCGCCACCCTGCCCCCGCGCCTGCGTACGGATGGGTCGAGCTTGCTCAACCTGTTCCGTTCGGTCGGTGCATCGGCTGGCATCTCCTTAATGACTGTCCTGCTCGCGCGGAACATCCAGACGGCTCATGCCGATTTGGGTAGCCACGTCACTTCGAGCACCAGCAGCGTTATCGATGTCGCAACGATTGACCGATACCAGGCGGTCGGCGAAATCGGACTGCGCCTGATTGACGGGGAATTGAACCGGCAGGCCGCGATGATCGCCTATATCGACGATTTCTGGCTAATGATGTGGATGACACTCGCCGCTGTGCCGCTGGCATTCCTGATGCAGCGCGACAAACGGAGAGTGGCCGCGCCCACGCCCGTGGCGGATCACTGACGCTCCGCCAGACCTTTCTGGTTCATTCGCCACAGCACCATTTCAATCCGGTCCTGCCCGAAGAAGGGCTCACCGTCGAACACCAGCGTTGGAACGCCCCAATGGCCCGCAGATTCCAGGGCTTGCTGGTTGGCGGCAATTTCACTGTCGAGTGCCTCTGCATCCACTTCCGCCTCTGCAGACAATTCCCCCAGGTCGAGCCCGGCGTTGACGGCGGCACCAGCCAGATGTTCGCCTTCGTTCCAGCCAGCCGTTCCGCCCCAGATCAGGCGGGATACTTCATCGGCAAAGGCAAGTCCCTTGCCGCGGCGCGCGGCTGCCTGTCCCAGACGGGTCAGGCGGAAAATATGCGGCTGCTCCTGGGCGATTTCGCGCGTCATCATATTCTGCACGATCGGATCGGGTTTCGGCGCGGCGAAGGAAATATCGTGGAACTGCGCCACCCGGATCATGTCGCGCATGGTATATCCCAGCCAGTTGGGATGATTGCGCTCAAAGAAATCAGGTTGCCGGATCGCCAGCGGGTAAACCGGCCGGAGCGAGATATCGACATCGAACATTTCGGACAGCGCGCGATATCGGCCGATCGCCAGATAGCTGTAGGGAGATCGGAAACTGAAGAAGAGTTCTGCTGAAAGGGTCATATTGCAGGCCTAGCCAACTCGGACTGGCTGTTCAATCTGACCCGACAAGAAAACCGGGCACCTTCAAGATTTCCTGCGGAGAAGAGCAAGCAATTCCTTCTCTGTGGTAGGCGTCCCGCGGGCAACTTCCCGGCCATTGCGAAATACCACGACCATTCCGAAACCGGTCATCCGCAAGCGCTGCCAGGCGGCAGGCGGCGTTTTCTCCCCAACGCGAAACAATCGCATCGATTGAAATTCCGGTTGTTTCATCGCCTTTTCAAACAAAGGGGCCTGCAATTTGCAGGGCAGGCACCAGGGCGCATAAGTTTCCACCACAACCAGGCCCTTGCCCTGCTGCGCCCGGGCGAATGCTGCTTCGCTGAAATCGACTGGTTCGGCAGCTCCGGCCTGTGCCGACCATAAGACTATCGCGATCAGCAAGGCCCAGGTCAGCCGGATCACTGGATCAGCTCCCCTTGGGGATGGAATGCAAAGAATGCGAAGGCAAAGTCGATGCTGTAGGCGACATCATCCTGTGCCCGGGTAACCCGAACATTGCCTATATCGCGCCCGCGCGAGATAAGGCGGCTGTCCAGCGCGGAATTCTGCCCTGCAATCCATTCGATGCGCAGCCCGCCATCGGTTACTACCGGGGTATTGCGCCGGACAAAATCGAGCGACCATGCGCGCGGTCCAACCCGGACTACCCGCGCCATCGGTTCGATATTCTGCGGCAACTTCCCGCGGTAAAGAAACGGCGCGGGCGCGGAATCGTAACCTTGATACGGGTTGCTCCCATAGGCGCGCGTATTCGTATTGCCGGGAACCAGCACCTGACCTTGCGGAAACTCGTCGCGGAACAGCCGCCATGCCTCGATCCGCGCAGGCACTGCCGCCAGCGTCTGCCCCGTCATGGTGCCGACAATCGCCTCCCCGGTAAACTGCTGCCACAAGCTCTCGGTCTGATGATCGTACATCACCAGATCGGAATGCCGCAGCCGCCCTGTGGTGCCGAAACTGAATATTTTGCCGTCGACACGGCGATCGAACACCATGGAGGTGTTGCAGAGCGGGCAATAGGTTACTGCTACCGGCACGCCGCAATGATCGTGATGGACGATTTCGTGCCAGATCAGAATGCGATAGGGAAAGGCGAAGGCACCGCATTGGCCGGTCAGGAAGATCACCGGCTCGTCATCGCCCAGATCCTTGATTTCACTTACCGGCAAGAATTGTGCGTCCATGATCGCCGGAATCGCATCGCGCGGGACACCGCCGGACTTGATTTCAGCCAGATCAACCGAACTTTTCGACAGATCAAGCTGAGGGAACTCGCGCTTGAGCTGACTCGCGCCCTGGCTACTGACCTGCGAAGCCGGGATCAGCAGCAGCAGCAGGCAGATGAACATCGCGGCTACGAAGCCGACTGTCCGCCAGAGTGCCTTTACCTTCACGATTCTCGCTCCTCTGCCGAGACATTCGTGACCGGAACTCGATTGGTTACAAGCCTTTGGGAAACATCACCCCTTCTTCAAGTGTCTGCGTCCAAGCAATTCGGCGATTTGCACCGCATTCAGCGCTGCGCCCTTGCGCAGATTGTCCGACACGCACCACAGCGTCAGCCCGTGTTCGACCGTCTGGTCCTCTCGCACCCGGCTGATGTAGGTGGCGCTGTCTCCCACGCACTCAACCGGGGTAATGTAACCTTCGTCTTCGCGCTTATCTATCAGCATGACGCCCGGCGCCTCGCGCAGGATATCCTGCGCTTGTTCGGCCGTAATTTCATTCTCGAATTCGATATTAACCGCTTCGGCATGGCCGACGAAAACCGGCACGCGCACACAGGTGGCGACCAGTTTGATCTTCGGATCGAGGATCTTCTTGGTTTCGACCACCATCTTCCATTCTTCCTTGGTCGAACCATCATCCAGAAAAACGTCGATATGCGGGATCACGTTGAACGCGATCTGTTTGGTGAAGGCGCGGGGTTCGGGCTTGTCGCCGACAAAGATCGCACGGCTCTGTTCGAACAGTTCGTCCATCCCCGCCTTGCCCGCTCCTGACACGGATTGATAGGTGCTGACGACCACCCGCTTGATCGTGGCGGCATCGTGCAGCGGCTTGAGCGCGACCACCAATTGCGCGGTCGAACAGTTGGGGTTGGCGATGATATTGCGTTTGGTATAGCCATCGATCGCATCCGGGTTCACCTCTGGCACGATCAACGGCACATCGGGATCCATTCGGTAAAGCGAGCTGTTGTCGATCACCACACAGCCCGCAGCCGCTGCCTTGGGCGCATATTCACGGGTGGCGGTGGAACCGGCGGCAAACAGCGCGATATCCCATCCGGTCCAGTCGAAATTTGCGATATTCTTGCATTTTAGCATCTTGCCCGTATCACCAAATTCCACCTCGGAATTGTGTGAGCGAGCGCTGGCTACGGCAGCGATTTCCTCGATCGGAAATTCCCGCTCGGCCAGAACAGCCATGATTTCCCGGCCGACATTTCCGGTCGCTCCGACGACGACAACGCGATAACCCATAATATAACTCCAAACACTATGTGTGGCCGCACTAGAGGCCACCTGTTCCGGCGCAACGCAATTCCTCTTGGGGGAGGCAAAAATACCTATTCAGGCGGCACTACCCCATGGCGCTCCAGAAAGCTGAAAATCGTGTTCCACAAATGCGGGCTGATTTGCTCGCCCGATACACGGTGCGTGTAGCCGGGGTAGAGCATCATTTCGAAAGGCCGGTTTGCTCCCTGCAATTTTGCGATCAGTTCCGACGAATTTTCGAACACGACATTATCGTCCGCCATGCCGTGGATCAGCAGCAGCGGATCGGTCATTTTCTCCGCATCAGGGATAGCACTGGACCTGTCATAGGCGTCCGGCACTTCGCGCGGGTCGCCCATAAAACGTTCGGTGTAATGGGTGTCGTACAGATCCCAGCGCGTGACGGGCGCACCTGAAATACCCGCTGCATACAGGCCAGGATCGTCCTGAAGCTGTTTCAGCGTCATGTAGCCGCCATAGGACCAGCCATAGAGCGCGATCTTGTCAGGATCGACGATATCGAGTGACTTCAGAAAGTCCGCCCCGGCCTTCTGGTCGGCCACCTCGACCCCGCCCATTGCGCGGTAAAGGGGCTGTTCGAATGCCACGCCGCGATTGGCGCTGCCGCGATTGTCGATCTGGAAATAGATATAGCCCTTGTCGGCAATTGCCTGCGGCAGGGCGCCGTTCCACTCACGGTTGACAGTTTGCGGACCGGGTCCGCCGTAATGTTGGAACAGTACCGGATATTTCTTGCCCGGCTCCATCCTGGGCTTGATCATCATCCAGTACAGATCGGTGACCCCGTCAGCAGCCTTTATCGTCCCGTATTCAGGGGCCACATGACTGGAAAGATGCATGCTGTAAGGATGGGACGCATCCAGCGTATTTTCTTCAACCCAGGCCAGCATGGTGCCCGACATATCGGCCAGATAGGTCTGCGGGGGCTGGTTTTCGTTTGACCGCGTCACCAACAATGTCTGACCGGTCTTGTCCATTTTGGCGCTGGCCGCCCAGCCGGTATCGGTCAGGCGTGTGACGCTGCCGGGCATGGCAAGGTCGGTCTGATAGACCGACTGGGCCAGAACATCGTCACGGTTGCCGGTGAAATAGACGAGGCCTGCTTCCTCGTTCACGCCGACCAGTTCGCTCGCCACCCAGTCGCCGCCGGTCAACGCGGTCCAGTTACCATCAGCAAAACGGTAGAAATGCCCAAAGCCGCTGCGTTCCGACCACCATAGCAGACTGCCGTCTTTCAGGAATTTGTAATTGTCGGACAGGTTGATCCAGTAATCCTTTGTCGCGGCAGTCTCCGTAAACAGGATCTCGCTCGCGCCCGTTGCAGGATCGACCTTGAGCATATCGAGCACGGTCTGCGCACGGTTTTGCCGCTGCACATACAGCGCGCTGCCATCGGGGGCCCAATCGACGCGGGCAAGATAGATATCCGTTTCAGGACCGAGATCGACCTGCACCTGCCCACTACCATCGGGGTTCATCACGAATAGCTGGACAATCGCATTGTCGCTGCCCGCCACGGGATAACGTTGGTCGAACACTTTCGTCCCGGTCGCGCCAATTGCCGCGCGGGTAACCACGCCGACCGGGCTTTCATCGGTGCGCTGAACGGCGATCCGGTCATCATCCGGTGACCACCAATAGCCGGTTAGCCGGGCCATTTCTTCTTGCGCGACAAATTCCGCCTCGCCCCAGCGGATCAGCTCCCCTTCCTTCGGGGTGATTGGCTGAGCCTCTGCGCCAGTGGGGCCAACCCACAACTGGCGGTCACGGACAAAGGATAGATAAGTGCTTTTGGGGCTCAATCCGGGATTGAGTTCGCTTTCCTCCGTATCCGTCAGCCGTTTGACCGTACTATCCAGATTGGCGAGATATAGATCGCCATCCAGCGGCACCAGCATCGCGGCACTATCGGCGGTCCATTCATAGGTCACGATGCCAGACAGATTGCCGATCCGCTGCCGTTCACGCTGCATCTTTTCGTCTTCGGACAATTCGCGGCCCGAACCCAGTTTCTCGGAATCGACCAGCATCGACCAGTGTTCAGTCTGCCGGTCATAGCCCCACAGATCATAGCGATCCTTGTCAGTATCGCGGTTCCGCAGCAGCGTGAGATAGCGCCCATCGGGCGACAATTTGACCCCGCGCGGGGCCGGTCCATTCAGGCTGGGGCTGGCAAAGACCTGTTCGAAGGTGAGGTCCGCAGATTTTTTCATGTCTTGGTCTTCCGCATACGTCGGCGCGGTGAAAGCAAATGTCGCAGCAACAGCAAGCAATAGGCGCATTTCAAAGGAATCCCTTTCTATCCGTATTTGCCGGGCCTAGCGCGCCTCGGCGCGTAGGCAAAGCATGCCCGCCAAGAAAAAAGGCGCCCCGGCCTTGCCGGAACGCCCCACTTCAATCTTCTGCCTGCAAGCTTTATGCCTTCGGAGCGTGATCCCGACGTTCGGCGATACGAGCGCGCTTACCGGTGAGGCCGCGAAGATAATATAGCTTGGCGCGGCGCACGATACCGCGGCGAACCACGGTGATGCTGTCCACGATTGGCGCATAGAGCGGGAACACGCGTTCCACACCTTCGCCAAAGCTCATCTTGCGCACGGTGAAGTTGCTGCCCATGCCGCGGTTGCTGCGGGCGATGCAGACGCCTTCGAACATCTGGATACGCTCACGCGTGCCTTCGACGACCTTGACGCCGACACGAACAGTGTCGCCTGCGCGGAAATTCGGTATTTCTTTCGCCGCCTTGGAAATTTCTTCGGCTTCGATCTGCTGGATAAGGTTCATTGACCCTGGTCCTCATTTTCCTGTCGCGCGTCAGAGGCAGATCGGTCCCGAACGCCACTATGACGTTCCCAAAGGTCCGGCCTGCGTAACCGTGTATGATCTTCCGACATGGCTTTACGCCATGCAGCGATTTTCGCATGATCCCCCGATCGCAACACTTCGGGGATCGTGCGCCCTTCCCATTCCTGGGGCCGGGTATAGTGGGGATATTCTAGAAGGCCTTGTTCAAAGCTTTCCTCGGTACCACTCGAAGCCGCGCCCATTACGCCGGGAAGCAGCCGAATGCAAGCGTCGAGTATCATCAGCGCAGCCGGTTCCCCGCCCGACAAAACAATGTCCCCGACGGAGACTTCCTCGACATCGCGCCCTTCGAAAATCCTCTCGTCGAAACCTTCGAAACGGCCGCACAGGATGGTGACCCCAGGCCCTGCCGCCAGTTCGCGAATCCGCGCCTGCGAAATCGGCTTTCCGCGCGGGGTCATTGCCAGCAACGGGGCACCTGGATTGCCGCTGCGCGCATGGTCGATCGCCGCCGCCAGCACATCCGCTTTGAGGACCATTCCTGCCCCGCCGCCGGCGGGAGTATCGTCAACCGTGCGGTGCCTGTCCGCCGCGAAATCGCGGATCTGCACGGTACCCAGCGACCACCTCCCCTCGGCCAGCGCCCGCCCCGCCAGCGACACGCCAAGCGGCCCGGGAAACATCTCCGGATACAGGGTGAGGATGGTGGCGGCGAAGGTCATTTGAATATTTAATCAACCACGAAAGCGGAATCGATTACCATGCCGCTTGCGCTCCATTGCGGCACTGCATCCCTGTTCATCGGAACCATGAAGCGTTTGCCGGGTTTGCCGTCCACTGGTGGTCGCTCGACTTCCAGAATGTCGCCAGCGCCGAAGTTCAGCACCTGGACGACAGTGCCCAGCGCCTCGCCAGTTTCTGAGGTGGCGGGCAGGCCAAGCAGGTCAGCGTGGTAATATTCGCCTTCCGCCAATTCGGGGAAGTCGGCGCGGGTGATGGTCAGCGCGGTTCCGCGCAGCTTTTCTGCCGTGTTCCGGTCCGTGCATTCGGCGAACCGGGCGATCGCACCGCCCTTGTTATCGTCGCGGATTTTCTGGAGCGTGAATGCTCCATCGTTGAAGCCTTTATAGCACTTCAATTCTACCCAGCCTTCACCGAACAGTTTCAGGCGGACTTCGCCCGTCACACCATGCGCACCGATAATGGCTGCCAGGGTTACTGGCGATGGTGTGACGGGTTTGCCTCGTGACAAAGGGATCAGCCCTCGGTCTTTTCTTCGGAAGCAGCTTCTTCAGCTGGAGCTTCTTCAGCTGGAGCTTCTTCAGCGGCAACCTCTTCAGCGGGAGCCTCTTCAGCGGGAGCCTCTTCGGCTGGAGCTTGTTCAGGTGCAGCTTCTTCAGGTGCAGCTTCTTCAGCAGGCGCGTCAGCAGCTACTTCTTCAACAGCCGCTTCTTCAGCTGGTGCAGCCTTGGCTTCTTCCAAGGCAGCCTTCGCAGCTTCATCGGCCGCTGCAGCTTTTTGAGCCTTTTCTTCAGCGCGTTCCACGGCCTTTTCGCCCGGCTTAGCCTTGTTCGGGTTGTTGCGCGCAGCACGCTCGAGAACACCAGCGGCGTCCAGGAAACGGGCGACACGGTCGCTTGGCTTGCCGCCAACGCCGAGCCAGTAACGCGCGCGGTCTTCGTTCAGCGTCACGCGCTTTTCGTCATCCTTTGCGAGCAGCGGATTGTAGGTGCCGATCTGTTCAAGATATTTGCCGTCGCGCGGCGCGCGTTGGTCAGCCGCTACGATCCGGTAGTAAGGACGTTTCTTGGAACCACCGCGCGAAAGACGGAGTGCAATTGCCATAGTGTATTACCTTTCAAATATAAGTATCTGTAATTATTTCTTGTTTAGTAAATTTTTAAGATCGGGTGGGAGATTGCCCATGCCGCCGCTGGGCCCACCGAGCCCGGGCATGGCAGCACCCATTCCGCCTTTTCCGAACAATGCGCCGAGGCCCTTCAGCCCGCCCATCTTGCGGATTTGTTTCATTGCCTTGGACATTTCCTGATGCATTTTAAGCAGGCGGTTTACGTCCTGCACTTGCATCCCGGCACCGGCAGCGACGCGTTTCTTGCGCTTGGCATTCAGCAGAGCGGGGTTGGCGCGTTCTTTCGGCGTCATCGACCCTATCACCGCGTCCATATGGATCAGAACCTTGTCGTCCATCCCGCTCTGGGCTATCGCGGCCTTGGCCTTTTTTATGCCCGGCATCATCCCGGCCAGCATGCCAAGGCCGCCCATGTTCTGCATCTGCTGCAACTGGGTGCGCAGATCATTGAGGTCGAACAACCCCTTCGACATCCGGCGCGCTTGTTCCTCGGCATCTTCAGCGTTGATCGTGGCAGCCGCTTTTTCAACCAGGCTGACGACATCGCCCATACCCAGGATGCGGTTAGCGATCCGGCTGGGCTGGAACGGTTCGATCGCGTCCAGTTTCTCACCCGTGCCGGCAAATTTGATTGGCTTGCCGGTGACATGGCGCATGGACAGCGCCGCACCGCCGCGCGCATCGCCGTCCATCCGGGTCAGGATCACACCAGTCAGGCTGACCTCGTGCGAGAAATTCTGCGCGACATTAACCGCATCCTGCCCGGTCAGCGCATCGACCACCAGCAACACTTCTGTCGGCGTAGTGATGGAAGCAACCGCCTTCATTTCCGCCATCAACGCTTCATCGACATGGAGGCGGCCCGCAGTATCGAGCAGCAACACATCTGCATTCTGAAGCCGCGCAGATTCGAGAGCCCGGCGCGCGATATCGACCGGCTGCTGACCCGCAACGATCGGCAGGGTGGCAACGTCGATTTGCGTGCCGAGGACGGCGAGCTGTTCCTGAGCAGCGGGACGATTGACGTCGAGCGAGGCCATCAGGGTCTTCTTGCCATGCTTTTCGCGGATGAATTTCGCGAGCTTTGCCGTCGTAGTGGTTTTACCTGATCCCTGCAGCCCGACCATCATGATCACGACCGGCGGCTTCGCGTCTAGGTTCAGGCCTTCCTGCGTCTCCCCGCCCAGCGTTTCGATCAGTTCGTCATTGACGATCTTGACCACTTGCTGGCCCGGCGTGACCGATCGGAGAACCTCAGCGCCGATCGCCTTTTCGGTGACCCGGTCAACGAAACGGCGAACCACCGGCAGGGCAACATCGGCTTCCAGCAAGGCAACGCGCACTTCGCGCATCGCATCGCGGACATCCTGTTCAGAGAGAGCACCACGCCCGCGCAGCTTGTCGAACACTCCGCCAAGGCGGTCGGATAGACTGTCAAACATAGTCCTCGCTCCTCCGCCGCAGCCTGTGCAGCGCTAAATGCCAAAAACGCCAGCGAACGAAACCTCGTTGGCCAGCGTGCGGGATTTTCCCGACTAAATCATCTCTGCATCGGACCATTATGCTGTATTTTGAGTCAGGTCGAGGCGAAAGCGGTGGAGGTTCGTGACCCTGCGCGCAGCGTAGCTTTGGCTACGTGAGCACCGGAAGCGCGAAGATCCGCCGTTTGCAGCCCGTCCTGGCGCAAAAGACAGGATAATGGTAGAGTCTAGCGGGAACTTGACCCCAAAATCCATCCAGCCGGATCAAAACGATATTCTGACCCTGCTAGCGTTGGGCCCGTTGCAGCAAACTCCGGCAATTTGCAACCGCAAATTTGCGATCCGGTGGTGGCGCCCTCCTGCCATTTTGAGATTACGACCAATTTAACCTGCCGTCCTGATGTGCAAGTGACTTAATCCCACCGTTGGCTGGCCCGCCACTGTCGAAGCCTATGGCGATCCTGAAATCAAACGTTGTTCATCATCCGCGGCCCCAGTCATCGAGGATCAGCCCAAGGCCCGCAGTTTCGGCAGCGCCTCGTCCAGGGCGCGGCGGATGATGCCCACCATCTCGTCGATCTGCGCTGTGGCGATGATCAGCGGCGGGCACATCACGATGCTGTCGCGAATGCCGCGAACCATCAGCCCGTTAGCGATGCACAGATCGCGAACTATCGGACCGGCGGTCCCCTCCGCCCCGCCAAAACGCGCGCCGCTAGCCTTGTCGGCCACGATCTCAACCGCGCCGAGCAGGCCGACCGACCGGGTCTGGCCCACCAGTTCGTGATCGTCGAGGCTGGCCAGCGCCCGGGCGAGATAGGGGCCCGTTTCATTCCCGGTCCGTGCGACCAGCCCCTCACGCTCGATAATCTCGATATTGCGCAGCGCCACGGCAGCGGCAACCGGGTGGCCCGAATAGGTGAAACCATGGACGAAATCGCCGCCAGTCTTCATCACCTTGATCACTTCGGCGGATGCGGCGGTGGCAGAAATCGGCATATAGCCCGATGACAGGCCCTTCGCCATCGGCATGATGTCGGGCGTCACGCCCACGGTCTCGTGCCCCCACATCTTGCCGGTGCGGCCAAAGCCGGTGATGACCTCGTCACATATCAGCAATATGCCGTATTTTTGGCAGATTGCCTGAACTTGCGGCCAGTAGTTCTTCGGCGGAATGATCACCCCGCCCGCGCCCTGCACCGGCTCGCCGATGAAGGCGGCGACATTTTCCGATCCGACTTGGAGGATGCGCTCCTCGATCGCCTGCGCACAGGCGGTGCCGAAATCCTCTTCGGTCATGTCGCGGCCTTCATTATACCAATATGGCTGGCGGACGTGTTCGATGCCGGGGATCGGCAGGCCGGGCGTGGCATGCATCGCCTTCATGCCGCCCAGCGAAACGCCGGCAACGGTCGATCCGTGATAGGCATTCCAACGGCTGATGAAGATTTGCCGCTTGGGCTGCCCCTTCAGTTCCCAATAGCGGCGGACCATCCGGAAGACGGTGTCATTCGCCTCGCTGCCGGAAGAGTTGAAGAAGACATGCGGCAGGCGGCCATTGGTGAGGCTAGCGATCTTTTCGGCCAGAAGGACCGTGGGCGGCGTCGCGGTCTTGAAAAAGGTGTTATAGAAGGGCAGTTCGCGCATCTGATCGGAGGCGACATCGGCGAGTTCCTCGCGCCCGTAGCCCACATTGACGCACCACAGCCCGGCCATGCCATCGAGGATGCGGTTGCCGTCTCCATCATGGATATAGCAGCCATCGGCGTGAGTGATGATCCGGCTGCCGCCAAGGTTCTCGATTTCCTGCCAGTCAGCCTGCGCGGGCAGATGGTGCGCCACATCAAGGCGGCGGAGAGCGGCGATATCGTAATTGCGTGGCATGATTGGGATTCCTCAATGTCCTGACAGGCCGCCCCGGGCGGCCGGATAGATGCAAGTTGCAAGGCGGCGCGATCCGCCAGCACCCCATTCAGGGAGAAAAGCACAGCCTCGCGAGATAGCGGTCGTAACGATGAACCCTGATGTTCACAGCTCACCCCGCAATGCCTTGCCCAGCAGGCAAAAATAGGCCTGGCTGTCGGGATTGTCGTCAGCATCCCATTCGGGGTGCCACTGCACCGCCAGCAGGGGTGCGCCATTGGGCCGGGCGCTGAAGGCCTCGACCAACCCGTCGCTCGCAGTGGCTTCGATCTCGAGGCCGCCGGCAAGATCGCCGACACCCTGAAAGTGAACCGAATTGACGGCGGTTCGCTGCTTGCCAATCCCGTTCGCCAGCATTCCTCCAGCAGCAAGTTCGACCTCGTGAAAATGGTCGAACATCTTCTCCAGGTCGTTTTCTTCGGGCGAGTGGTGGCGGAGCAATTCGTCATTGCTCGCGGTATCGCGGCGCAGCGTTCCGCCCAGCGCGACATTGATTTCCTGAAAGCCGCGACAGATACCGAACACTGGCTTTCCAGTGTCAATCATCTGTCGGACAATGCCCAGAGAAGCCTCGTCGCGCGCCCTGTCATAAGGCCCGAAGCCTTCATCTCCGCCATAGCGGGACGGCTCTATGTTCGAAGGCGAGCCGGTCAGCAGGATTCCGTCGAGCCGCCCGACCACTTCAGAGACGTCCATCAGATCGGGCAGCGAGGGCACCAGCAACGCCGCGGCATCCGCGTAATGCATCGCCGCACGAGCATAGCGATTCATCACCGCTTGCCCGATTTCGCTGCCAACCATCCGGTTGCAAGCGGTAATTCCGATTACTGGACGCATTGGCGAGGCTGCCTCAGTGCTTGAACATGACATGACGAGTAACAGTGTAATGCTCGAGACAATAGACCGAAAGATCCGAGCCGTAACCCGAAAGCTTAACCCCGCCGTGCGGCATCTCGGCGACATTGACCGAATGTGTGTTGATCCAGGTCACGCCATATTCAAGGTGCGCAGCGAACTGGTGCGCTTTGCCGACATCGCGGGTCCAGACCGAGGAGGCGAGCCCGTATTCACAGTCATTGGCCCAGTCGAGCACCTGGGAATCCTCTTTGAAGCGGGTAACCGATACGACAGGACCGAAAACCTCCTTCTGCACGATCTCGTCCAGATGCTGCGCACCGGCGATGAGCGTCGGTTCGTAGTAAAACCCCGGGCGGTCAGGCGTGCGTCCGCCGGTGACCAGCTCCGCAGGCGTATCCGCAATCGCGCGAGCCACAAACCCGTCCACCCGGTCGCGCTGCCGTTCGGTAATCAACGGGCCAAGCACAGTTCCGGAATCAGCGGGATCACCAATCTCTATCGCTTCGATGGCCTGTTGCAGCTCGGCCACCAGCCGGTCGTAAATACTGACATGGGCGTAGACCCGGCATGCTGCGGTGCAGTCCTGCCCCGCATTGTAATAGCCCCCTTCCGATATCGCCTCCACAGCGGCCGGAATATCCGCATCGGCCAGCACGATCACCGGTGCCTTGCCGCCCAGCTCGAAATGGGTGCGCTTGATGGTCGGTGCCACCGCCTCCATGATCTTGCGCCCGGTCGAAACGTCGCCGGTTAGCGAGACCATGTTGACATCGGGATGAGAAACCAGCCGCGCACCGACACTGGCACCGTTGCCGGTGACCACATTGACCACCCCTTCAGGCAGGAATTCGGCGCAGACCTCTGCCAACCTGAGCGCGGTCAGCGGAGTATGCTCCGACGGCTTGAGCACAACCGTATTGCCCGCGGCGATCACCGGGGCGATCTTCCAGCTGGCCATCATCAGCGGGTAGTTCCACGGCGCGATACCGACACAGACGCCGAGCGGATCGCGCCGCAGCATCGAAGTGAAGCCGCTGCGATATTCGCCGGCCGGAATTCCCGCGATTGTCCGCGCAGCTCCGGCGAAGAAGCGGAATACATCAATCGTATTGCCGACATCGACCGACTTGGCCGTGCCGATCGGCTTACCGCAATTGGTCATTTCGAGCAGGGCGAATTCGTCCGCCAGCTGCTCGACCCGATCGGCGATCTGAAGCATCCGCAGCGAACGCTCTTTGGGCGACATGCGCGACCATACCCGATAGGCGTTGCGGGCGGCCGCTACTGCACGATCCACCTGTTCGCGGCTCGCGCTCGCGAGGCTGATCAGTTCCTGACCGGATGCCGGATTAAAAGCTATCTCCGGTGCTTCCTCACCTTCGACCGCGCGCCCGCCAATGAACTGTCCACGAATTCCCAACATTTGTTATCCTTTGGCTGGCGGAGAATGCACCGCCGCTCATCCCAAGTCAGGACAGGAGCACTATCGGGCTGTCGGCCCGCCAGTGCATCGAGACCCGGTCATTCCAGGTAAAATCTTCCTGGTCATGGCGCGAAAGATTGGGGCGCGACACGCGGATCAGGTCGCCGCCGTCGAGTTTGATCTCGTAGATCGTAATATCCCCGAGGTAGCTCATGCCAAGTATTTCTCCGCGAACGACATTGTGGCCTTCAGGGGCGTCCTGGCCTGCTGCCAGCACCGCCTTGCCCTGCCCCGGTATGTGGAGATATATCTTCTCCGGCCGGAGCGCGACCCAGACTTCCGCGCCGTGAGGACCGGTGACGCCGTGGTTTAGATAGACCTTGCCGACGCCAGGGCAATCGACCGCCGCCTTGTCCGGCTCGTCCAGCGTCAGCTTGCCTTCGAAGACATTCACCGAACCCACGAAATCGGCGACAAAGCGGTTCGCCGGATATTCATAGAGATCGGAAGGTGTGGCAAGCTGCGCCACATCACCCTTGTTGATCACCGCAATGCGGCTGGCCATCGACAGTGCCTCGTCCTGATCATGGGTGACAGTGACGAATGTGATGCCCACGCGATCCTGAAGATCGGCCAGCTCGAACTGCATCTGCGCGCGCAGTTTCGCATCGAGCGCGCTGAGTGGCTCGTCCAGCAACAACACCTTTGGCCGCATCACCAGGCTGCGCGCGAGCGCGACGCGCTGCCGCTGACCGCCCGACATCTGATCGGGCATGCGCTCATCGAACCCGCCCAGCTTCACCAGATCAAGCGCCTCGCGCACGCGTTCTTCGCGCTCGCCCCGGCCGACGCCAGCGATTTTGAGGCCATAAGCCACATTGTCCGCTACCGACATATGCGGAAAGACGGCATAGCTCTGGAACACCATGTTCACCGGACGGCGGTTGGGCGGTACATGCGCCATATCCTGTCCGTCGATCAAGATCTGTCCTTCGGTAGGCAATTCGAAACCGGCGATCATGCGCAACAGGGTGGTCTTGCCGCAGCCCGACGGGCCCAGCAGCACGAAAAATTCGCCGGGAACGATATCCAGGCTGACGTCATCTACCGCCGTAACCTTGCCAAAGCACTTGGTGACGTTCCTGATCTGGATAATGGGTGTACTGTCGGACATGGATCAATGGCTCACGGTTATTGTCTTCGTGCCCTGCAATCGCAAAGCGACGGCGGTCAGCACCACGGTTAGAACTATCAGCAGGGTCGAAGCGGCATTGACTTCCGGCGTGACCGAAAAGCGCACCATGGAATAGACCTTGACCGGAAAGGTGATCGTGTCCGGCCCGCTGGTGAAAAAGGTAATCACGAAATCGTCAAGGCTGAGCGTGAAGGCCAGAAGCGCGCCCGAAACCAGCGCCGGGCGGATATGCGGCAGCAGCACATGTTTAAATGCCTGCCAGTCACTCGCGCCCAGATCCTTGGCTGCCTCTTCCTCTTCCTTGTTGAAGCTCGCCAAGCGCGCCCGCACAACCATGGTCACAAATGGAAAGCAAAAAGTGATATGCGCAATTGTTATGGCTGACAGGTTCAGCGGCCAGACCAGGCCGGTAGGCCAATCGACCCAGGCAAAGAAAATCAACATCGCTACGCCCAGGCAGATTTCCGGCACAATGATCGGCAGCGAAATTGTCCCGTCGACAAGGCCTTTCAGCCTGAATTTGAAGCGCCAAAGCATGATTGCCGTCATGCTGCCCAATATCAGGCTGACGATCGTAGCCAGCGCGGCAATGGTCAGCGAGTTTGCCAACGCCTCCACCAGAGTGTCATTGTTGAGCGCCTTTTCGTAATATTTGGTGGTGAAGCCGCGCCAGACGACATTGCGCTTGCTGTCGTTGAAGCTGAAAATCATCAGCACGAGCAAGGGGGCGTATAGAAACAACAGCACCAGCCCGACCCAAAGCCGCATCCACAAGGTCCGCGTATACTCCAGCGGTGCGCGGGGTGTGCGCGTAAGCAGGCGCATCAGCTTGTTCCCCCCTGCCTGGTTCGACGCAGGCCCTGCATCGCAATCAGAATGAACATCGCGTAGATCAGCAGGAAAGAGAGCGCCGCACCAAACGGCCAGTCATTCGCGCGCTTGAACTGGCGTTCGATGACATTGGCAATCATCTGGCTTTCGGTTCCGCCCATCAGATCGGGCGTCAGATAGGCCCCCAGGGCCGGGATCAGGGTGATCATCACTCCGGCAACAATACCGGGCATAGCCAGCGGCATGACAATCTTCAGCAGCGTGCGCAAATGGCCTGCGCCAAGATCAAGGCTTGCTTCGATCAGGCTCTTGTCGAGCCGGTCCAGCGCGGAATAGAGCGGCAGAACCATAAAAGGCAAATGGACATAGACCAGTCCGAAAACCACCGCGAAATTGTTATACAGAAGCTCGACCGGCTCCCACGCCGCAAGCGGTTGCAGGCCGACCAGCACCTTGAGCCAGCTGGCGCTTTCCCATAACCATCCCATCGACTTGTTGGCATAGCCCTGCGTGCCAAGCAGCATCATTAGCGCATAGGTGCGGATCAGCAGATTGGTCCAGAATGGCAACATGATCCCCAGCAAGAGCCAGGGTCGCCATTTGTCGCTCGAAAAAGTGAGCGCCATAGCCACCGGAAACCCTACGACCAGACAGATCACCGTCACCAGCGCCGCAACTGCAAAGCTCTTCAGGAAGATCGAGACATAGAGCCACTCGGTCGCCCGTTTATAATTGTCTAGCGTGCCGGAAATCTCGATTTCGGCAAGGCCGGTATTGCTGCCAAAGCTGTAGAGCCAGACAAAGCTCATTGGGACAAGGAAGAACAGCAATGTCCATAGCAATGGAGCCGAGGAGACAACCCAGAACGCCTTCTTGTCTGCTTTCCAATCCTGTTCGGCCATCAGGCGCTCCTGGAAAAGCCAGCCGCCCTCACCGAGCGCGGCTGGTCATGCATTCGGGTCTGCCGGTCAGTTGTCCGGGCAGTTGTTTTGTTAGAATCAGGACGCACGGACCCGGGTGAATGCCTCTTCATAGAGCGGCTGCAGTTCCGCATTGAACTTGGCATATTCGCATTTTGCCAGCACGTCGGCAGGCGGGAAGATTGCAGGGTTGCTCTTGTAGTCCTCCGGCATCAGCGCCTTGGCCGCGCCGTTTGGAGTGGGATAAAGGATCGTTTCGGTGATCTTCTTGCCTACTTCGGCATCAAGAATGTAATTGATGAAGGCGTGCGCATTCTTGGGGTGTGGCGCGCCAACCGGGATACACAGCGTATCCGCGTTCAACTGGCTTCCTTCCTCGGGAATGACAAAGCCGATGTCATCATCCTCGACCATGATCTGGGCGATATCGCCATTATATTCGAGCACCAGATCCACATCGCCCTTGGCCAGCAGATCCTGCCCGTCATCTTCGTGGAACTTCTTGATATGCGGCTTTTGCTTGATCATCATCGCTTCGATCCGCTTGATATCATCGGGCGTGAGATCGTTAACCGACTTGCCGAGATATTTGGCATACAGACGGAACATGTCGCCAGCCTCGGACAGCACTGCGATGCGCCCGGCATGTTCATCGGAATCGAAGAGCATTTTCCAGCTATCGGGCGGGGTGGTGAATTTCGATTTGCGATACCCAATCCCCAAAACCAGCCAGGTATAGGGAACCGAGTACTTGGCCCCGGGGTCATACTGCGAATCGAGGAATGCCGGCTCGATATTGCTGAGATTGGGGATCAGCGAGTGATCGATCTCAGAAAGCATCTTCGCCTGGATCATGCGTTC
>JBGSJO010000058.1:0-3764 GCA_041741895.1 Pontixanthobacter sp.
CGCAGCCGGCTCCTGCTGCGGCGCCCATGGCGCCGATTGCGCCAACGCCCCAAAACTGGATGGATGCACCCGCTACGCCCGGCGACTGGGGCTATCGTGCAACGCCCGGCGGATCGCAGGCCCTTTTCGGGGCGGAAGAAACGGAGGCGGAATTCGTGCTCGAATGCAGCCGCGCGGCCGGCCGAATAACGCTGATGCGGGTGAACGAGGCAGCGGGGCCGGTGCCGATGCGCATTCTGACCGAAACCCAGGACAGGGTCCTCACCGCTACGCCGGACGGGGGCGATTTGCCCACCGTATCCGCGCAAGTAACCGCGCCCGATCCCCTGCTGGATGCTATGGCGATCAGCAAGGGGCGCTTCGCGGTCGAGGTCACCGGGATGCAGACGCTCTATCTGCCTTCCTGGCCCGAAGTTTCGCGGGTAATCGAGGATTGCCGCTAAATCGCGACTGGGCCATTTCGCCAGCGCGCTATTCTGACGTGGAAAAAGATAATTACAAGGCTTGCGTTGCGGCGCAAAAGGAATCACATTGCACCCAAGATCAGCGGCGAACGCGGTCTTGGGCTACCCGATGACCGGGCGGCTCTGGCTACATAGCGCGAAAGGAGGTGATCCGATGTCTCATGGTTCAGCAAGGGGGTCGGTAAGTTTCCGCACGGAGCATTATTGCCGATAAGTCGGCAATAGAGGCTAACCGTGGGCGGCACTTCCGGCCGCTGACCATGCGAAGGGCGGTTCCCGGCTGAAGCCAGGGCCGCCCTTCTCATTTTTGCTTCAGGGGCAGGTTCCCGGTTGAAGCCGGGACCACACCTGGCATCTAACCATTTATTACTGGATGCGCACCTATATCTTGCGCAATATTTCAAAGCGTTTTACGCGCGCCATCGACAACTGAGGACACTCCAATGGCCGACGCTCCGGCAAATCTGTTTACGAAGATACCCCACCCGGCGCCCACTTCTGCGGAGGTCCGGAATGCGGCGATTGCCGACCCCGGTTTTGGCAAGGTTTTTTCCGATCACATGGTCTCGATCGACTACGCCGAAGGAAAAGGCTGGTATAACGCAACCGTCGGCCCGCGCGTTCCGATCAGCCTCGATCCGGCGGCATCGGTGCTGCATTACGCGCAGGAAATCTTCGAAGGGATGAAGGCCTACCAGCAGGCGGACGGTGGCCTGTCGCTGTTCCGGCCCGATGCCAACGCCGCGCGCTTCAACGCCTCCGCCACCCGCATGGCGATGCCGCATTTGCCGGAGGAACTGTTTGTGGAGGCAGTGCGCGAGCAGGTCCGGATCGACCGCGACTGGTTTCCCGCCGTCGAGGGTGGATCGCTCTATCTGCGGCCCTTCATGTTCGCGACCGAGGCGTTCCTCGGGGTTCGTCCTGCCCTCGAATATAAATTCCTGGTGATCGCCAGCCCCGCGGGCAATTATTTCAAATCCGGTGCGCCCGCCGTGTCGATCTGGATCAGCGATTATTCGCGCGCCGCACCCGGCGGCACCGGCGCGGCCAAGACCGGCGGCAATTACGCCGCCAGCCTGGTCCCCACCGCCGAAGCGTTTTCGCGCGGTCACGACCAGGTGCTGTTCCTCGACGCGGTGGAACACAAATGGGTCGAGGAACTCGGCGGCATGAACCTGTTCTTCGTGTTCGATGATGGCAGCATGGTCACCCCGCCGCTGACCGGCACGATCCTGCCCGGCATTACCCGCGACAGCCTGTTGCAGCTCGCGCGCGAGGAAGGGCTGACCGTGCGCGAAGAAGCCTACAGTATCGACCAGTGGCGCGATGATGCTGCGAGCGGCAGACTGGTCGAAACCATGGCTTGCGGCACTGCCGCAGTGGTCACGGCGGTCGGCCATGTCGCCGGGCCGGACGGCGAATTTACCATCGGATCGGGCGGTCCTGGCCAACTGACCACGCGCCTGCGCGACAAACTCGTCGGCATCCAGCGCGGCGCGATTGCCGACACCCACGGCTGGGTGATGAAGGTGGATTGACCGATCGCAGCGGATGCGAAGTTGGATGACCGTTAACGATCCACTCGCGACCGTTCCCACCTGATCAATCTTGCCGCCACTTTCATTTGCCCAACATGGATTCCGCAGGACGATAGGTGGTAATGGGGTCAGCGTGGCGATGAACCAGCTTCCAGCGTCCATCAATCTTTTCGTACAAGCTGGTTACTCGAGCCGCGAACTCGGCGAATTCGGTACTTGTTCCAAGTTTGGCACGATCATGTTCAATCTCGACCAGGCAGATGAACTTGTCATCTCCATATACCGCGATCCGGTCCACTGCGATAACTGTTCCGTCGGTGTATTTTGTCGCCGCATTATTGAGCGTTTTTAGTACCTCAGCCCTGCCTTGACCAAAAGGTCCGAACGGGTTGCCTAGAGTAATGTCTTCCCGGTCTGCAAACAGCGCAGCGTAACCAGACGGGTCACCGTTCAGGATCTGTCGAAGTGCTTCGTGGCTTTGCGCAATTACAGCCTCGAGATCAGGTGGGACCCGCAGTGGTACAGCCGAACTCGCTTCCGCCGCCGATGATTGAACAGAGTTGAATGATAGCATGGCAGCCAACCCAAACAGGAATAGGTTCATTTTATGATTAGTCATTTCGTCCCCCGGGAATGAACAGATTCTAGTGATAAGCTGCAAAAGCAAATGATACAATTAGCTCGCACCTGCCCCGCAAGTCGGGAAGGGGTAATCCCCGCCCTCCGCCCAAAAGAGCCATTAAGCTCCCTACAGAAATCCACACTCAATCAAGCCCCAATCCTGCTCGCGCGCATGGCCAGACTTGTAAGCCACGGCGCAAACCCAGCCATCCTGACCAGCGGCGGGCCGAGGCGTTTGCTTTCGGCGGTTTCCCAGATCAGTTTTGCCACGCCCACCGGGCGGCGCGCGGCGCGGGCCAGGGAGATCTGGTAATTTTCCGCGGCGCTGCTGCCGCCCTCCAGCCAGAATTTTGCTGCCATCGCGCCGCTGGTGAGCGCGATGGACATACCCTCGCCCGCCAGCGACGGGATTACCGCCGCCTGATCGCCCAGCCGGAACAGCCCCGGCTCGGTGCCCTTGGCGATCCAGCCATAGGGGACCGCGCCGATGCTATCGATGGGCAGGTTGGCGGCCGCGAACGCCATGCGCCGCCCAAAATGGGGATGTTCCACTGCCAACCGGTCCAGCAAGGCGCGCGGATCGCCGTCAGCCGCCGCCAGCATGCTTTTGCGCAGGGCGAGGCAGATGTTCGCGCTGCCATCTTCCTGGCATACGATCCCCGCATAGCCGCCGGGAAACAGGTGCAATTCGATTTTTCCGGCGAGGAGATTGGTCAGTCCCGCCTGCGCCGGAATCCTTATCCGCATCCCCAGCGCCGGATCGCTCGATTGCCTTGGCCGGGAATATCCGCGCACATCGTGCTTGCCCGCGGCGAGGAAGATACTATCCGAACGCCATTCCCGCCGCTCGCCCTCCGCCGCACCGGGAGATAAGTTGCGAATCCGGTCGATCTGCGGGTTCGCCCCGCTCGTGACAGCCAGCGCCCGCATGGCGCTGTCGAGGCTGCGGCGCGAAAGGCCGTAGCCGGTTTCTGGCAGCTCGGCATGCGCCTCCCTCTCGCCTGCATACAGTGCCAGTCGGGCCACCGGATGCGCGCCGATATCCGCCAGGTCCAGGCCGATACCGCGCAATCGCTGCGCGCTGCGCCAGCTGAGAAATCCGCCGCACAGCGCATCGCCCACTATGGCGTCGCGGTCGATC
>JBGSJO010000059.1:0-18076 GCA_041741895.1 Pontixanthobacter sp.
AGCCGCTCGACGCCAGCGCACGGCCGAAAAACGGGGAGTGAACCAGGGTCAGCGGCAGCCAGCCGGTAACCCGCCCGGCTTTCTCCGCCACCAGCCCCATTGCCTGCTGGCCGGTGCCGCGCTCCACCGCGCGAAGCCATGTCGGCCGGTGAAACGGGGTGCCGCCGATCTCTGCGACGAAGGCTTCCGCTCGCACGAATTCCCCTGGGTCGTGCAGATCGGCGATGGCGATGGTCTCAGCCGACAAGGGGAATGGCGCATTCATGCCCGCAACCGATTGCCGGCTTCGCCCAGCGTTTCAGACACATCTTCGAGGATCAGCCCGGGCGCGCGGAGAGCTTCGCGGTAGGCCAGCAGATCCATCCGGCCCCAGTTGAATTCATGCACCAAATCGCGCAGCTTGTGCGCCATCCGGTGCAGATTGGTGTAATGCCGCAGCCGCGATTTCATCGAGGCACCCGGCACGCGCGGCTGATCGGGGTCGATTTCCCATGGATGGAAATAGAACACCGCCGGGCGTTCCTCGGCGCGGTTCACCTGGCGGATCGCCCAGCGCGAAAAGCCATAGGGCAACACACGGAAAAATCCGCCGCCCCCAGCCGCCAGCCGCTTGCCGCCCAGCATTGCGGTGGTCACTGGAATTTCGACCAGGTCAGACCATGGCAGCGGTTTGAAAGCGAAGCGCGGCGCCTGCCGCCAGCCGTAATGATCATGCGAAACGGGGGCCACGCTGGATGAATAGGCAAAGCCCTGATCCGCCAGTTCCATATAGGCCCACGGCGTGCGGCTATCGATCGAGAAACTGGGCGCGCGGTAACCGGTGATCGCAACACCGCCGGCATCCTCCAGTATCTCACGCGCCTTGCGCAGATCCCGGCCGAATTCCTTGCGCGTGAAATTGAACACCCGGGCATGGTCATATCCGTGGCTCGCCAGTTCGTGGCCTGCTTCCACAATCCGCCGCATCAGCGGCCCGTGACGCTGCGCGACCCAGCCGAGCGTGAAGAAAGTTGCCTTGACCCCTGCCTCGGCAAACAGGTCGAGAATGCGCAGGACATTGTCCTCCACCCGCAGCGAAAGCCCATCCCAATCGCCGCGGCCGATCACATTTTCGAACGCGCCGACCTGAAACCAGTCCTCCACATCAACGGACAGTCCGTTGATGATCGGAACAGTGCTTTCCAGCTTAGTAGGCGGGTTCGAAAGATCAGCCATCAGGGCGTATCCCTCAGGCTGCTTCACGCGGTTTTTCGCCGCTTTCGATCCATTCGATCAGCATGGTGAGAACATGGCGCACGGTGCGTTCCTGTTCGTCCAGTCGGGCTGCGAACCGCGCTTCGATTTGCCGCGCATTTTCAGCCGATTTGTCGCCGCGGTCGGCACCGGCCAATTCGACGACCGCCTGCTGCAGTTCCACAATCTGCGCATCACGTTCAGCGAGCATATCTGCCAGCAACTGTCGGGTGATTTGCGTGCCACCATCCGACAGGTTTCCCGCCCCGAGCGCAGTATGCTTCACCGGACCAGACGCAGGCACTGCCCGGACATCGGCGGGCGCATCAGCCGTACCGCCGGAAAACGCATTATCGCTGGCCATTTCGTCCAGCACGGACACCAGCATTTCCCGGTCAATCGTGCTGCGTTGTTCAACCGCGCCCAGCAGCAACAACCGCGTGGTCACCTGGTTTACCCGGCGCGGGATGCCGCCGGTCGCGGCATGGATTTCGGCAAACAATTGGTCATCAAATTCGGGATTGCCATTCCAGCCGACGCATTCCAACCGGTGCCTGATATAGGGTTCGACCTCTTCCGGCGCCATCGCCTCCAGATGGTGCGAGGCGATCACGCGCTGGCGCAATTGTTCCAGATCGGGGTGTTTGGCCAGAACCTTGCGGAATTCCGGCTGGCCCAGCAGCAGCAATTGCAGCAGCGGATGCGCGCCCAGCTGGAAATTGGACAGCATGCGCAATTCTTCCAGCGCCTCGATCGAGAGATTCTGCGATTCGTCCACCACCAGAAGGCAGCGGCGGCCGTCGCGGGCCTCGCCGTGCAGGAACGCCTCTATGGCGCTAAGCGCAGCCGCCTTGTCATGGCCGGCCACATCCAGGCCGAAACTGTTCGCCGCGACATGGACCAGTTCCTCCCCGTCCAGATTACTGGTGACCACCTGGCCCACCATCATTCGTTCCGGATCGATTTTCTGCATCAAATGCGCGACCAGCGTGCTCTTTCCCGCGCCCACTTCGCCGGTGATGACGATGAAGCCCTCGCCCTGCGCCATGCCATATCCCAGATAGGACAGCGCCTTGCGGTGCGTCGCGCTTTCGAAATAGAAACTCGGGTCCGGCGTCAGCTGGAATGGGCGCCCCGTCAGGCCATAGAATTCATCGAACATTTTTAGCTCCCAAACTCAGAAATCATATCGCAGGCCAACCAGGGCCGAGGCTGCCGTGAAGTCTTGATCCCCCTGGCTGCTGTCCAGATGGTCGAGCGCGAGCGCGGCGCGGGCGGACAATCCGCCGAAAAGCTGGCGGCGATAGGCCGCCGATGCGCCGAGCGCGAGGACATCGCCGGTGCTGTCGAAACCGCTGTCGAGCCAATTGGCGTAGGTGTTGGCGGAGAAACCGGCATTGCTGCCCAACTCGCCGACCAGATAGAAGGCGACCCAGTAATTTTCATCTTGCACACCGTTTGCCGCGGCCAGAATCGTGCCCGGGGCAGCAATGAAGCTGCGGCGGTCATACCCGGCCCCGACACCCGCGTTAGTGCGCCCGAGATTGACCGAATAGCTCGCGGCAATTCCGCGCGAACGATAGGTGGCGGACTGGATCGAACCAAGCACTCCGCCAAGACAATTGTTGCCTTGCGTGGTGGCGACACAGCCGCTGAGATCCCCCGTCACCGCGTTGCGGGTGGCGGCAAATTGGGTAGGCAGATTGGCCAGCGACGTGCTCAGCTGGCTGCCAAATCCGGAAATCGCATCATAGACCGAAACGCTTACCCCGGTGCGGCTGCTCGGCGCCCAGGAGAAAGTGCCGTAATAGCTGGTCGAATCGTACCGGCGGCCAATATGTGCCTCCAGCGAAGTGCGCGTGCTGGGGCGCCAGACAACGCCGACATCCCAGATCAGGCCGGATACGTCATAGGCCAGCTGGCGCGGGCTGCTGGTATCGGTCACGATCCGGCCGTCGCTGCCGATTACAGGATCGCCATTGGCATCGAGCAGCGCATCGCGGCTGGAAATCTCGACATCTTCGTACCCGGCTCCGCCGACCACGGCGAGGCTCTGGCTGACCGGAACGATCACATCGGCGCGGATATGGGCATCGCGCAGACGCTGGTCGAAATTGGAGATATCTTCCTGATTATAACCGCCGCCGACACCAAGGCCGACCGGCAAGGGCGCGCCCGGACGGGTGCCGACATGGAACGCCGCCGATTGCGACAGGCTTTCATCGAACGCATCGACCGGGACTGCGGTGCCGACTGGGAAGAATGCGTCTGGCGTGTCCACCTTGGTATAGCCAATGCGATAATTCGCATTGATTTCCACATCGCCCGCGCTGGTGTGCAGATTGGGCCCTGCATAGGCGGAGTAGATGGTGCTGGTCGATCCTTCCCCGGTCAGCGCGCCAAGCGTGCTGGCCCCATTCGCATCCACCCGCGTGCGGGCTGCAAGCGCGCCTGCTTCAAGGGTCAGGACATTGGGAACGATGGTCGCATAGCCGCGGGCAACTCCGGTTAGCGTCCCGGAATCGGCGGAAGCCTCGTCATATCCGATGGTGCGTTCGTACCGCACCGACACCGATCCGCCATTGCTGCGCCCGGTGATCGATGCGTCCACGCCGATGGCGATTTGCGAATAGGTGACGACATCATCACCGGGCGACAATTCCGCCACTAGGATTTGCGATACCTCGATATAGGGATTGATCTGTACGCCGCGCGTGCCGCGCGCGCGCCGTTCGCTGCTTGCACCGCTTTCACCGCTTTCACTGCCTGTGCTGCCGCTTTCACTGCCTGTGCTGCCGCCTTCCCCGCCATAGGACGATTCCTGCGCGAAGGCCGCGCCCGGCAGGCAGAATGCAGCAATTGCGCACAAGCTGAATAGAGAGAGACGCCGCACGGGTCGCTACCCCCCGTAACCGTAATAGGCGCCGAAATTGCGGCCGCTCGGGCTGAAATTGGTGGCGTTTAGCAGCAGCTTGATATCGGCGCAGGCGGACAGCAGCTGGACAGCATCCTCCAGCGCGCTCTGGCCCGTGCCATCGGCCCGGACGACCAGCACCGCCTGCCCCACATGTTTCGCCAGCTCCGCCGCGGGCGAAGCGGACAGCGCAGGGGGGCTGTCGAAAATCACGATCCGGTTGGGCGCGCCAATGGTCAGCCGGTCCATCACTTCGGAGGTCCGGTTGCTGCTGAGATATTCGCTGTCATAGGCGGTCTGGTTGCCCGCCGGCAGGACCCACAGGCCGGGAATGTCGGTGCCAATGACCAGATTTTCCGGCTTGAGCGACGGATCGGCGAGGCAGTCCATCAGGCCCGGCCCCTTGGGCAGCCCAAGGGTCGACAGGATCGACGGCTTGGCAAAATCAGCATCCACCAACAGCACCTCGCTGTCCCGCTCCGCCGCCATGGCGATGGCGAGGTTGGTGGCGCAGAAGGTCTTTCCTTCGCCCGGATGCGGCGAACAGATCAGCACGCGGCGCGATTTGGCCGTGCCCCGTTCGCGCGCGGCGGACAGGATCTGCCGTTTGACGATGCGGAATTCCTCGATCAGCGCAGTGACCGAACCTTCCGGCACGATCATGCCCTGATCGCGCAGGTGTTCGCGGCTGACCGGATGGCGTGTCCCCGACAGGCGGACCGATCCGGTATCGCCGGTGACGGTAACCTCCGAAGGCAGAACCGCGATTGGCGCAGATGCAGGTGAAGGTGCGGGTGCCGCAGCTGGTCCGGCGTCCGCTTCCGGCGCGGCTGGCCGCTGGCGCAGACGGGCGTGCTTCAGGGGCGGATCATCAAGCGTACGCGGCACGGGCGGCGCCTTGAACGGGTCCAGGCCGAAGGCACCGCTGGCACGCTCGAACAGCGAAGATCGGCTTTCAGATGAATCCTTGGGCGCACCGGGAACAGGGATTTTTCGATGTTCAGTCATATCCTGCCCTTCACGCCACCATTCCGCGCTGGACGAATTCCACCACGATCAGGATCACGCCAAGTCCGCCCAGTGCCGCAAAGCCGGCGGTGAATCTCCGCATCCCCTTGCGCCGCACTTCGCGCGCTGCATCGGTCAGCGAGGTTGAAATTGCCCCCAACACCGGCAGGCCAATGGAACGCTGCAATTTGGCTGTCGTGGCAAAGGTCGATCGCAAATGGCTAATCACAAAGGCCCCGCCGATGCCCGCGCCGATCCCGGCAAACAGCACCCCGATCAGCAACAATGGCCGGTTGGGCGCCGCCGGTACGCGCGGCGTGGTGGGCGGATCGATCACTTCGAATTTGAATGAACTGCGTTCATTTGCCGCATCGCCGCGCAATTTGAGCTGTTCCCGGTCCTTCAACAATTCGTCATAGCTCTTGCGCAGGACTTCGTAATCGCGGCTGATCCGGTTGGCT
This sequence comes from Pontixanthobacter sp., assembly GCA_041741895.1. GTDB lineage: Bacteria > Pseudomonadota > Alphaproteobacteria > Sphingomonadales > Sphingomonadaceae > Allopontixanthobacter. The sequence continues at coordinate 5,617 of JBGSJO010000059.1, forward strand.
TCCGCAGTGGCCGCTGGCCCGTTCGCCTGATTAGCAGTCAGGGACGATAATTCGGATTGCAGGGCCGCCTTGCGCGCCACCAGCGCCTGGACATTCGCTTCGCGTTCGGCGCGGATGGACACCATCGAACTGTAGGCCGGATTGGGGGTTCCGCCGGGATTGGGCCCCTCCCGCGCCGCCTGCCGTTCGAGCAACACGATCTGGCGTTTGAGCGCGATGATATCGGGATGGCTGTCGGTCAGGCCCCTAGCCTGCGCGGAGGCAAGCTGGGATTGGACCTGCGCCGATGCGCCGCGCGCACCGCCTGCTTCGCCCGGACCAGTCAAATTGCGCGGGGTGCCCGCCAATTGCCCGTTGATCGCCGCAAGCGCGCTTTGCGCAGCGGCCAGATCGGCATCGACGCCACGCGCTTCGCTGCGCAAATTCTGCAACTTGGCGGACAGGGCATCGGTACCGCCGATCAATTCAGGGTTCTGCGCCTCGAAAGCCAGACGTTGCTGCTCGGCAGCTTCCAGATCACGCTTGCGGGCGTCCAGCTGCTGATCCAGAAACACGATCGTTTCAGCCACATCGCCCCGGTCACCCGCGATGTTTTCCTCCCGGAAGATGTCGATCAGCTTCTGAATCACATCCTGCGCCAAACCGGCATTTTCGCTGTCGGACAAGTCACTGTGACCAACCCTTGCCGTCAGTTCGAACAGATTGTTCTCTTCGCTTTTGACAGTCACATTCTTGGTCAGCGTGGCGATGGCACTATCCATCGCGCGCTGGCTGGTGATGCCGTCGCCCAGCTTGGTCGATCGGATCACCTTTTCCAGATTGACGGAGCTCGACAATGTCTGGCGCACGCGGTTGATATCGCGTTCCCCGTCACCCTGGATGCCGATCTGCTTGCTGAACACATCGTCCAGCTGGACATAGATGCGCGCCTGGGATTCGTAGGAATTGGGGATCATCGCGATCGCCAGCCAGCCCAGGATGCATACCCCCCAGGCAATGGCGAGCGCCAGCCATTTGCGGTGCCAGACCGAATGGGCCGCAGCCCGGAGTTCTTCGAAGACTTCGTTCATTGCCAGTGCCAATCTGTCAGAACATGCTTTCCGGGATGATGATCACATCACCCGGCATCAGCATCACATTGGCTTCGCTGCTGCCTTTCTTGAGCAGATCGCCCAGCCGCAGCGCATATTCCTTCTGGCTCCCGGCCTGCTTGTCGAACCGGATCAGCTTGGCCCGGTTGCCCGCGGCAAATTCGGACAGGCCGCCGACCGCGATCATCGCGTCGAGCACGGTCATGTTCGCACGGTAGGGAATGGACGCAGGCTTTTCCGTCGCGCCGACCACGCGGATCTGCTGGCTGAATGTACCGGCAAATTTGTTGACCATCACCGACACCAGCGGTTCTTCGATATATTGCGACAATTGCAGCCGGATATCCTGCGCCAGCATTGAGGGGGTCTTGCCCACGGCGGGCATGTCGGTCACCAGCGGGGTGGTGATCCGGCCATCGGGGCGGACCTGAATTTTCTCTGCGCCGAGTTCGGGATTGCGCCATACATGGATGGTCAATTCATCCAGCGGGCCAATGATATATTCCTCCCCCGGCCCTTCCTGCATCGCCACGAAAGACGCGGGCGGCAGCTGCGTCCCGCCCCCGGCAGCACAGCCGGTCAGGGCGAGCGAAAGCATGGCACTGCTGGCCAGCAAAACGGGGAATCTGGTATTCGGCATCGACGCGCATCCTTGCCTTTGGTGCGGGCATTGGAGCGGACACCGGGAGCTACCCGGCTATCCGCACCCGCAGGTCAGACAGGCTTCCTCGCCAAAAAGGGTGAATATACCGTTAGTATTACCGGGTTCGCGCCTGATTTTGCGCGCCCGGTCCCAAGGCGGGACAGCGCGAGGTCAAAGGTTAAACCAGCATTTCCGCCGCCGGACCTTGCCCCAGAAACGCCGACGGTGACGCCGTAGCGCCGTAGGCCCCGGCGCAGAATACCGCCACGATGTCGCCGACATCGGCGCGGGGCAGATGCGCCTTGTCGGCCAGCCGGTCGAGCGGGGTGCACAGGCAGCCGACGACGTTAACTTCTTCGTCCGGCTGCGCAGTAAAGCGGTTCGCAATGGCGAGCGGGTAATTGCGCCGGACGACCGTGCCGAAATTACCCGATGCCGCCAACTGGTGATGCAGTCCGCCATCGGTGACCAGATAGGTCTCGCCGTGGCTGACTTTTCGGTCGAGGATCCGAGTCAGATAGACGCCCGCTTCACCCACCAGATAGCGCCCGAGTTCGATGCACAGGTCAGTCTGCGCGAGTGATACGGGCAGGTCCGCAAAGCGTTCGTTCAGCGCGGCGCCAATGGCACCGAGGTCAACCGGCGTGTCACTGGCGAAATAGGGCACGCCGAACCCGCCGCCCATATTCAATTTCGGTACCGCTGCCCCGATCGCCTGCGCCAGATGATCGGCCAAGGTCAGGACATTGCCCTGCGTTTCGATAATCGCGCCGGTATCCAGCGACTGGCTGCCGGTAAAGATATGCAGGCCGCGCCACTCTCCGCCCGCTGCGATCAGCTCCTTCGCCAATGCGGGGACCTGTTCCTGATCGGTCCCGAACGGCTTGGCCCCGCCGCCCATTTTCATGCCCGACCCGCGCAGTTCGAAATCAGGGTTGACCCGCAGCGCCAGTTTAGGCGTAACGCCGGTCCGCTCGCCGATGGCCAGCGCGCGGCGCAGTTCCCCGGCGGATTCGACATTCAGCGTCACGCCAGCGCCAATCGCGGCTTCCAGTTCCGTGTCGCGCTTGCCCGGCCCGGCAAAGCTGATCCGCGCCGGATCGATGCCTGCTCCCTGGGCGATAGCGAGTTCGCCGCCCGACGCGATGTCAAACCCGTCGACCAGACCGGACATGAGCTGCAGGACCGGCGCGAACGGATTGGCCTTGATCGCGTAATTGATCCCCAGCCGGGCGGGCATGGCAGCGCGCAAATCTGCCACCCGCCGTTCCAACATATCGCGGGAATAGACGAACAGCGGCATGGTTCCAGCACGCTCCGCCAGCGCGCTTGCAGCCTGCCCGCCGATCGCCAGCTCCCCGCCGATCGCCTCGAAACCGGGCGGGATTGGGCCGAGCGGCTTCATGGTGTAATCTCAGCCAGCAGCGCGGCCCGGTCGATCTTGCCATTGGGGTTGATCGGCAACGCATCGCGCCAGTGGATCATTTTGGGTTGCATGAAATTGGGCAGCTCCTTGGCCAGCATCTGTGCCAGTTCTTGCGCCCGGTCGCCAGCCCCGGCACCGGCTGCAGCGCGCACCACCAGATGGACCGCCTGGCCCAGCCGCGCATCGGGTATGCCCAGCGCGGCGGCTTCCGCCACCAACCCCGTGGCGCGCGCGGCGTCCTCCACTTCCTGCGGGCTGATCCGATTGCCTGCGCTCTTGATCATCGCGTCCCGCCGACCGACGAAATACAGCAACCCGTCCTCCGCCCGTATCACCCGATCGCCCGACCACACGGCGGTTCCGCCATATTCGGAACCCACGGGCGCGGGCCGGAAGCGTTCGGCGGTTCGCGCCGCGTCCTGCCAATATCCCTGCGCGACCAGCGGTCCGCAATGGACCAGCTCTCCTTCCTCGCGCGGCGCGGCAATCTCTCCCGCATCACTCACCACCAGAATTTCCGCAAACGGGATTGCCCGGCCCATCGATGTGGGGTGGCTATCCACCAGCGCGGGGTCGAGATAGGTCGAACGAAACGCTTCGGTCAGTCCGTACATCGGAAACAACCGCGCATCGGAGAAGATTGTGCGCAGCGAATGCACCAGATCTTCGGTCAGTGCGCCGCCGCTGTTGGTCAGGCGGCGCATCGCGGAAGTCGCTTCCTCCGGCCAATCGAGCTCCGTCAGCTGGAGCCACAGCGGCGGGACTGCGGCCAGCGTGGTGATCGAATGTTTTGCGCAGGCTTTCACCACATCGCGCGGCAGCAAATAATCGAGCGGCACCGCCGCGCCGCCTGCATACCAGGTGCTGAGCAGCTGGTTCTGCCCGTAATCGAACGACAGCGGCAGCACTGCCAGCGTCACATCATCCGCTGCCAGGGCGAGATATTGCGCCACGCTGACCGCGCCGAGCCACATATTCGCATGGCTGAGCATCACCCCCTTGGGCCGCCCGGTCGATCCGCTGGTATAGAGAATGGCGCACAGATCATCCGGATCAGCGCTGGACGGCGGCAAACCGCCATCATGGGTAGCGACCTCGGCCCAGACATCCGCCTCGTCCAGCATTGTGCAATCGGCTGACAAATCGCCATGTTCCAGCGACGCCAGACGCGCCCTTGTGCCCAGCAACAGCTTCGACCCGCTGTCGGCCAGAATATGCGCCGCCTGCGAACGTTTGAGCAGCGGGTTGATCGGCACATGGACCAGACCGGCGCGCGCCGCCGCCAGCGGCAACAGACAGGTCAGCTCGCCCTTTGCCGCCCAGCTGGCTATTCTTGCTCCGGGCCGCGCGCCGGGTTCGGGCAAGCGGCCCGCGAGCCAAGCCGCCAGCGCTGCAACACGGGTTCTTAATTCCCCATAGCTAAGCGTGGCGCCGCGCAATATCAGTGCAGGGTCACCCGCCCGGCCGCATTCGGCAAGGTGGTCAATCGGCCTAATTTCATTGTAAGGCGCAGGCGGCATTGGTGCTCCGGTAAGGGATTATCATCATTGATATCGGTCAGCTATCACGACACGGTTAAGTTTCTGCAAGGGACGATTGCACCCGCAGAGGCTTGTCCGACGGGTCCGTTCGACCGGATGGAATGGTTCGACCTGTTGGCCAGCGGCGGCATATCTCCGCTGCTGGTGGAAGCGCGCGATGGCGGCGAGAGCATCGCATTCCCCCTGACCTGCAAGGATAGCGGCCTTGAACCGCTGATCAATTGGTACAGTTTCATCTGGCGGCCTGTGATGCGCTGTGAACAAGATTGTGCTCCGCTGTTGCTGGCCATCGCCAGCGACCTTCGCCGCCAATCGCACCGGGTGACGCTGTGGCCGTTGCCGGATGAAGATGGCACTGCGTCTCGGCTCGAATCGGCATTTCGCGATACTGGCTGGCGGACCCATCGCAGCCAGTGCGATCATAATCATGTGCTACGGGTCAATGGGCGCAGTTTTGCCGAATATTGGGCTGCGCGCCCCGGCCAGATGCGCAGCACGCTGAAACGCAAGGGCAAGCAGGTCGAGGTGGAGATTCATGCAGGTTTCGACCCTGCAGCCTGGGCCGATTATGAACATATCTACACCCGCAGCTGGAAGCCGGAGGAAGGCAGCCCCGCATTGCTGCGCCAGTTTGCGCAAGCCGAAGGCGCGGCGGGCCGGATCAGGCTGGGCATTGCCCACCGCGATGGTATTGCGATAGCCGCACAGTTCTGGACGGTCGAAAATTCCGCAGCCTATATCCACAAACTCGCCCATCTGGAGGAATATAAGCCGCTGTCCGCCGGGACTACGCTGAGCGCGGCAATGTTTGAACATGTGATCGACTGCGACCGCGTTTCTCTGGTCGATTTCGGCACCGGCAACGATCCGTACAAGGCCGGTTGGATGGAGGAGGATCGCCCGCGCTTCCGGCTCGATTGCCTCGATACCGCCCAATTGCGCGCATGGCCCGTGCTGGCCCGCAGAATGGCGGAACGGGTTGCGCGGACTTTCCGGCAAAGCTAAGGGCGCACGACTTGCCGCCAGAAACCCGCAATCGGAGGGGGATTTCCACCAGATGACAATCGAACCTGCAAAGGAACCGGTCGTCGCCCGCGAACCAGCGGTTCAGGCAGAGCTCGGGCGCAGCGCAGTGGACTCTCTGCTGCGCGCTATCCTGAGCGATGTCCTCGCGCTGGAAGCGGATTTGGTGGCGGCATTCTCCGGCGAAACCGGCTTGTTCGGCCATCTGCCCGAACTGGATTCGATGGCAGTCGCCAGCCTGTTTACCGAAATGGAAGACCGGCTGGGCATCATTATCGAAGATGACGATGTCGACGGCGAAATGCTGGAAACCTATGGCGGTCTGCTCGCCTTCGCACAGACCAAAATCATCATCGGGCGCACCGATGGGGGCGCTTCAAACTGAGCGATCGGGGATACACCAATTGGCAATGTCCGCTGCCCGGTGGCGGGATGGCGGAAGAAATGGCGCTGGTCTTCGATCGGCAGCGCGAACACCGCTTGCTGGTGCTGCCCGCGCTGTTTCACGAAGCCAACAAAATGCGCCGCCATACCGTAGAGGTAATGCGCCGGCTCGACCTGTCGGGGATAGATTCCTTCCTGCCCGACTTTTCCGGATGCAACGAAAGCCTGCAACCCCTGGACACGCAAACGCTGGAAGGCTGGCGCGCCGGAGCACTGGCCGCAGCGGCATATTTCGGGGCGAGCCATGTTCTGGCCATCCGCGCCGGATGTCTGCTGGCCCCGTCCGCCCTGCCCGGCTGGCGTTATGCCCCCACCACCGGCGCCAAGGTACTACGCAGCCTGCTGAGAGCGCGGATGATCGCCGCGCGAGAGGCGGGAGTGGTGGAAAATATCGAGGATGTGTCGGTCATCGCACGGGCCGAGGGCGTCGATCTGGCCGGCTGGCCCATCGGTTCTGCCCTGTTTGCCGCGCTGGAAGATGCGGTTGCCAATGCCGACAGCCGGCAAGCCGCGATTGATCAGGACGATATCGGCGGCGGCGGCCTGTGGCTGCGCGCCGAGCCAGGTGAGGACGCCGAACAGGCCGATATGCTGGCGGCGCTGGTCGCCATGGGGATGCTCGAACCATGAACCGCCTTCCCCTGAGATTTCCATGCGGAAGCAGAAGTTTGGCCGGAACACTTGATACGGCGAGCGAGGCAACCGGCCTGCTGATCGTCAGCGGCGGCAGCGAAATCCGTTCGGGCGCATTTTCCGGGCATGCTGCGCTGGCCGCGCGCCTTGCCGAAGCCGGGTTCCCAGTGTTCCGATTCGACCGGCGCGGCGTGGGGGACAGCGACGGGGAAGACCGCGGTTTCCGCGCCAGTCAGAACGATATCGCCGCGGCGCTATCAGCCTTTCGCGCGATGGCCCCGCAAATCGACCGGGTGATCGGCTTTGGCAATTGCGATGCCGCCAGCGCGCTGATGCTGGGCAGCGGGGGGGGCTGCGACGGCCTGGTCCTGTCCAATCCGTGGGTGATCGAGGAGGTTACGCCGGACGCCATGCCGCCGCCCGCCGCGATCCGTTCGCGCTATACCGAAAAGCTCCGCAATCCGAAGGAATTGACGCGGTTGTTTACCGGCGCAGTGAACTTGCGCAAACTCTCGCGCGGGCTGCGGGGCGCACTGAAACCGCAACCCGCGCCCACTTCGCTGGCGCAGGAAATGGCGGCGGGCCTTGCAAGTTTCGAGGGGCCGGTAAGGATCCTCCTCGCCGCGGGGGACCGGACTGCGCAAATATTCGAAAGCGCCTGGGATCCCGCCGACAGCCGGATCGAACGCTGTGAGAATGCTGGCCATTCCTATGCCGAACTACATGCGAGGGAGTGGCTCTACCAGCAGCTGCTGGCCGCGCTGAAGGCTTAAAGTTCTTTCACGAACAGACTGGCCAGTTCCACATGGGTCGACCAGCGGAACTGGCCCACCGCGCGCAGTTTCTCCAGCCTATATCCCCCCGCCACCATCCGCGCCGCATCGCGCGCCCAGCTGGACGGGTTGCAGCTGATATAGACCACCTTCGCCACCGTGCTCTGCGCCAGCAGCTCGGCCTGATCCCTCGCACCGGCGCGCGGCGGATCGAGCAAGACAGCGTCGAACCGGTTCAGTTCGTCCACTTGCAGCGGATTGCGGAACAGATCGCGGTGCACGGGATGTACCGGCCGTTTCGCCAGCGCGGCTGCCGATTTGCAGGCGAAATGCATGTCCCGCGCCGCCTCCGCCGCCAGCACTTTGGCCGGATCGCACAACGCAAAGGCGAAAGTGCCCACTCCCGAAAACAGGTCGGCGATGAAATTACTGCCTGCCAGCCACTCGCGCGCATCGTTTACCAGCACCGCCTCGCCGTCGGCAGTCGCCTGAAGGAAACTCCCGCTGGGGAATGGCACTGCGACCCGGCCCATCATCATGGTGACCGGCTCGGGCTCCCACACCGTTTCCGGGCCGTAACCCTGATCCATGGTCAACCGCGCCAATCCGTTGTCGCGCGCGAAATCGAGCATCGCCTCGGTTTGCTGAAGCCCCTCGACCGTCAAATTCTTGAGCGAGCAATCGACGCCCTGATCGGTCAGGGTCAATTCCGCATCGACCGAATATTTGCCCTGCCTGCGCGCCATCATCTGCCGCAGCGGCGCGATCATCGCGAACAGTTCGGGGCGCAGGATTTCGCATTGCTGCATGTCGATCACCTGATGCGATCCCGCCTTGCGGAACCCCACCAGCGGACGGCCGCCAGCATTCACGATATGCAGGCTGGCACGGCGGCGGCTGCGCGGCGGGGAAAGGTGGGTGGGCAGCAATTCACGGGCCTCCAGCCCTTCCTTGAGGGCCGCATTGGTGACCCGCGCGGTCACGAAGCTGAGCAGCGTTTCCTCATCCAGATGCTGCAGCTGGCATCCGCCGCAAGTACCAAAATGCCGGCACGGCGCTGCAATGAAATGCTGCCCGCGCTGGACACTGCCATCAGGCGCCACAACGTCCCCCGGAGCGGTGCCTGCAAAGTGGCTGCCGTCCGCTGAAACACCGTCCCCCTTGGCAGCAACACGCAAAATTGTCTTTGATTCGCTCACAGCGTTGCTGCGTAAGCGCCCTTTACGCCCAGCGCCAGTTCCATCGCCGTAAAAGCGGGGCCGGCCTGCCGCGCGGCGTCTGCATGAAGCCACACGGCCTCGCACGCCGCAGCGAAAGGTGCGCTGCCATTAGCCATGCGGCTGGCAGCAATTCCGGCAAGCACATCGCCGGTACCCGCAGTGGAAAGCCAGCTGGATGCACGGTCAGCAAGGGCGATCTCGCCTTCAGGAGTCGCGACAATCGTATCGGCACCCTTGGCTAAGACGATTGCGCCGGTTGCCCGTGCAAGAGCGCAAGCGCGATCGACCTTGTCGCGCCCGCCAGTAAGCCCCCACGCTGCTTCCAGCGCCGCCAGCTCCCCCTCATGCGGGGTAAGGATCAGCGGCCTGGCACGCGCAGCCAACATATCGGGCTGGAGAATCGCCAGGCCATCAGCATCCAGCACGGTCGGAAGATCGCGTGTCAGCGCCGCCTTCAACCGGTCCGCTGCGGTATCATCCCGGCCAAGGCCTGGCCCCACCAGCAGCGCGTCTATCCGTTTGTCGGAAAGCGCTTCTGGCAATGCCCGGATGTCCACCACAAGATCGGCGGGCGCAGCGGGATACGAATGCTCCGACAGCAATTTCACATAACCGGCACCGCAATGCATCGCCGCCTGCGCTGACAGCAGCGCCGCCCCCGGCATGGCGCCGCCAACAATCGCCAGCAATCCGCGGCGGTATTTATGCGCATCGGCGGCAGGCGCGGATAGCCGGGGCCGTGCAATCCGGTGCGCCGTGCCGGTTGATTGGTCGACACCGATATCGACGAACCGCAAAGCGCCCACCTGGCTGGCCGCAGGCATGAGGAAATGCGCCCGCTTCCACGCGCCGAGTGCCACGGTCAGATGATAGTCGATCTCCGGACCCAGCAGCGTGCCCTGGTCGCTGTCAATCCCGCTCGGCAGGTCGATGGCGATCCGGTAATGATGACCTTCGGCGAGCTGGGATAGCGGTTCAGCCAAATCGGCCGAAATTTCCCGGCAAAGCCCTGACCCGAACAAACAATCCACAAAGACATGGCCGGAAATACCATCAAAGTCCGTCGCGACATCGCCCACATAACCGCCGCGCGCGCGCTGGGCGGCTTCGGTCTTGGGGGCCATCGGGGCGACCACCCGCACCGCCAGGCCGCGTGCGCGCAATGTCTCGGCAATCACATATCCGTCGCCGCCATTATTGCCCGGACCGCACAGCACCGTGACCGGCCGCCCCGCTGCCATGCGCCAGACCCATTCCGCCGCACCGCGCCCGGCGATCTGCATCAGTTGGTGCACATCGGTGCCAGCGTCGATCAACGCCTGTTCCGCCGCGCGCATTTCGCTGACGGTCAGGACCGGCTCAGTCACCGGATCGGGAGCCGGATCAGTCACGGGCCCCGGCATTTTTCGCGGCGGCATTGGTTGGCGCTGCCGGGAAACGGTAACGGTCGGTTGCCACGGTCACTTCCAGCACATCGCCGGCGAAATTGAGCGTCGCTTCGTCCGCACCGTCGATTATGATCAGTCCGCGCCCATCAGCGACCTGTTCGAACCGCCGGAAACCGCCATCGGGATGCCTCACGGTCACTATGCGGGTATTTTCCACATCAGACCGTTCCACAAGGCAATTGGCGGCGAATTCCGCCCCCGTTCCCAAGGCGCATTCGATCCGCTGCGCGCCCGCCGCCGCCTGCGGCTGTTCCGCACCGGCAGAACAGGCGGTGCAAGCCATCAGCAGGATCAGGGCGCTAGATATCCGCATAGACATGTGTTTCCGAAGCCGCGCCGGGATGCGTCAGCGCGCCCTTGCTTGCGGGCCCAACATTCTGGGCATAGCGCCACAGCGCGCCCGATTGGTAATCGTTACGGCGCGGCTGCCATGCCTTGCGCCGGGCATCGAGCACAGCGGCATCAACCAGCAGGTCAATCGTCCCCGCCTCGGCATCAATGGCGATGATGTCGCCATCTTCGACCAATGCAATCGGGCCGCAATCGCTCGCTTCCGGCCCGACATGGCCGATGCAGAAACCGCGCGTCGCGCCGGAAAACCGCCCATCGGTGATCAATGCAACCTTTTCGCCCATTCCCTGCCCGTACAGCGCGGCGGTGGTGGACAGCATTTCGCGCATGCCAGGGCCGCCCTTGGGCCCTTCGTAACGGATCACCACGACGCCCCCTTCCTTGATCTGGTGCGCCTTCACCGCTGCGAACGCGTCTTCTTCGCATTCGAACACCTGCGCGGGGCCGGTGAACTGGAGGCGCGCCATCCCGGCAACCTTCACAATCGCGCCATCTGGGGCGAGACTGCCGCGCAGGCCGACGACGCCGCCGGTCGGGGTGATAGGGTTGGCCACGCTGTAGATCACCTTCTGATCAGGGTTCCAGGTGATTTCCTCGATATTCTCGCCCAGCGTCTTGCCCGTCACGGTCATCGGGCTGGGGTCGAGAAAGCCGCCGTCGAGCATGGTCTTCATCAGCATATAGACGCCGCCCGCATCGTGCATATCCTTGGCCACATATTGTCCGCCCGGCTTGAGATCAGCGATATAGGGGGTGGATTTGAACATTTCGGCCACGTCGAGCAGGTCGAACTCGATCCCGCATTCGCTGGCCATCGCTGGCAGGTGGAGCGCCGCATTGGTCGATCCGCCGGTGGCCGCAACCACCCGCGCCGCATTCTCGAACGCAGCCCTTGTGCAGATGTCGCGCGGGCGGATGTTATGTTCCAACAGATACATCACCTGGCGGCCCGCCGCGATCGCGACTTGCTCACGTGATTTATACGGAGCAGGGACCATATTGCTGTTTGGCAAGGATAATCCGATAGCTTCCCCTACGCACGCCATAGTGTTGGCGGTGAACTGGCCGCCGCAGGCACCGTGCCCCGGACAAGCGACTTTTTCGAGCGCGGTCAGCTGTGCCAACGGGCAATTGCCGGCCTCGAACTGGCCGACCGCTTCGAACACGTCGACCACGGTCACGTCATGATCGTGGAACCGGCCGGGCAGGATCGACCCGCCGTAGACGAAGATACTCGGTACATTCAGCCGCAGCATGGACATCATCATGCCCGGCAGGCTCTTGTCGCAGCCGGCAAAGCCGACCAACGCATCGTAGCAATGGCCGCGGACGGATAATTCGACCGAATCCGCGATCACTTCCCGGCTGACAAGGCTGCTTTTCATCCCCTGATGGCCCATCGCGATCCCGTCTGTCACGGTGATGGTGTTGAACCGGCGCGGGGTGCCGCCTGCTTCGATCACGCCCGTGCGGCAGATGTTCGCCTGAGCATCGAGCGCGGTGTTGCACGGCGCACTGTCGTTCCCGGCGGAAGCAACCGCGACGAAGGGCCGGTTGATCTCTTCCTCGGTCATGCCCATCGCGTAATAATATGACCGGTGCGGTGCGCGCTCCGGCCCGACCGACACATGGCGGCTGGGCAGTTTGTTCTTGTCGAATTTGGTCACGTTCAAAAACCTTCCGTCATCCCAGCGAAAGCTGGGATCGCTACGATTCAGGTCCGGCGCAGAACCTGGCGATCCCAGCTTTCGCTGGGATGACGATCATTTACAAGCGCAAGTGAGGTTTAGCCGCGCCTAGCTGGGCTTCAGGCCGCCGCGTCCCTCAGCGCCAGCGCGGTGCCCCGCGCAACATCGGCCACCAGCGC
>JBGSJO010000060.1:0-8190 GCA_041741895.1 Pontixanthobacter sp.
CCACGCTCAATCTCCCCGACAATCCGAACCCGAAGATCAACCGAACTGCTCTTGCCCATAATCCACCTCCAAAAAGGGTGAATCACAAATCCCGGCAAATGGAAATCCCCAACGATTCAGATTTCAGGATGGACGCTCTAATCCACCACCATCTTCAACTCCCCGTCCCCTTCATCAATCGCGACAATGCCGCCGTCGGGGACTTCGCCGCGCAGTAGCATATCGGCCAGCGGATCCTGCAGGTAACGCTGCACCGCGCGTTTCAGCGGACGCGCGCCATAGACTGGGTCGTAACCGACCCGGCCCAGCCAGCGGCGGGCTGCATCGGTCAGATCGATGGTGATCTTGCGGTCCTTGAGCAGGTTCTGCACCCGGCCGACCTGGATATCCACGATCGGGGCCATGTGTTCGTGGCCCAGACGGTGAAACAGGATGATTTCCTACAGCCGGTTCAGGAATTCCGGGCGGAAATGTCCGCGCACCACGTCCATCACCTGCGGTTCGACATCCTCGACCTTCTGACCTTCTTCCAGGCTGCTGAGATACTGGCTGCCCAGGTTCGAGGTCAGAATGATCAGCGTGTTCGAAAAATCGACCACGCGGCCCTGCCCGTCCGTCAGGCGTCCATCATCCAGCACCTGGAGCAGCACGTTGAACACATCGCTGTGCGCCTTTTCGACCTCGTCGAACAACACTACCTGATAGGGCCGCCGCCGCACGGCTTCGGTCAGCACGCCGCCTTCTTCATAACCGACATAACCGGGAGGCGCGCCGATCAGGCGGGCCACCGCGTGCTTTTCCATGAATTCGCTCATGTCGATCCGGACCATTGCCGAATCGTCATCGAACAGGAATTCGGCTAGCGCCTTGGTCAATTCGGTTTTGCCGACGCCGGTGGGGCCGAGGAACAGGAACGATCCCAGCGGCCGGTTCGGATCCTGCAAACCCGCGCGCGCACGGCGTACCGCCTTGGAAACCGCGTTGACCGCCTGTTCCTGCCCGATGACCCGCTTACCGATGGTCGATTCCATCGCCAGCAGTTTGTCCCGCTCGCCCTGCATCATCCGGTCGACCGGAACCCCGGTCCAGCGACTGACGACGCCGGCAATGTCGTCTTCCGTCACTTCTTCGCGAAGCAGCGCGTTTTCGGTGTGGACCTGGGCCGCTTCTAGCGACTTTTCCAGCTCTGGAATGCGGCCGTAAGATAGTTCGCCTGCCTTGGCGAGATCGCCTTCGCGCTGAGCCTGCTCCAATTCGATCCGTGCCGTGTCGAGCTGTTCCTTTAGCCTGCTTTCGGCATGGATCTTGTCCCGCTCGTTCTGCCAGCGGGTGGTCAGTCCGCTGCTTTGCTGTTCCAGATTGGCCAGTTCTTCGCGCAGGACACCAAGCCGGTCCTTCGAAGCCTGGTCGCTTTCCCTGGTCAGCGCCGATTCCTCGATCTTCAGTTGGATGATCCGCCGGTCGAGGCCTTCGATTTCTTCCGGCTTCGATTCCACTTCCATGCGGATCCGGCTGGCCGCTTCGTCCATCAGATCAATCGCCTTGTCAGGCAGGAAGCGGTTAGAAATATAGCGGTTGCTCAGCTGCGCAGCGGCTACAATCGCGTTGTCGGTGATCCGCACCCCGTGGTGCAGTTCATATTTATCCTTGATCCCGCGCAGGATCGATATCGTATCCTCGACGCTGGGTTCCTCGATATAGACCGGTTGGAACCGGCGCTGCAGCGCGGGGTCCTTCTCGACATATTTCTGAGATTCATCGAGCGTGGTCGCACCGATGCAATGCAATTCGCCGCGCGACAATGCAGGCTTGAGCAAATTGGAAGCATCCATCGATCCTTCGGATGCGCCCGCCCCGATCAGCGTGTGCATTTCATCGATGAACAGGATGATCTGGCCTTCCGCACCCTTCACCTCGTCGAGCACAGCCTTCAGCCGTTCCTCGAACTCGCCGCGATATTTGGCGCCCGCGATCAGTGATCCCATGTCGAGCGACATCAAGGTGCGGCCCTTCAGGCTGTCGGGCACATCGCCATTGGCAATGCGCAACGCCAGCCCTTCGGCAATGGCGGTCTTGCCGGTGCCGGGCTCACCAATCAGAGCAGGGTTGTTCTTGGTCCGGCGCGCCAGGATCTGGATGGTCCGGCGGATTTCCTCGTCGCGGCCAATCACCGGGTCGAGTTTCCCGTCACGCGCTGCCTGGGTCAGGTCGCGGGCATATTTCTTCATCGCGTCATAGGCATTTTCAGCACTGGCGGTGTCCGCCGTGCGGCCGCCGCGCAAATCGTTGATCGCGCTGTTCAGCGCCGCTGCCTCCACATTCGCAGTTTTCAGGATCTGGCCTGCCTTGGTGGTCGTGGCGAGAGACAGCGCGACCAGCAAGCGTTCAACCGTGACATAGGAATCGCCCGATTTTTCGGCGATCTGTTCCGCCTGGTCGAGTATCCGCACAACATCATTGTCGAGCCCTGGCGTCTGCTGCGCCCCGCCGCCCGAAACCGCCGGAACCTTCGCCAATTCGGCATCGACATCCTGCACTGCCAGCTTGGCATCACCGCCCGCCCGCTGGATCAACCCGGCCGCCATGCCCTCGTCGTCTTCCAGCAATGCCTTCAGCAAATGGGTCGGGCTGATCCGCTGGTGGTTGTTACGAATGGCTACGGTCTGCGCGGACTGGAGGAAACCCTTGGCGCGGTCGGTGAATTTTTCCAGGTTCATGAAATCCCTCTCGAATGGTGCCAAGCAGATATGGTGTGGCGAATAGGCAACACAAGGACCACCCAATTAACCGCCACACAATAAGGTGTGTTACTAATATATAGGGGTGCCGCGAGCGAAGTGACAGACTTCCGATGCAAAAACTTCTGGCGCTTGGCGCCGCTGGCGATCAGCTGGGTATAGTTTCGTATCACAGCCCTTTTCCAGCCCGAAAAAGCGCGCTAGTCCAGCGGGCGAGAGGATATTTGTATGAAGAAATGGCTGGCCCGGCTGGGCTGGGTTGTGCTTGGCTTGTTGGTTGTGGTGCCGATCACCCTGATGACCTGGGAACCGCTGTTTGCCGAAAGAGGCATTGCCCCTGATGCGCGGGAGTATCGCGCCGAAATCATTCGCGATGAATTCGGCGTCCCGCATATCTATGGCAAGACTGATGCCGATGTCGCATTCGGCGTGGCAATCGCCCATGCGGAGGATGATTTCTTCACTTTGCAGGATGTGGTGGCGATGAGCCGGGGGCGTTATGGCGCGATTGCGGGCGCCGATGGCGCTGCAATCGATTATGCCTATCACCTGCTGGATGCGCGCGGCACGGCGCAGCGCCAGTTCACGGCCCTGCCCGCCGATACCCAGGCCCTGTTCAATGCCTATGCCGCCGGCCTTAACCAATTCGCCGATCAACATCCTGATGAGCTAAAGCTGGGAAATCTTTTCCCGGTTAACGGAGAAGATGTTGCCGCCGGTTTCGCACTGCGCCAGCCGTTCTTCTTCGGGCTCAACAACATCATCGAACCGCTGGTATCCGGCGCGCCGATGCGGCCGGAATTCGGACCTGCGATCACGCCGCCGAATCCCCGGCAGCCCGGGCCATTGCCGATTGGCGAAGATGGCGCATTGTCCGGATCGAATGCCTTTGCAGTGTCGGCGGACAAATCTGGCGAAAACACTACCCGGCTGGTCTCCAACGCGCATCAACCGTGGCGCGGCGGCGTTGCATGGTATGAAATGGTCGTCGAAAGCGGTGAAGGCTGGCATTTTGCTGGCGCCAATTTTCCGGGCAGCCCCTATCCCTTCCTGGGCCATAACGAAAATCTGGGCTGGACCAATACCGTCAACCGTCCCGATCTGGTCGATGTCTACCGGCTGGAGATGGACGACACCGGCACCAAATACCGGCTTGACGGAGAATGGTTGCCGCTGGAGGAGAAATCGGTCCGGCTTCCGGTTCGCATTGGTCCGATAATACTGCCGGTTTGGCAGACGGTCTATCGCAGCAAGCATGGTCCGGTGATCAGGAACCAGAACGGCACCTTTGCCATTCGCTATGCCGGGATTGACGATCTGGGCCAGCTGGATGCCTATTACCGGCTCAACAAGGCAAAGGACCTTGCCGAGTGGACCGAAATCATGGCCCGGATGGACGTGCCTTCGACCAATTTCATCTATGCCGATGCAGCGGATAATATCGCTTATGTTTATAATGCGTCCTTCCCCCAGCGGAAGGTCGGCCCGAATTGGCGCGGCGTCCTGCCCGGTGATGACAGCAGTCTGATATGGACTGAAAAGGCTGATTTTGCGGATGTTCCGCAATATCTGAACCCGGCTTCCGGCTGGCTGTTCAATTCCAACAATTCGCCCTTCACGGCCGCCGGGCCGGGCAGCGATCTTTCGCCTGACAGCGTCGCGCCGGAACTGGGTGTCGAGCTCAAGACCACCAACCGTGCCCGCCGGGCCTGGAAACTGATGAGCGAAGCGGCAACAATCGACCGCAATACCCTGGAAGAAATCAAATATGATCAGGCTTACGAGCGGGAGGGTTATGTCGCCGATATGCTGGACGGGATTGCGAGCCTGAAATATCGCCAGGGATCGCTGGAACACGCCGCACAGCAATTGCTCGGCACCTGGGATCTTACGGCTGATAACAGGGGGCGGGCAGATTCCCTCGCCCTGCTGGTGCTGCGCGAATACATGTCGGCGGAATATCAGAACAAACTGGAACAGCCCGACCCTTCCGCCGAATTATCCCAGGCCGCGCGTCATCTGATGACCCATTTCGGCCGCCTCGATCCGCCAATGTCAAAGCTTCTTCGGCTGCGGCAGGGAAATGTCGATCTGCCGCTGGATGGCGGCAGCGACACCTTGCGTGCTTCGACCACCTGGGACGTCAACGATGACGGCCGGCTATCGGTCAAACATGGGGACAGCTTCGTGATGTTCGTGGAATGGAAACAGGGCAAACCGGTCCGTTCTGAATCCATCCAGCCATTTGGTTCTGCGACCACCCGGCCGGGCAGCCCGCATTACAATGACCAGTCGACCCTGTTTATCCAGCACCGGCTGAAACCGGTACATTTCTGGCGCGTTGATGCCGAAAGGAATGCGGTTAGTCGAAAAACCGTGACCAGCCGGTGAGCGCCGGTTAAAGTCAAACTCAACAATCCACCTGCCTATTTCGGGGAAAATCATGCGTCTACGCCTTAGCGCCGTCAGTTTGTTTGCATTATCGCTTGGCGCCTGCGCCACCACTTCGATGGAACCGGTGCCCGCCGTTCCGGCAGCGAACGAACAGACTGCAATGGCACAGCCTGCATCCGTTGCAGAACTCGTCGATGCGGTATCAATCCCATACGACAGCTTCACCTTGGACAACGGGCTGACGGTGCTGGTCCATACCGACCGGAAGGCCCCGGTGGTCGGTATATCCGTTTGGTACGCTGTGGGTTCCAAACATGAACCCAGGGGCAAGACGGGTTTCGCCCATTTGTTCGAACATCTGATGTTCAACGGTTCGGAAAACGCGCCGGGCGATTTCTTCGAACCTTTGCAGCAAGTCGGCGCGACCGATTTCAACGGTACCACCTGGTTCGACCGGACGAATTATTTCCAGACCGTGCCAACCGGCGCGCTCGACCGTGCATTGATGCTCGAAAGCGACCGGATGGGTTATCTGCTGGGTGCGGTCACGCAGGAAAAGCTCGATAACCAGATCGGAGTGGTCCAGAACGAGAAGCGGCAGGGCGATAACCAGCCATACGGCTTGACCGAGTACGAACAGTTGGAAAATCTCTATCCTTCCGGCCACCCCTATCATCACTCGACAATCGGATCGATGGACGATTTGTCCAGCGCAACACTTGAAGACGTGAAGCAATGGTTCCGCGATCATTACGGCCCCAATAATGCGGTCCTGGTGCTGGCCGGCGATATCGATACCGCCACCGCCAAAGCCAAGGTGAACACCTGGTTTGGCGCCATTCCGGCAGGCCCGGCCATTAAGCCGGTTGCAGCCCCCGTTCCGGACCTTCCGGCACCGCTCGCCAAAACCATTTACGACCGCGTCGCTACTCCGCGCATCTACCGGATGTGGGCCGTTCCCGGTCTCGACAATCCTGATTACCTGCCGCTGACCATGGGGGCCACCGTATTGGGCGGTCTCGCGAGTTCGCGGCTCGACAATACGCTGGTGCGAGAACAACAATTGGCGGTGAGCGTGACTGCCCGGGCGGAAATCTTTGCCCAGGGCGGGCAGTTTGTGGTCTATGCAGATGCCAGACCAGGTGTCGATGAAGCCGCATTGGCCGCCGCGCTGGATGCGGAAATCGCCAAATTCATGGCCGAAGGGCCAAGCCAGGATGAATTGCAGCGCGCAACCACCAGCTATGCCGCAGGCCAGATCCGCGGGCTGGAACAGGTTGGCGGTTTCGGCGGCAAGGCACCGACACTGGCACAAGGGCTGCTGTATCAGGGCAATCCAGCCGCTTATAAGGCAGAGCTGGAACGGGCCGCCGCGATGACCCCGGCGGAAGTCCGCACCGTCACCGCAAAATGGCTTTCCCGCCCCGTATTCGCGCTGAACGTACAACCAGGCGAGCGGACCGAAGGCGGCGAAAACCGTGGTGGCTACATCACGGCGCCGGGCCAAAGCACGGGAATGCAGCCGGCATTCTATAACGGGCCATTCGCGGCTCAGGCGGCTGCGGGCGTAGTTGCCCAAGCGGACCGTTCCACCCTGCCGCCGATGCAGGATCTGAAACCCCTCGATTTCCCCACTATCGAACGCGCCACCCTGGCGAACGGCATGGAAGTGTACTTCGCGCGGCGCGATGCAGTGCCAGTGGTTAATGTCGAAATACAATTCGATGCGGGCTTTGCTGCCGATCCCAAGGACCGGCTGGGCCTGCAATCGATGCTGCTAAGATTGTTGGATGAAGGCACCACCAGCCTTGATTCGACCCAGCTTGCAATCGCGAAGGAACGGCTTGGCGCCGCTTTGTATGCGAATGCAGATGCGGACAAAACCACCGTTGGCCTGACGGCAATGGAGCCCAATCTGGCCGCCTCGCTCGATTTGATGGCCGATTATGCCCGCAATCCCGCCTTTGAGCCCGATGATCTGGAACGGGTCCGGACCCAGCAGCTTACGCGGATCAACAATGAATTGAATGATCCGGGCGCGATTGGCCAGCGCGCCCTGGCGCCGGAATTGTTCGGCACCGACCATCCCTATGGCATCCCGCCCACGGGCACCGGTGATCCAGCCGTGGTCAGCACCTTGACGCGCGAGGAGCTGAGCGATTTCCACCGTGCCTGGATCAGGCCCGATATGGCCCAGGTCTTCATTGTCGGCGATACTACTCTGGCCGAAGCGGTGAAATTGCTGGAAGCCAGCTTCGGCGATTGGAAGGCACCCGACGTCCCCGCACCAAGGAAAGATTTCAGTGCCCCGATCCCGCAGCAGACGTCCCGGATCATCCTGGTCAACCGGCCCAATTCACCGCAATCGGTAATCCTCGCGGGCCGTGTGCTGGATCACAAGGGCACCGATGATCTGCTGGTACTGGGTTCCGCCAATGAGGTGTTCGGCGGCAGTTTCCTGAGCCGGATCAACATGAATTTGCGTGAAACTAAGGGCTGGTCTTACGGTGTACGCAGCATTCTGCGCCAGCCAATCGACCGCACCAGCCTGCTGATCTATGCGCCGGTGCAGGCGGACCGGACCGGCGATTCTATTGCCGAACTGCGTAAGGATCTGGCTGAATATACCGGCACAAACGGCGTCACGGCAGCAGAACTGGAACGGCTCATCAACGGCAATGTCCGTCAATTGCCGGGCCGCTTCGAAACATCCCGCGCGGTGCTGGGCGGGATCGAAACCATCATCGATTACGGCCGTCCCGATGATTATTACGAAACGCTGGCGAGCCGGTATTCTACCCTGACCGCAGCGCAGCTGGATGAAGAAGCGAGGACGAATTTGCTTGGCGATGATCTGGTTTATGTCATCGTCGGCGATGCTGCCGTGGTTGCGCCGCAGCTTGACCAATTGAGATTACCCGTCGAAATACGGGCAGCCGCCAGTGAGTAATTGCTGGTCCCTCTATCCTACACCACCTATCCACAAGGAGAAAATGAATGTCTGTTGCAGGAACATATGATTGCGTAACCAAAAGCCCGATGGGCGACCAGAAGAGCA
>JBGSJO010000061.1:0-29669 GCA_041741895.1 Pontixanthobacter sp.
TTGATGCTGCGCAAGGCAGCGCGTTCCGCCTGCTCCAGCGTCTCGCCGCGGTGAAGCACGGCATCCATCATGCGCAGCGCGGCGCGGCGGGCGGGTAATCCGGGAGTATCTACCATCGCAGCGCCCCTATCGCTGATTGCAAAGCAGCGCCAGCGATACCATGTTGGAAAAATGACCCAGCGAGCCACCAAGCGTCCCGAAGGTTTTGCCAAGCCCGGCCATTGGAACAACGACCCCGCGCCGCAACCCGAAGCCGCCAAGCCGACGGGCAAGCCGGCCGACGGCGACAAGCACGGCCTCAGCCCGACCCGCTACGGCGACTGGGAAAAGAACGGCATCGCGATAGATTTCTGAGATTTGCGGGCCCGTGCGAAATTCGCGGCATGCCGAAATGGATTACCGCACACTCCCTGCCCTTCACTCTGTCGCCTCATTCTCTTCGTCATTGCGAGGAGGCGTAGCCGACGCAGCAATCCATGATTAGCGCTCACCGCCATGGATTGCTTCGCTTTCCTCGCAATGACGAAACTGCGGGGTTCAGAGTGGTTTGAAAGTTACCTTCAGCCCGTCTTTTGGCTGCGGGATCGGCCAGGGCTGCCACTGCGGCTCGTAGCCGGAGGCAATTTGCACTTCGTAGCGCGTCAGCACATGGGCCAGCAGGATCTTCACCTGCATATAGGCAAAATGCAGCCCGAGGCACATATGCGCCCCGCCGCCGAACGGCACCCAGGCGTATTTGTGCCGCGCCTTGATCATTTCGGGAGTGAACCGCATCGGATCGAACCGCATCGGATCGGGCCAGTGTTCTTCCTGATGGTGGACCATGTGAACATTAATCCCGACCTGCGTTCCGGCCGGAATGGTATATCCGCCATATTCGAAATCGCGCAAGGCGCGGCGCGGGATGGAGGGGACGGGCGGCATGAAGCGCAAGGCTTCCTTGAATGCCATTTCGGTAAGTTCCAGCTTGCCGAGATCGTCATAATCGACCGGCTTTCCTTCGCCGCCGGTAACGGCGCGCAGTTCCTGCCGCACTTTTTCCTGCCATTCAGGATTCGCCGCCAGCAGCCACAACAGCGATGTGGCGCTGGAGGTGATCGTGTCATGCGCGGCCATCATCAGGAAGTTCATGTGATCGACTACGGCGTCCACGGGCAGCATTTCGCCCGCTTCATCGGTGGCATTGGCGAACTGGCTGAACATGTCTTGGCCGCCGCCCAATTCGCGCCGTTTCAGCGCTTCCTTGCTGAAGAAATCGACCAGAAATTCGCGGCCCTTGACGCCGCGGCGCATCAGCGTGCCGGGCAGAGGTTTGCGGATCGGCGCAATCGAAGCCTGCACCATATCGACGAAGGCCAGATTGATCCGGTCGGCTTCGGGGCCGAAAGGAATGCCGATGAAACTGTCTGCCGCCAGATCGAGCGTCAGTTTCTTGATCGCGGGATAAAACTCCATCTCCGCCCCGGCCCATTCCTGGACCCGCGCAGAAATCCCGCGGTTCAGCGCATCGGCGTAATGGCGCATCGGACCCGGCTTGAACGCAATCGAAAGCGCGCGGCGGTCCGCCCGGTGATGGTCGAAATCGATCAGCATCAACCCGCGCGGAAACAATTTGTCGAGCACCGGACCCCAGCCTTGTTCAGAGGAGAACAGTTTATCCCGGTCGAACAGCATCAACTCGTTCGCATCGGCCCCGATCAGGCCGACATTCCATCGCCCGAATGCCCAGTTCTTGTAAACCAGGCCGTAAGTATCATACATCCGCTGGGCGAAACCGTGCGGATCGGCCAGCATCTTGAACGTGTTGCCGACCAGCGGCCAGCCGCCCTCGCCCGGGATATGGTCCAGCGCGTGCGCGGGCAGCGGCTGGCTCCAATGATTGGGCCAGTTTTTCGGCCTTGAAATGGCGGTATCTTGTGCTGCGGTGGCCATGGAATGCTCCTTACTTACCCTAGTGTAAGTAAGTCTGCGCGTTAAATCCAGCCCGACAATTCACGCCGGATAATCGTTTCAAGCATTTCCATCCCGGCATCGCTGGCGTTGAGGCAGGACAGGGCGGCAAATTCTTCCCCGCCCGCCTCGGCAAATTGCTCCACGCCCTGGATCGCCAGTTCTTCCAGCGTTTCCAGGCAATCGACCGAGAAACCCGGCGCGGCGATGGCCATGCGCCTGGTACCGGCCTTGCCCTCTGCTTCCAGCGTGTGGTCGGTGGCGGGTTCCAGCCATTTGGCGCGGCCAAAACGGGATTGAAACGTCGTCAGGAAGCGCATATCGGTCCGCTTGCCCATACGCTTCATTTCCGCTTCCAGCAGCCGCGCCGTTTTCTGGCAGTGGCAGTGATACGGATCGCCCTTGGGTAGGGTCCGTTCGGGCATTCCGTGAAAGCTCAGCAGCAGCACTTCCGGCTCGAAGGTGAGTGCGTCCAGCTGGCGGGTCAGATCCTTCGCCAGGGCGGTAATATAGGACGGATCGTCGTGATAGGGTGGCATGGTCCGCAATGTCGGCTGCCAGCGCATCCTGCCCAGTGCCTCGCCCGCCTTGTCCACCACGGTCGCAGTGGTGGCGCCGCAATATTGCGGATACATCGGGGCGAGCAAAATCCGCTCGCACCCGGCATCTTTCAGCCGGGTCAGTTCCTGTTCGATCGAAGGATTGCCATACCGCATCCCCCAGCCGACCTGCACGCCATCGCCTAGCCGCGCCTGCAACGCCTCCGCCTGATCGGCGGTCAGCGTGGCCAGCGGCGATCCGTGTTTGCCCCACACCTTCGCATAAGCATGGGCAGATTTCTTCGGCCGCGTGTTCAGGATAATCCCGCGCAGGATCGGCTGCCAGGCAATCGGCGGAATTTCCACCACCCGCCGGTCCGACAAAAATTCGAGCAGATATTTCTTTACCGCTCTAGGTGTCGGTGCGTCCGGCGTGCCGAGATTGACCAGCAGCACCCCGATATTGCCGCTACTCACGGGTGGGTGTTCGGGGCTAAGCTGCTGCGGGGTCCAGGTCATAATCCTTCGGCAAATAGGGGCAGCCGGCGGATGCGCAAGCCCGTTGCCGAATAGAGCGCGTTGGCAATGGCCGGTGCGGCAACCACCACGCCCAATTCGCCGGGATCAAACGGGGCCGCCTTGCTACTGACGAAATCGACCTCCACTTTCGGGCAATCGGCCAGCACCGGCAGGCCCAGCGAGCCGAGCCGCTTGATGGTCGGCACGCCGTCGATATATTCCAGCGCGCTGCCCAGCGCCAGGCCCATGCCGAACAGCAGGCCCCCTTCGATCTGCTGGCGGGCGATGTCGAGATTCACGATCCGGCCGATATCGACCACCGCGGTCAGCTTTGTCACCCGCGCGCCGCCGCCATCGCGCCGGGCGGTGGCGATACAGGCGATCCGGCCGGCATCATCGCCCTCCCCGATGCGGTGACAGGCCAGGCCCTGACCGCTCTGGTCCTTGCCGCCGTCCCATTGCGCCAGCCGCGCGACATCCTGCAGACAGCGCGCCAGCCGCAAATCCCCGCCCAGCACTTCGATCCGGTAGGACAATGGTTCACGCCCGTTTTTCCACGCCATTTCATCCATGAAACACTCGGTCACGAAGGCGGTGATGCCATGCGCATTGCCGCGCATCCGCCCGGTTGGCAGGCCGATCCTCACCGGCACATGATCCAGCGCAACATTGGGGATGCCATAGGGGGGCATGGCCCCGTCCATCACTATCGGGTCGGCCTCGCCTTGGGCCGCGTCAATCGCGGCCCAGCTGGTCTTGTTGCCGAACAGACGCTGGCCAAATTCCTTGGCCGACGCCGGGGCGGCCATCCGCACGCGCAGGGTCTCGATTTCCCCGCCAGAGCCGAAATTGCCATCGCCCCTGCCCAGTTTGGCGGAAACCAGCACAGCGGCGGGCATGCGCGGCTTTCCGGCAAGAAATTCCTGCCCGCGCGGCCACGTCAACTGGACCGGGCGCACCGCCACTTTCGAGACTTCCCGCGCGATCAGCGCTACTTCTATGGCGTGGTCATGTTCCAGCCGCCGGTCGAAACTGCCGCCCGCAGGCATCGGATACAGCACGACATCGCTGACCGAAATGCCCAGTGCCCTGGCCGCAGCTTCGCGCGCCAATTCGGGTGCCTGGCTGGCAATCCACAATTCCAGCCGCCCATCGAAATAGCGCGCGGTCGCATTTGTCGTTTCCAATGTGGCATGGGTAACAGGTGCAAAATCATAGCGCAGGGCGACTTCGGTCTTTTCCATCAGGCTGTCGCCCTCGCCGCGCACCGCGATCCGGGTTTCCACCCCCCGCCTCAGCCCTTCATCCAGCGCCGCCTCGATGGTGGTGGAATTGACCGCTTCGGCCACATCGAAACGCGGCGCCATCCGCTGCACTGCCTGATCGGCGGTCCACCAATTATCCGCCACCGCGGCGAGCCATCTTTTGCCCTTCACAATACGCACCAGGCCCTGCAGCCCCGCCGCTTGTTCCAGCTCCAGGACCGACAGCGCCGCATGATCGACCGGGCCGTGCCGGATCGAGGCATAGAGCATGTCGGGCAAACGCACGTCGCCCGCGAACAGATAGGTACCGTCCACCTTGGACGGCATGTCGAGACGGGGGAACGCTGTGGGCGCATCCGCCAGTCCGAAGATCGGATCTTCAGCGGCGGGTTCGGGCAATAAGGGCGGCGGATCGGGCGGCGCGAACCGGGTCGCTTCCTCCACCAATTCGGCAAAGCTCAGCTTCTTGTCTTCGAAGTGGATGAAGCCGCCTTCTGCGGTACATTCTTCCCAGCTTGTGTCCCACCGGGCGGCCGCTGCCATCGCCAGCATCGCCCGGGCGGCGGCGGCGGCATTGCGGCACGGCAATTCATAAGCGGCCAGCGCCGTACCATCTGCGGTAACGTTGAAACGGGCTTCCTGGGCATAGCGCCGTGCCAGCAGATCATCCGGTTCGTTCGCCAAGCCGGGAAGGACCGGCATCCACAGCGGAGCCCAACGTGCGGCCAGCGGGACATTGGCATAAGCACCGCTGACCGGCGCCGGTTCCACTGCCACTTGCCGCCAGTCCGCCCCCAGTTCCACCGCCACGATCTGCGGCAGCAGGGTGGTGATCCCCTGGCCCATTTCCAGCTGCGGCACGGCAACGGTTATCACCCCGTCCTTGCCGATTTTCAGCCATGCATCGAAGGCGAATTCATCGCGCCCCGGATCCAACGGGGCAGAGAATGTTCGCGGCCGCAAAGTCCACGCAGCCACCAATCCGCCGCCGACCGCAGCACCAACAAGTACGCCCCGGCGGCTGATCCGCATCGTTACTGCACCGCACCGGCTGATGCACTGTCGAGCCAATCTGACAGACGGCGGGCAATCACGGTGAAGGCTTCTGCCTGCGGGCCATCGCCCGCCGCAGTCGGCGTTCCCGCGTCGCTATCTTCGCGAATGTCCATCGCCAGCGGAATGCGGCCAAGGAACGGAATGCCGGTTGCCTCTGACGCGGCCTCTACCCCGCCGCGGCCAAAGGGATCGCTGATCTCCCCGCAATGGGGGCAGGCATATCCGGCCATATTCTCCACCAGTCCCACGATCGGGATTTTCCCGGTTTCGAACAGGTTTGCGGCCCGCTGCGCATCTATCAGGGCCAGGTCCTGCGGGGTCGATATGATGATCGCACCGGTGGGCTTATGTTTCTGCAGCATGGAAAGCTGGACATCACCGGTCCCCGGCGGCAGATCCACCAGCAGCACTTCGGCATCACCCCAATGCGCGTCGATCAGCTGACCGAGGGCGTTTCCGGCCATCGGACCGCGCCATGCAATCGCTTTGCCCGGTTCGACCAGATGCCCCATCGACAGGACGGACACGCCCCATTTGCTCGGCACCGGAACCAATTTGCCATCTTCCGACTGCGGCCGCTGCCCCTTGTTGGCCAGAATGGTCGGCTGGGACGGGCCGTAGATATCGGCATCGACCACCCCGACCTTGCGGCCCATGCGGGCGAGCGCAACCGCCAGATTGGCGGTTAGGGTGGACTTGCCGACACCGCCCTTGCCTGATCCGACAGCAATAATCCGCCGGGGCGGCGGCGGCGGCGCTCGGTCGGCGATCATTGCCACGCGCACATCCGCAATACCTTTCACAGCGCCGATCAGATCCTTGACCGCCGCTTCCAGCCCGTCACGCGCGGAGGCATCGAGCCCGCCCGCATCCAGCACCAAAGTGGCGATTCCATCTTTCAGCTTTGCGGTTTGCACCCGCGCGGCAATCGAGGCGGGAAGCCGTGATTTAATTTCATCCTGATCCATCGCGGCCATCCCTAGCAGCAATTTCGTGACCGCAACCCCTGTTTTTCTTGGGGCGGCGCCCTATAAAGATTGAATGAACATTTTGACGGGTTTTACCAACTGGATCGGGTTTGCCATGGCTGGCAAAAGCCCATGGGGCGGCAATAAAGGCGACGGAGGCTCTGACGGGGGTCCCGATGGCGGTGATGGAAAGGGCGGCAAATCCGGCCAGAAATCCGGCGGTCCGCGCAATCCCTGGCTGCCTTCGGGCGGCGAGGACACGCGGCGTTCAGCCAAGATCGAAGATATTTTCAAGCATCGCGGACCGGAAGGCCCACGCAGAGGCGGCGGTGGCGGCCCGCCCAATTTCCGCATGCCGCAGCGTCCGGGCGGCAAGAGCTGGACTCCGGTGATCATATTCTTTGTTGTAATTGCGTGGCTCGCCATGAGTTCGGTGCATTTCGTGCAGCCGAAAGAACAAGGCATCGTCACCACTTTCGGTAAATATTCCCGCACGCTGGAACCGGGGACCAATTTTACCGCACCCTGGCCCTTCCAGAATGTGCAGGTGGAACAAGTCAGTACCATCCGGTCCAACCGGATCCCCGAAGACGGTGAACAGAAGTTGATTTTGACCGGTGACCAGAATCTGGTCGATCTGTCCTACCTCATCCGGTGGAACATCAAGGATCTGAAACAATATCGGTTTCAGTTGGCAGAGCCTGACGAGACAATCCGCGAAGTGGCCGAGGCGGCCATGCGCGCCTCGGTAGCGGAGCGGACACTGGACGAGACATTCTCCGGCGCGGGCCGTGCTGAAATCGAGGAGCGGGTGCGTACCCGGATGCAGGCCATTCTGGACGCCTATCGTTCCGGTATTGCAGTCCAGGGCGTGGAAATCGCCAAGACCGATCCTCCAGCCGAAGTGAACGAGGCGTTCAAGGACGTGACCGTGGCGGAACAGGATGCCGATGCTGCGGTCAATACCGCCCGCGGTACCGCGCAGCAGATCCTGGAACGGGCGCAGGGTGAAACCATCGCCTTCGACAAGGTGTATGAAGAATACCGTCAGGCACCCGAAGTCACGCGGCGGCGGCTGTATTATGAAACGATGGAGCGGGTGCTGAGCCAGACGGACAAGACGATTGTCGAATCCGGCGGCGTCACAACCTATTTGCCATTACCGGAAATCCGCAAGCGTGCACCAGCGCCGCCAACTTCCGCACAGGGACAATAAGCCATGGAAAACATCTGGGAAAACCATAAGCTTTCGATCATGGCCGTAATTGCGGCAATCATCGTATTCTCCCTGTCCGTCGTAATCGTGCCCGAAGAACAGCAGGCAGTGGTGGTGCGGACGGGTGAACCAGTCCGCGTGATCAACCGTTTCAAGCCTGATCAGCCTTATGGCGAAACCGGTGCCGGCATGGTCCTGAAAATCCCGCTGGTGGAACAGGTCCAATATGTCGACAAGCGGGTGCTTGCGCTGGTGATGGAACGCGAACAGGTGCTGTCCAGCGATCAGCAGCGATTGCTGGTCGATGCCTATGCGCGGTTCCGGATCATTGATCCGGTCCGAATGGTGCAGACGGCGGGCACTACCGAAGGCGTGCGCAACCAGCTGGAACCCATCCTGAATTCGGTTCTGCGCCAGGAACTAGGCCGCCGCACATTCGCCAATATGCTGACAGCGGAACGCGGACAGGCGATGACGAACATCCGGGACAATCTGGATGTCCAGGCACGTGAATATGGGGCGCAGGTCATTGACGTGCGAATCAAGCAGACCGATTTGCCCGATGGCACGCCGCTGGAATCGGCCTTCCGCCGGATGAAAACGGACCGCGAACGCGAAGCCCGCACGATCCGCGCCCAAGGCGAACGTAATGCCCGGGTCATCCGCGCAGAAGCCGATGCAGAAGCCGCCCGTGTCTATGCCGCCAGCTTCGGCAAGGACCCGGCGTTCTATGATTTCTACCGCGCGATGCAGAGCTATGACACCACCTTCGCAAAGGGTGAAGGCCAGGGCGAAAGCAGCATCATCCTGTCGCCGGACAATGATTATCTGCGGCAGTTTCGTAACGGGCGGTAATCTGCGCGGAATGGCCTGTCCGATTACAGTTGTCGTTCAATTGGTGTTCAGGGCACTCGGTGTCATATGAGAAGAACTTGGCCGGGGCGCCGCGGCGTCCGGGAAAATAGGTAAGAAGAGGATTTGAACCCAGTGCGATATGCTTACGGATTGACTTCAGCCCTGCTGGTCGGCGGCGCAGCGATTTCCCTGGTCACTGGCATCCCCGCCGGGGCGCAAGTGGCACAGAATGAAGGAATCGAAATGCAGCGCGCCGTGCCCCGCGCCGGTGCACCGGAAAGCTTTGCCGATCTGACCGAGCAGTTACAGCCAGCGGTGGTCAATATTTCCACCAAGCAGCGGATCGAAATCCAGCAAAACACCAACCCCTTTGCCGGGACGCCATTTGCCGATCTGTTCGGCCAGCGCAGTACCCAGCCACGCGCGCCGATCACGCGGGAAGCGCAATCGTTGGGTTCTGGCTTCATAATCTCGGCAGATGGGTATGTTGTCACGAACAACCATGTGGTCAGCCCGCCTGAACGTTCCGGCGGGACGGTGGAAGGAATTACCGTCACCATGCCCGACGGCGAGGAATACCCCGCCGAATTGATCGGCAATGATGCCGCGTCCGATCTGGCGGTGCTGAAAATCAAGCGGGACAAGCCCTTCCCGTTCGTCAAATTTGGCAATTCGGAAGTCGCCCGCGTTGGTGATTGGGTAATTGCGATCGGCAACCCCTTCGGCCTTGGCGGCACGGTGACCAGCGGGATCGTTTCGGCGGTCTATCGCAACACCGGCAGCGGCGCCTATGATCGCTACCTGCAAACCGATGCCAGCATCAATCGCGGGAATTCCGGCGGCCCATTGTTCGATATGCAGGGCAATGTGATTGGCATCAACAATGCGATCTACTCGCCATCAGGCGGCAGCGTGGGGATCGGTTTCGCCATCCCGGCTGACATCGCTGCACCGATTGTAGAACAGCTGAGGTCTGGCAAGAAGATCGAGCGCGGCTATCTTGGCGTCAGCATCCAGCCCGTGAGCCAGGACATCGCAGACGCCCTTGGCCTGCCAAAGAACCGGGGCGAAATCGTTCAGGTCGTGCGCGACGATTCCCCGGCCAAGGCTGCTGGTATCGAACCGGGCGATATCGTGACCAAGGTCAACGGCAAGGAAATCACGCCCGACCAGTCGCTATCCTTCCTGGTTGCCAACACCGCCCCGGGAACGCGAATTCCGGTTGAACTATACCGTGACGGCAAGCGCCGCACCGTCACCCTGACGGTCGGCCAGTTCCCCAGCGAAGCAGAGCTGGCGGTCGAACAATCCTTCGACCCGGATGCCGAAACGCCAATGCCCGAAAGCACCGGCAGCGGGATGATCGAGCAATCGCTTGGTCTGCAGGTGATCACGCTGACCACCCAGATTGCCCAGCAACTTGGACTGCCAGCCGATACGAGCGGCGTGGTGGTATCAGCGGTCGATCCCAATTCCGATGCCGGGTCCAAGGGACTGCGGCGCGGGGATGTGATCCTGTCCGCGAACTACAAGGCGATCGGAACCCCGGCCGATCTCGAAGGAATCGCCAAGGAAGTCAAGGCCAGCGGCCGTGAAGCCCTGTTCCTGCGGTTCCAGCGCCGCGGCAATCCGCCAGTCTATACCTCGGTCCGCTTTCGCTGATCGTCAAGCCCGTTCGATTTGATACGCGGCCCGATGGAATCGTCCCGCAAGGTAAAATCACGGCGAAACAAGACACCGGAATGCTGGCTCTGATGCAGTCAAAGCCAGCACAGCAAAGGGCCCCGGCGGTTAATCCGCACGGGGCCTTTTCCTTACTGATTGAGCGGATTGGACAATCGGGAGGGGCTAGCCCCCGGCCCTAATTCGGCGGCGGTGGAACCGGGCTCGACCGACCCAGCGGCGGTGCGGGCTGTAATACCCGCCGCGGCGCGGCAGGTTGCTGCTGGCGTGTCTGGCCTGGCCCCTGACCTGTCGCCCGGTCCAGGAAATCATCGCTGGCTGCTGGCGGGGCGCCGTCGGCGGATGGGTTCGGATCGCCTTCCTGGCGGCGTGGCAGCAGGACCGGGTTGCCTTCACCTTCGACCGGGAACGGCAGCGTTGCAGGATCTTGCTGGATCCTCCCCGGCTCGATCAGATTGCCCTGTTCATCGACATAATAATAATCGTCAGGATTGCCGTAATAATATTCCTCGTCCGGTTCCAACTGCCATTCGGGCAGCTTCAATTCCGTTTCGAATTTCTGGACCGGACGGTCTTTGACCGCATAGCGCATGAACGCCGCGAAGGCTTGTGCAGGGGCGCGCCCGCCCTGCAATCCGGCCACCGCCTTGGCATCGTCGCGGCCCATCCATACACCTGTAGTGATCCCGCTGGAAAAACCCACGAACCAGCCGTCTTTGTTGGAACTGGTGGTACCGGTCTTGCCAGCAACCGGGCGGCCGATCTGGGCTGCCCTGCCGGTGCCGGTATTGACGGCGGTCTGCAGCAGATCGGTGATCCCGGCGGCGACATATTCCGGCACCAATTGCGTTTTGCGCGCCGCTTCGTGCTGATACAGGACTTCCCCGTCAGCAGTGGTCACCTTGACAATCCCGTAAGGCTCCACGGAAGTGCCACGTTCAGATACCGCTGCGAAGGCACGGGTCATGTCGATCAGGCGCACCTCGGAACTGCCCAGCACCATCGAAGGGAAGGTGGAAATTGGCGAGGTAATGCCGAACCGCCGCGCCATTGACGCTACGGTGCCAAAGCCCACTTCATTGCCCAATTGGGCCGCGACGGTGTTTTTCGAATAGGCAAAGGCGGTGCGAACATCCATTTCGCCGGCGAATGAGCCGCCCGAATTGCGCGGGCTCCATCCGTCGATCGTGACCGGCACATCCTTGACCCGGTCTTCCGGAGTATAGCCCGCTTCCAGCGCCGCCAGATAGACGAACAGCTTGAAGGCGGACCCCGGCTGGCGCAGCGCATCGGTGGCGCGGTTGTAACTGGTGGAGACATAATCGGTCCCGCCCACCATCGCCAGGATCGCCCCGTCGCGGTCCAGGCTGACCAGCGCGCCCTGCGTATTGCCGGGCACATTGGCCTTGATGGCCGCAGTGCCTGCCTGCTGCATGCCGATGTCGATCGTGGTCCATACCTCGATCGGCTCAAAAGTTTCCGGCAACAGCAGATCGAGCTGCGGCAGCGCCCAATCGGTGAAATAACGGACGGAATTCTGTGCCGTGTCCTCCTTCAGCTTGACTGCCGAAACATCGACATCGGCCTCACTGGCAGAAATCCGTTCCTGTTCGCGCATCAGCCGCAACACCACATTGGCGCGGCTGACGGCGGCCTGCACATCGGCGGTGGGGGAATAGCGCGACGGCGCCTTGACCAGCCCGGCAATGATCGCCGCTTCCGCAGTGCTCAGCTCCGTCGCCGGATGGCTGAAGAATTTGCGGCTGGCGCTGTCGATCCCGTAGGCGCCGCCGCCGAAATAAACCTTGTTGAGATACATCTCGAGGATCTGTTCCTTCGAGAATTTCGATTCCAGCGCCATCGCCAGCACCGCCTCGCGCAGTTTGCGGTCAATTGTGCGGTTGGAATTGAGGAAGATATTGCGCGCCAGCTGCTGGGTAATGGTGGACGTCGCGCCGAACCGCTTGGTACCGGTCGCCCAGACATAGGTTGCGCGCGCCAGGCCGATCGGATCGATCCCGAAGTGCGAACGGAAGCGGCGATCCTCCACCGCGAGCATGGCTTCTTTCATGACCTCCGGAATTTCGCCGCTGTCCAGCCATTTGCCAAAACTGGGGCCCAATTCCACAATCTGCGTACCGTCGCGCGCGCGCACCACGATGGTCTGCGCGTTCTGGGTCGCTTTCAATTCGCCGTAGCTGGGCAGCGAACGCGCGGCAAAGGCCACCGCAAGGCCGAGGAAAACCACGCCCAGGACAGCCGCGACAATCCCGGAAAGTACCAGCCGGCGAAACCAGCGGGCGAACCATGAACGTTCTTTCTTTACCGGTTCTGCCTGTTTACGAGAGTTACGCCGACTACCCCGCCTTGCCATGGGTTTCGCTTACCTTTTCACGCTTGGCGATACGCATGATCTGCGCAGCGGCCCTATTTGTTGTAACGGTGCATAGGCCAGTTGTAACCCCGCGTGAACGGGCAATTGGCGGTCATCTGCAAGCAGCCTGGCCGCCGCCTGACCAGCGGGCGAATTCAGCCGTCATCCTGCGGTACGAATGCCAGCGATGCGCTGTTCATGCAGTAACGGGTGCCTTCGGGGGACGGGCCGTCAGGAAAGACATGGCCCAGATGGCCTTCGCACCGGCTGCATCTGGCTTCGATCCGGATCATCCCATGCGACATATCGCGGTCCTGCTCGACCGCATCCCCATCAGCGGGTCGGGTAAAGCTGGGCCAGCCCGATCCGCTGTTATATTTCGCATCGCTGGTGAATAGCAATTGCCCGCAGCCCGCGCAGTGATATTCGCCCGCCGCCTTGTTCTTCTCCAACGCTCCGGTAAACGCCCGCTCCGTTCCGGCTTCGCGCAGCACATGATATTGTTCCGGCGTCAACCGCTCGCGCCATTCGGCTTCGGTGAGGTCCAATTTGTCGGTCATGGGATGATCTCCTTTGTACCGGATATGGGGAGTTTCTATCCAGCCTCAAGCGCCAGCGCGTAAGGCCAAGACAGGCACCTCACCCGTCGATGTCGGCATAATGCGCGGGCGGCTGGATCACTTCCATCCGTTCGGCCAGCAGTGGCCGGAAACTGGGGCGGCTTTTGAATACGGCGTACCAGCCGCGCGTCTGTTCGTGGCCCGTCCAGTCGATCCCGCCGAGGTAATCGGCGACGGATATCTGCGCGGCGGCGGCCAGATCGGCCAGGCTCATGGTTGATCCGGCGAGCCACGGGCGGGTGTCGATCAGATAATCGATGTAATCGAGGTGCCCGTGCGCCATCTTCATTGCCTCGCGGATCGCGCGGCTGTCGGGCGGTTGGCGGTGCACCAGCCGCTTGCGCATCTTTTCGTTCAGCAGCGGCGCGGTGACATCATAATAGAAATTCTCGTCGAACAGGGCGACCAGCCGGCGGATCTCCGCGCGGCCCGTAACCGTGCCGTTGATCATCGGCATTTTCTCGACGGTTTCTTCGAAATATTCGCAGATCGCCCGGCTGTCGGCCAGGGCGATATTCTTTTCCGGATCATGCAGCACCGGGGTGCGCCCCGCCGGATTGAGCGAGAGGAATTCGTCATTCCCCTCCCACGGATTTTCCCGCCACAAATCGTAACCGATCCCCTTCTCGCTCATCAGCAGGCGGACCTTGCGGCTGAACGGGCACAGCGGGAATTGATGGAGACGCCACATGGCGCTGCTCATGCAGCAAGGCGCAGCCAACGTCCACTATAAGGCGGCCCGGGATAGAAAAATCTTGGGAAATTCAGCGTCAGACGCCAGACGCTTCGAGCAGCAGCAGGCAGGCAGGCATGATTTGATCAATCTCCCGCCCACGCTCTCCGTCCACCTGCAGCCCCTGTGCCTGCGCCCGCAAGACGTCTGCCACGGCGGTGCGGTCCATCCCGGTATCATCCATCACCCGCGCGCTGGTACGCACGAAAAATTCGCGCCCCCGCTGGCCCAGCGCCGGGTAGGCCAGCGATTTCCGGTTGCCCCGGGCCTGACCATCGGCGATGATCGCAAATGCGGCGGCGCAGCGCAGCGCGGTACGGTTTTCCAGGCTGAGCGGGGCAACTTCGGGGGCAGGCGGCGGGGCGGACTGCGCAGCCACCATGGAAGGCATGAACAACAGGGCGAGCGAGGCAGGATGGAATTTCATGAAACCTTTCTACCGGCGGGCACCTTAACCAGAGCAGACCGGGTAGCTTTTGCGCAGCGCCGCCCTATCTGCCACCACAGCACGCAATGCAAGATACGAACAGGAACTCGTCGATGAACACTTATCCCACCCTCCACATGTTGATCGGCGGCACGCAGATTTCGGGGGATGGCCGCGATACGGACGAGGTGATCGATCCGGCAACAGGCGAAGTTCTCGGCAAGCTGCCGCTCGCCCGATCGGCCGATCTCGATATGGCGCTGGACAATGCGGCGAAGGGGTTTCGTATCTGGCGCGCCGCCCCGGCGGACAAACGCGCCGCTGTGCTGACCGGCGCGGCAAAATTGCTGCGCGAACGCGCGGGGGACATTGCCTGGATGATGACCCGCGAACAGGGCAAGCCGCTGGCTGAAAGCAGGGGCGAAGTGATGTACTCTGCCAGTCTGTTCGAATTCTACGCCGGCGAGTGCAAGCGCAGTTACGGCCGCACGCTGGTTCGTCCGGCTGGCAGCCGCAGCGAAGTGCGTTATGAACCGGTCGGCCCGGTCGCCGCCTTTGCGCCGTGGAATTTCCCCGCCATCAATGTCGCCCGCAAGGTCGGCGGACCGATCGCGGCGGGTTGTTCGGTGATCGTCAAGCCATCCGAAGAAACCCCTGCCGCCGGGATCGCCGTGGTGCAGGCATTGCTCGATGCAGGCCTGCCGCCGGAGGTGTGCCAGGTGGTATTCGGCGTGCCGGACGAAGTCAGCCGCCATCTGCTCGGATCGCCCGTCATCCGCAAGCTGAGCTTCACCGGATCGACCGCCGTGGGCAAGCATCTGGCGAAGCTGGCCGCAGAAGACATGAAACGTACTACCATGGAACTGGGCGGCCATGGCGCGGTGCTGGTGTTCGCCGATGCAGATGTCGATGCCGTGCTGGATACGATGGTTGCGGCCAAATTCCGCAATTCCGGCCAGGTCTGCGTCAGCCCCACCCGTTTCGTGGTCGAAGCGCCGATCTATGACCAATTCCGCGACGGGTTCGTGGAGCGCACCAAGGCGATCAAGCTGGGCAATGGTCTGGAAGATGGCACACGGATGGGCCCAATGGCCAATGCCCGCGGCACCGAAGGGCTAGCCAGGAAGGTCGCCGATGCGGTCGAACGCGGCGCCACGCTCCATACCGGGGGCGAGCGCGTGGGCAATCAGGGATTTTTCTATGCGCCCACCGTGCTCAGCGATATTCCCGAAGATGCCGAAATAATGAACGAAGAACCCTTCGGCCCGGTGGCGCTGCTCAATTCCTATTCTGGAGAGGCGGAGATGATCGCGGAGGCCAACCGCCTGCCATATGGCCTCGCCGCCTATGCCTGGACGCAGGACCCCGCCCGCCGCCGCCGGTTGGCGGAAGAGATCGAGGCGGGCATGCTGGCGATCAATGGCGCATCGGTAAGCGCGGTCGATGCGCCGTTTGGCGGAGTCAAATGGTCAGGTCATGGTAGCGAAGACGGCGCCGAAGGGGTAAGCGCCTGCATGGTCATCAAGACCGTCCACGAATCCTGATCCGCCACGCGCATTATTTACGGAGTATCCCGCCCCATGAAAACCCGCGCCGCAGTCGCCTTCGAGGCGAAGAAACCGCTCGAAATCGTCGAACTCGACCTCGCAGGCCCCAAGGCGGGCGAAGTGCTGGTGGAAATCATGGCCACGGGCATTTGCCACACCGATGCCTATACGCTGGACGGGCTGGACAGCGAAGGTCTGTTCCCCAGCGTGCTGGGCCATGAAGGCGCCGGGATCGTGCGCGAAGTGGGCGCGGGCGTGACGTCCGTTGTCGAGGGCGATCATGTGATCCCGCTCTACACCCCCGAATGCCGCCAGTGCAAAATGTGCTTGTCTGGCAAGACAAACCTGTGCAGCGCCATCCGGGAAACGCAGGGCAAGGGGTTGATGCCCGACGGCACATCACGCTTCAGTTACAAAGGGCAGGTGATCCATCATTACATGGGCTGTTCCACCTTCTCCAACTTCACCGTCCTGCCAGAAATCGCGGTCGCGAAGATCCGCAAGGACGCCCCGTTCAAGACCAGTTGCTACATCGGCTGCGGGGTTACCACCGGGGTCGGCGCGGTGGTCAATACTGCGCAGGTCAAACCGGGCGACAATGTGGTGGTGTTCGGCCTCGGCGGGATCGGTCTCAACGTGCTGCAGGGCGCGAAGATGGCGGGCGCCGGCCGTATCGTGGGCGTGGACATCAACCCGGCGCGCGAGGAATGGGGCCGCAAGTTCGGGATGACCGATTTCGTCAATCCCAAGGATGTCGGCGATGTTGTGACGCATCTGGTCAACATGCTCGATGGCGGCGCGGATTACAGTTTCGACTGCACCGGTAACACCGATGTGATGCGCCAAGCGCTTGAATGCTGCCACAAGGGATGGGGCACTTCGATCATCATCGGCGTGGCCGAAGCGGGCAAGGAAATTTCCACCCGCCCGTTCCAGCTGGTGACAGGCCGCAACTGGCGCGGCACCGCATTCGGCGGGGCCAAGGGCCGGACAGACGTGCCCAGGATCGTCGATTGGTATATGGACGGAAAGATCCAGATTGACCCGATGATAACCCACGTGCTCACACTGGAAGAAATTAACAAGGGTTTCGACCTGATGCACGCCGGGGAATCCATCCGCAGTGTCGTGGTTTACTGAATTACCAACGAAGCCAAATTCACAAACAGGAGAGTGAATAATGTTTAGCCATATCATGCTGGGCGCCGACGATATCGAGGCGTCCAAGAAATTCTACGACGCCACATTGGGCGTGCTGGGCGCCAAACCGGGCGTCGTGGACCCCAAGGGCCGCGTCATCTACATGAATAATGGCGGCATGTTGCTGCTGTCCAAGCCGATCGACGGCAAGCCGGCCAGCTGCGGCAATGGTTCCACAATCGGGTTCGCCGTGAATTCGCAGGAAGAAGCCGACGCCTGGCACGAAGCGGGCATTGCCAATGGCGGCACCGCAATCGAAGATCCACCAGGCATCCGTGAAGGCGCCGGCATGAAGCTGTATCTCGCCTATCTGCGCGATCCGTCCGGTAACAAGATCTGCGCCCTGATGCGGGCCTGATCCCGTTTCCATGATGGAAACGCCGATCGATACTTTGGCCGAAAACCGGAGCTTCGGCGGAGTGCAGGGGATTTATTCCCACGCCTCCGCCGAAACCGGCACTGAAATGACTTTCTCGGTCTATATGCCCCCGCATGTTGCTGGCGCGAAGCTGCCCGTGCTGTGGTATCTGTCGGGCCTGACCTGCACCCACGCCAATGTCACTGAAAAGGGCCATTACCGCGCGGTCTGCGCCGAACACGGGATTATCTTCGTGGCCCCGGACACCTCCCCGCGCGGCGATAATGTACCGGACGAAGAAGCCTATGATTTCGGCAAGGGCGCGGGATTCTATGTCGACGCTACGCAGGAACCGTGGGCGGCGAATTTCCGGATGCGCAGTTATATCGAGAGCGAGCTGCCCGCGCTGATCGCCGAACATTTCCCCGCCGACATGGCGCGGCAGGGCATTACCGGACACAGCATGGGTGGCCACGGCGCGCTGACAATCGGGCTGCGCAACGCGGGCCGATTCAAATCCGTCAGCGCCTTCGCCCCGATCGCTTCACCGCTGAATTGCCCCTGGGGCGAAAAAGCGCTGGGCGGCTATCTCGGGCCGGACAAGGCGACATGGCGGCAGTATGATGCGGTGGCCTTGATCGAAGATGGTGCCCAGCTCAGGCACCTGCTGGTGGACCAGGGCACAGCCGACAATTTCCTGGCCGAGCAGCTGAAAACCGGCCTGCTCGCCCTCGCCTGCCGCAAGGCAGGCATCCCCGCCACGATCCGGATGCAGGAAGGGTATGACCATTCCTATTACTTCATCGAAACCTTCATGGCCGAACATGTCCGCTGGCATGCGGAACGGTTGGTTTAAGGCCAGTACCCAGTGCTGACCTGCGGAAAATTTCTTTGCTGGCTCCAATGGAGTCAGAAACAGTTGTTTCAACACCAATCACCATCTCTGTGCAAAAAACATCCAAACATCTATCCACCAACGATTTACCCGGCGCAGCCACCAGCATTAATTGAATAATAAGACCAAAATCGTAGCGCATAACTAATTGTCGGAATTAGCCGTCAAAAATGTGTGATTTTGTGGGTAAGTTTGTGATGCGGATTTCAGGGCTCTTTGCAAAACTTGACGATACGTACCGAACGAAACGCAATAGCGCGGACGCCGGGCTAAATGGGCCGGATGCTTTGGCATTCTGCAATGCTTACGAAGGGCTCAACCTTGGCGGATTCTGGTCAACCGATGCCGAAGGGAGGCTAACCCATCTGTCCGATCGTACCAGTGCGATCCTGAGCCCCGCCAGCGAATGGCGCGGCCGTAATTTTGCGGACCTGTTTACCCCGTCCGAAAAGGATAAAAATTCGGTCCGCAATCTCCAGTTTTCGCTTGTCCGCAGGTCACGTTTCGAACGGGTGACTGCACAAAGCAAGCTTGGTGATGAAGCCCGCTGGTGGTGGGTTTCGGGGGAACCCCAATTCAGCGCATCGTCTGAATTCCTGGGATTTCGCGGCGTTTGCTCTGATATAACAAACGACCGGCGGGATGCAGATGAAAACTCGCGGCTGGCGATGTTTGATCCGCTTACCGGTTTACTCAACCGCCGGAGCATGTCCCAACTTCTTGACAAGACACTCCGGGCCTCCAGGCTGGATAATCGCAAATGCGCAACGCTTCTGATCGACCTCGACCATTTCAAGCAAGTAAATGATACACTGGGGCATACAGTGGGTGATCTGCTGTTGAAACAAGTGTCCGACCGGCTGCTGAGGATCATTGACGATCCGGAGCGGGTTTGCCGGCTTGGCGGTGATGAATTCCAGGTTCTCCTGCCCAACCAGGAAGACCGGGGATCCCTGGGTGATCTGGCGGAACGCGTGATTTCCATGTTATCCCAACCTTACACGGTCCAGGGCAACCGCTGCCTAATCGGGGCGTCGGTTGGCATCGCAATCAGCCCATTCGATGGCGACAGTGCAGACGAGTTCGTGAGCAATGCCGATCTTGCTCTTTACGCGGCGAAAAACAGCGGTCGTGGGCGCTTCAGGTTCTTTTCCCGTGACATGCTGGAAGTAGCAGAACAGCGCCGAAAGCTGGGCGAGGACCTCGAAGATGCCCTGGCAAACGGCGAGTTCGAGCTGCTGTATCAACCTATTGTCGGGGCCGGTTCCAACAAGGTCACCGGCGCCGAGGCGCTCATTCGGTGGAATCATCCTGAAAAAGGTCTTATCACGCCGGTTCAGTTCATCCCGATTGCGGAGGAATCGAGCCTCATTTGCAGAATTGGTGAGTGGATTTTGCGAACCGCCTGCGAGGATGCAGCACAATGGTCGAATCTCCTGCGGGTTGCTGTCAATGTCTCGCCGGTTCAGTTCATCGAACCATCGTTCATCAATCATGTCGCGCATGCTCTTTCCGTCTCGGGCCTGGATCCGGACAGACTCGAAATCGAAATCACCGAAGGGGTGTTCCTGCAGGAAGGCGGGGCCACCAATGCAATATTCCAGAAAATCAAGTCTTTGGGTGTGCGCTTGGCACTCGACGATTTTGGGACCGGCTATTCATCGCTCGCCTATCTGAAAACCGCGCCGTTTGACAAAATCAAGATCGATCAGAGTTTTGTCCGCGGCGCGACCCAGCACGGATCACGGAGCAAAGCCATCATAACGGCGATCGTTTCGCTGGCCAACGCGCTCGACATGGAAACGACTGCTGAAGGGATCGAGACATTCGACCAGCTGCAAATGATCAGGGAACAGGGTGTCAGCCATGTTCAGGGTTACATCTACTCCATGCCGATAACCCAGGCAGAATATCTGAAACAATCTACGCAAGCCGATTGGGGCATCGAACCCTCGGGTTATGCCACGCAGCGCCATGATCGCCTTTCGATGTATCAAAAAATCGGGGCCATCCACGAGAATTTCTATTATCCGATCATCCTGAAGAACCTGTCCGCGACGGGTGCCATGATCGAGGGAATTCTGGACGCCCCGCTCGGTACCGAATTTGTTCTCGACTTTGGTGAAGGGCAATTGGCTCTCGGAAAGGTCACGCGCTGTGCGAAAGATCGATTGGGTATCGAATTCGAAAGACCCCTGGTCAGCGATGGCAATGGCGGGCTGTGCACCAGCCACAGGGTTTCCGCTTACATGCTGGCCGCTGCCGGCATGCCCAGCTTGCTGGCCGAGGGTAAATCCCTGGATGCAAACAAACTGAATTTATCGAATATGGCCATTCCGAAATTCAGATACACAAATGAAAACCTGCCAATGTTTCCGAACGGACAGCTTGCTGCCTGAAGCGCCGAAAAATACCAAATCGGGGTACATCAAGAATCCTGGGCGCTGGCTTCGATGCAATCAAGGCCGGAAGGACTCTAGCGGCTCAATTGAAACACCGCATATTCGGCGCGCCAATTTGCTCCGGCGGCGCTGATCTCTCGGTCTCCGGCGAAGAACCAGCTGCGGTCTGCCTTTACGCCCTTGGTCGCCAGCAATTCGTGGAAATCGGTCACCGTGACATGGTGGATATTCTGCGTTTCATACCAGCTGACCGGCAAATGCCGCGTCACGGGCATCCGCCCGGTCATCAACAGGGCCCGCCGCATCCGCCAATGGGCGAAATTGGGAAAGCTGACGAAGGCCTGACGCCCGACGCGCAGCAATTGGTCCAACGTCAGGTCAGGTCGCTCCGCCGTTTGCAGCGTCTGGCTCATGATCGCATAATCGAATGCGCCATCGGGATATTCGGTCAGGTCGCGGTCCGCATCGCCCTGCACCACGGACAGGCCGCGCGCGACGCATTGTTCCACCTGCGCCGCGTCAATTTCCAGCCCGCGCGCATCAACCTGCTTTTCATCGCGCAGCGCAGCCATCAACGCTCCATCACCGCAGCCGATATCCAGCACCCTTGTGCCGCGCTCGATATGGTCAGCGATGACCGCCAGATCGGGCCGCAGTACGCTCATTTGTAAACGTCCGGATCGTCAATCGTCATCATGCGGTCGGGGATGGGATATTGCTTCCAGCCGTGTGCGGCATAAAGCCCCTGTGCATCGCGCGTAAACAAGGCCCAGCGGCGAAGGCCCTGAAATTCGGGATGGCTTTGCAGGAAGATCAGAATCGCGTGCGACAGCCCCTTTCCCCGATGTTCTTCGAGCACATAGACATCGGCCAGATAGGCAAAGGTGGCGCGGTCGCTGACCAGCCGGGCAAAAGCGATTTGAGCGCCTTGGTATGTGATCGCGACACAAAACGAATTGGCCAATGCGCGCCTGACGGTTTCAAGCGGAATACCGGCCGCCCAATAGCTGCGCGTCAGATAGGCATGGGTTGCGTTAAGATCGATGTCACCGGGTTCGGTGACGAAGTGGTAGCCTTCTGGCAGCACAGTCATTCAAGGAACCCCTTTATCACCCGGTCGAGCGCCGGGACGTCCAGTAAAAAGCTGTCATGGCCGAACGGGGCGGACAATTCGACAAAACTGACCGGCGCGCCCGCAGCGTTCAATGCGTGGACCACGTGGCGGCTTTCGGCGGTGGGATACAGCCAGTCGCTGTCGAAACTGACCAGGCAGAACCGGGCAGGCGTTCCGGCGAAGGCCTTGCCCAATTGTCCGTCATGTTCCTCCGCCAGATCGAAATAGTCCATCGCCCGGGTGATATAGAGGTAGGAATTTGCATCGAAGCGGCGGGTAAAGCCGCTGCCCTGATAGCGCAGGTAGCTTTCCACCTGGAAATCGGCATCGAAGCCAAAACTTTTCCCCCCCGCGCTGCCATCGGGTTTGTCCTGCATCCGGCGGCCGAATTTCTCGGTCAGGCCCGCCTCTGACAGATAGGTGATATGCGCCGCCATCCGCGCCACAGACAGGCCGGCATCGGGCGTAGTGCCGCTGGCGTAATAATCGCCCCCCGCCCAGGCTGGATCGGCCATGATCGCCTGACGCCCGACCTCGTGGAAGGCGATGTTTTGTGCGGAATGGCGCGCCGTGGTGGCAATCGCCAGCACCCGGGCGGCGCGGTCGGGAAAATTGGCGGCTAGGCTGAGCGCCTGCATCCCGCCCATCGACCCGCCGACCACGGCGTGCAAGCGTTCGATCCCCAACCCGTCGAGCAGGGCAATCAGGCCGCGGACCATGTCGCGAATGGTGATGACGGGGAAGCGCATGGCATAGGGCTTTGCGTCCGGGGCCAGACTGGAAGGGCCGGTGGAGCCCATGCAGCTGCCGATCACGTTGGCGCAGATGACGTGGAAACGGTCTGTGTCGATTGGCTTGCCCGGGCCGACCATTCGTTCCCACCAGCCGGGCTTGCCAGTGACGGGATGCGCGCTGGCGAGGTATTGGTCGCCGGTCAGCGCATGGCACACCAGGATCGCATTATCCTTCGCCGGACCGAGCTTGCCGTAGGTTTCATAAGCGATCGTGACCCCCTCCAACGCCTCTCCGCTATCGAGTGGCAGGCGGGCAGGAAGCGTGAACGCGTGGGAGACATTTTTCACAGACATGGGCGGCGGGATTTGGGGCAGGCAGCAGGGACTGTCAATTGTTGCCGCAATCGGGCTGTCATTGCCGGCTTAAAGCGGCTATTCGCGCCGCCGACATGGTAACACGATCAACACCCGAACCATTGGCCAAACCTTTGGCCCAACCACTGGCCAAACCCTGGATCACCGCGATCCATGCCTATGTCCCGGGCAAATCCCATGCTGACGACGGGCGCGCGCTGGTGAAACTATCCGCCAACGAAAACCCGCTTGGCAGCAGCCCGGCGGCAATTGCGGCCTTGGCCGCAGCCGCACCGGCGGCCACCTATCCCGATCCGGATAGCACCGCCTTGCGCGCTGCCCTGGGCGAATTGCACGGGATTGATGCGGGGCGTATCGTGTGCGGCACCGGTTCGGATGAATTGCTGAACCTGGCGGCGCAGGCCTATGCTGGGCCCGGCGATGAAGTGCTGTTTTCGCGCTTCAGCTTCGTGGTTTACGACATTGCGGCGAAACGGTGCGGCGCGTTGCCGATGGTCGCGCCGGACAAGGATTACGGCATCGATGTCGATGAATTGCTCAAGCTTGTCGGCAAACATACGCGGGTTGTGTATGTGGCCAATCCCAACAATCCAACCGGCAGCTACCTGCCCGCAAGCGAGATTGCACGGCTGCATGCGGGCCTGCCGTCCGATGCATTGTTGGTGATCGATCAAGCCTACGCCGAATATTTGACCGACGAGGAGGATGACGGCGGACTGGAGCTGGCGGCGAACCACGAAAATGTGCTGGTCACGCGGACATTCTCGAAGATCTACGGGCTGGCCGGCGAACGGATCGGCTGGGCCACCGGCGCGCCTGACATCATTGCCAACCTCAATCGGATACGCGGGCCGTTCAATGTCACCAATCATGGTCAGGTTGCGGCGCTGGCGGCGGTTGGCGACCAGCAATTCGTGCGCGATTCGAGGGATCACAATGCCGCCGAACTGGCGCGGTTCACCGAATTCGTCGAAGCGCTCGGAAATCACGGACTGCGGCCTGTCCCCAGCAAGGCGAATTTCCTGCTGATCCTGTTCGAAGGCGAATTATCCGCCGAAATGGCGCTGAATGCCTTGGCCGAAGCCGGCTATGCCACACGGTGGTTGCCGGGGCAGGATTTGCCGCACGGCCTGCGGATCACGATCGGCACTGCGGCGCAAATGGATGATGTCATGGCCGCGCTGCGGGCTTTGGTGGAAGGCA
This sequence comes from Pontixanthobacter sp., assembly GCA_041741895.1. Taxonomy (GTDB): domain Bacteria; phylum Pseudomonadota; class Alphaproteobacteria; order Sphingomonadales; family Sphingomonadaceae; genus Allopontixanthobacter. The sequence continues at coordinate 24,034 of JBGSJO010000061.1, forward strand.
CCTGATGGCAATCGAGCGGGTGGCGATTATCGGGCTCGGTTTGCTGGGCGGATCGGTGGGGCTGGCGGCGCGGAAATTCCTGCCGCATATTTCGACCACCGGCTTCGACATGGATCCCGGCGTCAGGGTGCGGGCTGGTTTGCGCGGTTTGGTGGACGAGGTTTCCAGCAGTGCGGCCAAGGCGGTCGAGGGCGCGGACCTGGTGATTTTCTGCGTGCCGGTGGGCGCGATTCCCGCTGCAGCGGCAGAGATCAGGGACAGCCTACCTGCCGATGCAATCATCACCGATGTCGGATCATCCAAGCAGACAGTGGGGGAGGCATTGCGCGGTGCCCTGCCCGATCACACGGTAATTCCTGCGCATCCGGTTGCGGGTACCGAACGCAGCGGGCCGGATGCCGGTTTCGCCACCTTGTTCCAACATCGCTGGTGCATCCTGACGCCAGAGCCCGACACCCCGGCAGAGGCACTGGCGGATCTGCAACAGTTCTGGGAAGGGCTCGGCGCGCGGATCGAGATTATGGACGCCGCGCATCACGATCTGGTGCTGGCGGTGACCAGCCATATCCCGCATCTGATCGCCTATACGATCGTTGGCACTGCATCCGACCTTGAAGGGGTGACCCGCAGCGAAGTGATCAAATATTCCGCCGGCGGTTTTCGGGATTTCACCCGCATCGCCGCATCCGATCCCACCATGTGGCGCGATGTGTTTCTGCATAATCGCGGCGCGGTGCTGGAAATGCTGGGCCGCTTTACCGAAGATCTTACCGCGATGCAGCGGGCAATCCGTTCGGGCGATGGCGAGGCATTGTTCGACCTGTTCAGCCGCACCCGCGACATTCGCAATTCGATTATCGAGATGGGCCAGGATGATGCCCGCGCCGATTTCGGGCGTTCAGATCATTCGGAACAAAGCAGCGAAAAAACCTAGTTCGGGCTCTTGTTCAAGGCGTTGATTGCCGCATTCACACGTGCCTCGATCTCGACGCGGGGCAGGCCGGGGGGGATTTTCTCGCCGATCCGGTAGGTAATCGTGCCGGGCCGCTTCCAGAACCGGTGATACAGTGGGCCGCTGTTCACGGCCACCGGGACTACCGGCAATCCGATCAATTTATAGAGGCCCGCAAAGCCTGCCTGCAGTTTGCCTGCCTGTCCATGCGGAGTGCGCGTCCCTTCGGGGTAAATCACCAGCGGGCGCCCCGCCTGCGAATACCGGCGCGCTTCGGACACCATCTTGCGCAGGGCCTTCGCCCCCTGATCGCGCTCGACAAAGATCATGCCATAGGCCTTGGCCGCCCGGCCCCAACCGGGAATGATCGACAATTCGTGTTTCGCAAAAGTCACCGGGGTCCGATACATCGCAGGGGCATCAATCGCTTCGAAAAAACTCTCATGCCGCACTGCATAGAACACCGGTTCCTGCGCCAATTGGCCCTCTATCTTGAGTTCGATGCCGATCAGCAGGCGCAGGCAGCTGCGGTGAAAACGCGACCATGCCGCAACGGCCCGGCGAAGCGGCACCGGGCCAATCGGGATCGAGAGAACAGACGCGGTCACGAAGAAAATGCTTCCGATATAAAAAACCGGATAAAACAGCAGATTGCGCAGATAAATCATGGCCGGGTCAACCTTGCCACAGCCAGGCAATGCGGCTGGCCAGCAGCTTGTGATATTCCATGAACAACGTCCCCAGGCGCGGGGCGGACGGAGATGCATCTTCGACCAGTCGCACACTATCCGGCAAAACATGCCGCAATTCCCCTGACGCACGCGACATGTGCCAATCGGTGGTAACAAGCCTGACGGAGCGGAAGTTGTTGGCATTAATCCAATCGGCAATCTCTGCGGCATTCCCCCGCGTATCGACCGCCGCATATCCCAGGGTAATGCAGCAATTCATTGTGCGTGTCGAAACGGAAAACTGGGCGGCGAATTCACCTGGCTTTACCTCTGGATCGACGCCGCTGACCAGCATGTGCCTGGCAAGCCCGCGGTCGAGCACTTCCAGCCCGCGTTCGATCCGGCCCGGCCCGCCGGTGGGCACCACAATGACATCGGTTCTGGCGCCCTGAACATCCGCCGGGAGCGGTCCCGGCAAGGCTGTGGCGAACCACACAAACCCAGCGGTCCAGATGATCACGATGGCAGCGATGAAACGGTGGATCACAGCATTCGCCTCAGCGCGCCAATGACAGTCAGGCGGGCGGTCAGCATCGCGGTGATGACCCCGGCAACCGGAATTGCAGCCAACATCAGCCAGTTGACCCATGTCAAACCGCCGCCAGCCACCATGCCGGAATCCAGCCCGGCAAATTGCTGTCCCAGCACCAGCACCGCCACCAGGCCCAATGCCAGCCCGACTGTTCCGCCAAGGGTCGCATCGAAGCCCACCGAACGCTGGAAAATCTGCGCGATCTGGCTGTCCGTTCCGCCAAGCAAATGGACCACTTCGATCGTATTGCGATTGGTGCCCAGCGCGCTGCGGGCGGCAAGCCACACAGCGGCAGCGCTGGTCAAACCGAGCAGGATTACCAGCGCCAATGCCAACCATTGCAGAGATGAAATCGCGGAAAACACCGGTCTCAGCCACGCCGATTGTGCGTCGATCCGCGCCGCTGGGGCCTGGTCAGCAAGCATCCGCCGCATCGAATCCAACTGTGCCTCGGTCGCTTCCGTACGCATCTGCAGATCAATCAAAGCAGGGATCGGCACCGCTTCCTTGTCAGCACCCACACCCAGCCATGGTTCCAGGAGCCGCTCCAGCTCCGCATCGGGCACCCGCCGCACCGAATCCACAGCAGGATGTCCGGCAAGCATGGCCAGGGCTGCCCGGGCCTGACGGTCGCGCTCCTGCGGCAATGCCTCAACAATCTGCACCGTCGCGCCGCCGGACAATTCGCTCCGCGCGCTTTGCGCCAGATTGTTCAGTGCCAGTCCGCCAGCTGCGGCGATAACGGTCAGGGCAACCATGATTGCAATTACCCACGGCATCGGTCCGGCCAACCGCGCTTGCGGCACCAATTGGGCGGCGTGGTCACCCCGCATCAATGAAAAGCCGCCGGACAGGCCGGCACCGCCGAATTTGGGGCGGGGTGGTGGATTTTTCAAAACTCGCCCCCATCCTGCCCCAATTGTGAACTCTCATCGCGGTCCGTCACTTGGCGCCGCGGCGGATACCGCAGGGCGCCGGTGGGGTCCGACAGGCGGCCCTTGTCCAGCCGCATGATCAGCGATTCGGGCACTTTCTTCAGCAAATGGACATCGTGGGTCGCCACCACCACGGTGGTCCCCAACCGATTGAGCGCTTCGAACAGGCGCAGCAGCTTCAAGGCCATTTCAGGATCGACGTTACCGGTCGGCTCGTCCGCCACCAGCATATCGGGCCGCCCGATTACCGCACGGGCAATCGCCACCCGTTGCTGTTCCCCGCCAGACAGGGTCGCCGGACGGGCATCGGTCCGGTGGGCCAGGCCGACCCATTCCAGCATGTCGGTTACATGCTTGCGCAGGTCGGCCTCTCGCACCCCGGAAACCCTGAGCGGCAGCGCGACGTTGTCAAATGCCGAAAGATGCGGAATCAGCCGGAAATCCTGGAATACAACGCCCAGGCGGCGGCGGAATGCGGGCAGGCGCGATCGCGGCAAGGTAATGACATCGGTGCCGAACATCGAAATCCCACCGCGCGAAGGGCGCTGCGCCAGATAGAGAAGTTTGAGCAGAGAAGTCTTGCCCGCGCCGCTGGCCCCGGTCAGGAAATAGAAGCTGCCCGGATAAAGCGTGAAGGACACATCGCTCAGAACTTCGCGGTCGGTGCCATAACGCAGGCCGACATTATCGAAGGTAATCGTTTCGCCAACCCGCTTGCTCATCGGCCAAATCCACTTGCGATGGGCACAGCGATATAATGGCCGCCCCCGTGCCAATCGGCGCAGGTTTGACCACCATGAAATAGATCATTTCTGCCGGGAACGGGAAAAACTGCCATGATGATTGGCCTATAGCTATGCTTCGATGTGGAAAAAAGCCACCGTATTCACCCCGATAGCCTCCGAAGACTTGTTGCTTACTGTCTGCGGGCCTAAAGAGGCTGGTAACCATGATCATTGCCTGCCCTGCCTGCGCCACGCGTTACGTCGTTCCCGATAGCGCAGTTGGTATCGACGGACGCACGGTACGCTGCGCAAAATGTCGCCACAGCTGGTTCCAGGAAGGCCACCCGATTGACCGTACCGCGCAGGCCGCGGCCCCGCCGGTCGAGGCAGCCGGTGCGCCTGTCAAGCAAGACGAAGCTGCCCGTTATCCCGACACGGCAACCGGGGGCCCGGCCCGCGAAGATCCGGCCGCCGGTGAAGCTGAACCGGCTGATCAAACCGAAAACAGCGACATAGAAGAAATAGCGGAAAGAATTTCGGCCCCCGCATCGATGCAGGAACCCGAAGCGCAATATTCACAATTCGAATATCAGCCACCGTTCCGTTCGCGGCGAAATCCGCTGCGGATATGGACGGCTGCGGCGGCGGTTTTCGCGGTAATAGCGCTGGGAACGATCGCGGCGGTCAATTATTGGGGGGCTCCGGACTGGATCCCCTTCAACCGGCCAACCTTCGCAGCCAACCAGCCTGACCTGGTTCTGGATTTCCCGCCCGCACAGCAGGACCGCCGGACTTTGCCCAATGGCAGCGAATTTTTCGGCGCTGTCGGCACAATTACCAATGTCGGGCGCGAAGGCCGGACAGTTCCCTCGATCCTGATCGTAATGCGCGATCAACGCGAAAAAATTGTTTACAGTTGGGTCTTGGTACCGCCCAAACCGAAGTTGGCCCCGGGCGAGAAAATGACCGTGGTGGAAGCTGTCACCGATGTACCGAAATCCGCTAAATATGTTGAAATCGGCTGGAAACCTAGCTGAATTCAATCCATAATATGTCGGCACGGTCCCGTTTGATTTGCGGCTGCGCCGTGCTGCCGACCCGGGCCGACTGGACTTCCTGGTCAAACCGAACCTTCGCACCCGCCAATATCCGCGTGGTCGCCCGGGCCTGTACTGCAATCGCTGCGCTTGAAACAGGTGCTTTACGCGTTTCCTGTGCGCCCGGCTGCGTGGCGGCGACGGTGAAGAACAGCAGAGAAGCGGCAATACCCATGCGGCAAATGTTTCCGCAATATTCACCATACTCGCAAGCGAACCGTTAAGCTGGTCCCGCAGCGGGACATAATTGGCGACGGCCGTTTCATGGGTCCGCCCGCCCCCCTGTCGGCACAAGCTAACTGCACCAGGCAAAAGCACTGCTTGCGCAGTGATCGGCCCTTTGCTAGTGGCCCCCTCCTACCCCGCAGGATCGCTCTGGCGCATCCTGACTTTAGTGCGGTCGTGGCGGAACTGGTAGACGCGCAACGTTGAGGTCGTTGTGGCCGAAAGGCCGTGGAAGTTCGAGTCTTCTCGACCGCACCAGTCACTGTAAGCACTTGTTATGCGGTGATATTTTTTGGGGGCGGGCGAATTATCGCCGAGTTTCCGGGCCTTTGCCGAGGCCTGTGAAACTGTCCAGCGGGCGATTCCGTCTCCGGCCGCCGACGTGACGGCATAAGTACCCCGAAGTCTCCACCCCCAAAAAACTGACCGCAGTTGCGTT
>JBGSJO010000062.1:0-7438 GCA_041741895.1 Pontixanthobacter sp.
CGCATGTGGCTGAGCATCGCGGCTTCGTATTCCACCACGCGGGCTGCCGGAATCGCATCGAGATAGCCATTGGTACCAGCGAAGATCGACACCGTCTGTTCCTCAAACGGCAGGGGCGAGAACTGGGGCTGCTTGAGCAGTTCCACCAGCCGCGCACCGCGGTTGAGCAGTTTCTGGGTGGAAACGTCGAGATCCGAACCGAACTGGGCGAAGGCGGCCATTTCGCGGTACTGCGCCAGCTCCAGCTTGATCGAGCCGGACACTTTCTTCATCGCCTTGGTCTGGGCGGCACCGCCCACACGGCTCACGGACAGACCGACGTTGATCGCCGGACGGATGCCCTGGTAGAACAATTCCGTTTCGAGGAAGATCTGGCCGTCGGTGATCGAAATCACGTTGGTCGGAATATACGCAGACACGTCACCGGCCTGTGTTTCGATGATCGGCAGTGCGGTTAGCGAACCGCCGCCATGTTCGTCGTTCATCTTCGCCGCGCGTTCGAGCAGGCGTGAGTGGAGATAGAACACGTCGCCCGGATAGGCTTCACGGCCCGGAGGGCGGCGCAGCAGCAGCGACATCTGACGGTAAGCCACGGCCTGCTTGGACAAATCGTCATACACGATCACGGCGTGCATGCCGTTGTCGCGGAAATATTCGCCCATCGCGCAGCCGGTGTACGGCGCGAGATACTGCAGCGGTGCAGGTTCGGAAGCGGTTGCGGCAACCACGATGGAATATTCCATCGCGCCGTTTTCTTCCAGGCTTTTCACGATCTGGGCAACCGTCGAACGCTTCTGGCCGATGGCGACATAGATGCAGTATAGTTTCTGCTTCTCGTCATCGCCCTGATGGGCGTTCTTCTGGTTGATGAAAGTGTCGATCGCGACAGCGGACTTGCCGGTTTGACGGTCACCGATGATCAATTCGCGCTGGCCGCGGCCAACCGGAACCAGCGCGTCGATCGCCTTTAGGCCAGTCTGGACGGGCTCGTTCACGGACTGGCGCGGGATGATGCCCGGTGCCTTCACTTCAACGCGGCTGCGCTGCGTGGTTTTCAGCGGGCCCTTGCCGTCGATCGGATTGCCGAGCGCGTCAACCACGCGGCCAAGCAATTCCTTGCCCACGGGGACGTCCACGATGGTGCCGGTCCGTTTGACGACATCGCCTTCCTTGATTTCGGAATCGGAGCCGAAAATCACGACGCCTACATTGTCCGCTTCCAGGTTGAGGGCCATGCCCTGCACACCATTGGAAAATTCGACCATTTCGCCGGCCTGGACATTGTCGAGGCCGTGGATACGGGCGATCCCATCACCCACCGAGAGGACGGAGCCGACTTCGGTTACTTGAGCTTCGGTTCCGAAATTGGCGATCTGGTCCTTGATGACCTTCGAAATTTCTGCGGCACGGATTTCCATGGGTTAGCCTTTCCCGACGGCGGTAACGCCGTCAGCCTTCATCATCTTTGTAGCGAGGGTATTGAGTCTGGTTTTGATCGAACCGTCGATCCGCTGCGATCCGATGGTGACCACCAGGCCGCCAAGCAGATCGGGATCGACGCTCGTCTGTAATTTCACGGTGCAGCCTTCGCGGGCCGTCAATTTGTCCTTGAGCGATGCGAGCTGCGTGTCGCTGAGCGCATGGGCACTGGAAACGTCGGCGGTCACTTCGCCGCGCTGGGCAGCGGCAATGGTGTTGAACGCGCGAATCATCGAAGGCAGCTGCGACAGGCGGCGGTTCTGCGCCAGCACACCAAGGAAATTGCCGGTGAGCGGCGACAGGCCGAGCAGGCGGGCAACGCCGCCGATAGCGCCCTGCGCCGCATCGCGCGATACTTCCGGGTTGGTCGTCAGCGCCCGCAGGTCCGCCGATTCGCCAAGCGCCGCGCGCAGTTTTTCGAGGTCGGATTCGACCGCTGTGACCGTTCCGGTCTCGGAAGCCAAATCGAACAGGGCCGAAGCGTAACGGCCTGCGAGGCTAGCTTGAATACCGGCGGAAATTTCCACGCGTTGAGGTCCTCTTGGGTCGGCAAGATGCGATGTTGTCGTCTAGCCTAGGATGGGACGCGCAAAACACTGCCCCGGTTCGGCTGGCGCGCCCCTATCATCGGGGATGCTGCGATGCAACCCGTCCCAGAGCGAAGCGCTTCCGATTTTCCCGATATCGCGTATTGGTGGCGCATACGGCTGCACAGATGGCCGCAGAGGAGAAGGCGGAGAACAGGACCATGCTCATAATTCCGATGACCCCGAATGCGGGCGCGACCATCGGCGGCATCCAGCTCGCCGCTATCGACGACGCGAAACTGGAGGTGCTCAAGCGGGCGGTGTACACGCACGGAGTCGCCGTGCTGCGCAGCCAGAGCCTGTCGCCCGAAGAGCATATCGCCTTCGCAAAACGTTGGGGCGGTATCGACATCAACAATTACTTTCCGCTGGACGATGAATTTCCCGAAATCGCGATCGTGCGCAAAAAGGCAGATCAGCAGACCAATATCGGCGGGGCGTGGCACACCGACCATTCCTATGACCAGATCCCCGCGATGGGTTCGATCCTAGTGGCGCGGGTATTGCCCCCGTCAGGCGGGGATACGTTGTTCGCGCATATGGGCGCTGCCTATGATGCCTTGCCCGATGATCTGAAAGAAGAAGTGGCGGATTTGCGCGCCTATCACACCGCCGACCATGTCTATGCGCCGGACGGGGCATATGCCCAGACCGACATGGCCAGCGAATTGCGCGGGCAGGAGATGAAAACCGGCGCGACCCATCCGGTGGTAATCCGGCATCCGCAATCCGGACGCAGGCTGCTGTATGTGAATCCGTCCTTCACCATCCATTTCGAAGGCCGAACGCGGGCGGAAAGTCTGCCGCTGCTCCAGCGGCTGTATGATGCCGCGATGGACGATGCAAACCAGTGTCGCGTGGTGTGGGAATCGGGCACCGTGGCCATCTGGGACAACCGCGCCACCTGGCACAACGCGCTCAACGACTACCCCGGATATGCCCGCGAAATGCACCGGATCACGCTGAGCGGTGAAGCGTTGGCGGCCTAGCGGGGCGGCTTAGGCCCGCTCAGTTCCCGTCTATCGCCTCGCAGCTATAGACCAGCCGTTCGTTCGGCTGTTTGGGCAGGGCCGATGTGACCGCGCCCTGCAGATCACCCAGCCGCGCCGCCGCATTGTCCGTGCCGCATTTTGGCGCGGTATAGGCGCCGCGGGTGGCGCGTGCTTCGTCCATTGCGGAACGGCCGAGCAGATATCGGTCGGTGCGAAAAGTCTTGCTGGCCGGGTCATACCGGTTGACCGAAACCGCCGCTTCATCATTAGGCACGAATACGCGCGACCAATTGCCCCCGGCAAAGCCATATTGGGTCCGCTCGTTTACGCAGCCGTCACCCGTCCAGGCAAATTCCACTTCGGTATCGGGCGCGCTAACGATGCGGCTGCGATCTTCCTGCAAGACGCAGGTTAGCTTGCCTGATCCCCTCGCCTGGGCCGACATGTTGATGGCACCGGGGTCATCATCTTCGTTGCCCATGCCGTTGCCCATGGCATTGCCGCCGTCAGCCGTGCCCGCCTGCATCGCGCCGGTCACCTGCCGGTCGATTTCGTCGAGGCCTGGCCGCGAGAACCACACCGCCAGCGCGGCGACCGCGGCAACCGCGGCAATCCCGCTGGCGATCGCGAACTTGCGTTCCTGACCCTCCACGCCGCGCGCCTGATAGGCGATCACACCGCCGCCAATTGCGAGCAGGAACAGCACCGCGGCTATCGCCATCTGGTTTTCGCGGGCGGTCATGACTGACAGTTCTGCCTCCAGCCGGGCGCGGTCGCGTTTTTGCCGGGTTGCTTCGGCGCGCTGGGCCAATTGTTGCAGGGCGATTCCTTGTTCGCGCTCGATGCGGCTGCGTTCGCCCTCGTCGATTTCTGCCAGGCTGCGGCACGGCAGTGCGTTGATCCGCGGTTCGATTTTGGCGCTGCGCAGGAACGGCAATAATTCGCGGTTGGATACGGCGAAGTAGAATTCCGCATCACCGCCCTGAGAATCGGCTCCGAAGCTGTTGACGCCCAGCACCCGCCCGCAGGAATCAAGCAGGGGGCCGCCCGAATTGCCGCGCGCGATGGGCGCGGTGTGCAGGATCGTGTCGAACTGCCGCGAAGGGCGCGATCCGGACAGGAAACCGCGGCTTTTCACCGGCGGCTGCGAATCGAAAATGTCGCCCATGCTCAGGCCCTGCGCCTGGTCGACATTCATCGGATAGCCCACGGCGGACACTTCTGCGCCGTCCTGTTCCGACACGCCGGCAATTGTCAGCGGCGGCAGGCGCAGGGTATTTCCGATAATTTCCACCAGCGCGAGATCGTTTTTGGGGCTGATCGCGATTATTTTGGCGAAGGCACCCTCATTCCCCTCCGGCGGTACGATCCCGATCCGCAGGGTGTTGTCCAGCACGGCCTCCTGCACGACATGGGCGTTGGTTACGACCCGGTTCGGAGCCACCGCAAAGCCGCTGCCATGACTGACCGGAAATACCGATTGTCCGTCCGTGCCGATGATCACCACCCGCACCACGCCGCGCGCGGCGGCAGAGACATCCGCCGGATCGGCCATCGCGGCTGAAGGCAGCAACATTGTGAAAAGTGCCAACAGGGCAAGGAAATAACGCTTCATGCGGCGGGTCTTAGACCCTGCGGCCTTTTGACCGCAAGCTTCGGGAAGCGGTGTGCGCGATTTGGCATTAGGTGACAGGAGCAGTCGGCAGGTGGCATAAGGGCATTGCGATGGACGATACGGCAATCAAGGACGATCAAGCATGGGCCGCAGTGATGCGCCGCGACCGTGCGTATGACGGGCGGTTCGTTACCGGGGTCCTGTCCACCGGCATCTATTGCCGCCCGTCCTGCGCCGCGCGCCATCCGGGCCGAGGCAACGTGTGCTTCTTTGCGACCGGCGTGGAGGCGAGGGCTGCGGGCCTGCGCGCTTGCAAACGGTGCCTGCCCGATGATGTCGGGCGTGACGAAGCGGCGGTTCTGGAGGCGATTGATGAGATCAAATCTTCCGCCACAAATTCTTCTGGCGCCCGCCCGCTGCTGGCCGGTCTGGCGCGGCAGGTCGGCTATTCACCGACCCATTTCCAGCGAGTGTTCAAACGCGCCACCGGCCTCTCGCCCGCTGCCTATGCGCGGGCATTACGCGAAGAGCGCGCCCGCGAAGCGCTCAGCGAAGCGGACAGCGTCACTGGCGCGATTTACGACGCGGGGTTCGAAACCGCGTCGCGTTTCTACGATTCGATGCAGGGGAGACTGGGGATGAGTGCATCGGCATGGCGCGGCGGCGGGGCGGGGGTCACGATCCGCTGGGCGATAGCGGAGACCTCGCTCGGCCCGATGCTGGTGGCCGCCACGGACAAAGGCGTGTGCCGCCTGTCCTTCGGGGAAGCCGAGGCGGAACTGGCCGCGCGGTTCCCCCATGCGGAACTGGTCGAAGGCGGCGCGGACTTCGCCGGATTGCTGCATCGGGTGATCGGCGCTGTCGAACAGCCCGGCACCGCGAATGACATTCCGCTGGATGTCAAAGGGACCGCTTTCCAGGAAGCAGTGTGGGCGCAATTGCGCAAGATTCCCCCTGGCGAAACCCGCTCCTACGCCCAGATTGCGGCGGCGGCCGGCAACCCCAGGGCCGTCCGCGCGGCAGGCAGCGCCAATGGAGCAAATTGCGTCGCCGTGCTGATCCCCTGCCACCGGGTCGTCCGCTCCGACGGGGCGCTCGGCGGCTATGCCTATGGCACGCTAATCAAGCAGACGCTGCTTGAGCGGGAGAGTAAAGGGAGTGGCAGGTAGTCGTTGCAGGCTTTCGTAGTCTCGGAAAAAGCTGTGGTACAGCCTCACTTTGATGAGGATCAATTACAGCTGATAAAAGCTGTGAAATTATAGACAAAGTTGAAGAAGGAGAGTCATCATGAAGATCGATGCACTAAAGTTTGGTATCGCTACAGCGATAGTCTTCGCGCTGGCATGGGTCGTTTGTAGCCTGTTCGTCTTTTCAATGCCTCTCAGAATGATGCAAATGAGCGGCGACATGGTCCATGCTGATCTCGGAGGGATGTCGTGGAACCTCGGCTGGACTGGCTTCATTTATGGGCTGGTTGCGTGGTCAGTAGTCGCCGGCATCATAGGCTGGGGCATTTCAGCAATTTACAACCGTTTAGTAGGCTGATCCGAGTCGGCTATTCATGTGCAGGTATGCAGAACAAAATGTCAGTTCTGTCACGCCGCAGCTTTACTGCATCGCTACCTTTCGCTTTCGCTTGGTTTTATCCATTCGGCCCCAGTTTGAATACACCCGCGAACCGCGGTGGTCTTTTCCCAGTGGCAGGCGGTTGCGGATCATGAATTGCCAGTAAAGGGGGCCGAACGGGTGCGCGCCATCGCTGCCTCGCCGGGCAGTCCGCCCAAATCAGTCCAGCTTCGGCGGCATCCCGGGTTCCGCCTTGGCCATGGCGGATTGATAGGCCGCACGCGCGCCGATGCGTTTGAGGTAGGCTTGCAGATTGGGCATTCCTGCAATCGACTTGTTGTTGAACGCGCGGCTGGTGGTCAGCTGGAAACCCATCATGATGTCGGCGGTGGTGAGGCCCGACCCGCCGAAATACTCTGCCTCGCCAAGGCGCGCCTCGACCATTTCCCACGCCTTCCTGCTCCGTTCAGCCACGAAGGGCGGCATTTCTTTGGCGCCCGCCTGCTGCGCGGCAATCGCCATCATCCCGTTGGTCATGAAGGTGGCGTTGGCGAAGTGGAACCAGAACAGATGGTCGGGATAATCCGGACTATCGGGGACGGGGACCAATTTTCCGTTCCCGTATTTGGCGGTGATATATTCCACGATCGCGCCGCTTTCCCCCAGTACCAAATCCCAGTCCTGAATAACCGGCGCGATCCCCATCGGGTGCAGCGCCTTGTATTCATCGGGCGCAAGGCGGTTGTCCTCGCGCCGGTTATACAGCTTCAGATCGTAGTCGAGCCCCAGCTCCTCGCACAGCCAGACGATCCGTTCGGACTGGGAAATGCGAAGATGGTGGACGGTCAGCATGGGTAGGGCTCCTCAAACGAAAGAATAGGGGTCGATGTCGATCGCTACACGCACGCCTTGCGGAAAGTCGAGCCCTCCCAGCCAGTCGCGGATGATATTCTGGACCTGCGCGGATCGGCGGGCGTTGATCAGCAGGCGGTAGCGGTATCGCCCGCGCAGCAGGGACATGGGCGCTGGTGCAGGGCCGAGGATCATTACATCGGGCAAATTGGGGCGCTTTCCGCCGATGGCGCGGGCGGCTTCCTTGGCCTCCGCCTCGTCTTCGCTCGATACGATAATCGCTGCCCAGCGGCCGAACGGCGGGGCGCCCGCATCGCGCCGCGCCTCGGTTTCCGCTGCATAGAAGG
>JBGSJO010000063.1:0-17241 GCA_041741895.1 Pontixanthobacter sp.
CCGGGTGAACTGCGCGCCCGCTTCCCGGTCCGCCATTCCGGCGGCTGAGAAATGGGCTTCGCGTCCGTCCTTCCAGACGATAACGGAGGCACCGGCGACGCGGCCATCCTCGACCATGGCGGTGATCGTCCGGTCAATCCGCTCCGGGTCCAGCGTCAGATCCCCGGCGGAGTAGCGGGAGGCGGGAGGCGCTTCACGCTGCGCCGCGCCTTGCGGCGACATACAGCCGCTGGTCAGAAGCGCTGCAGCCGCCATGCCAAGTGAAAGTATCCGCATTTTCCCTCCCCACCCGGGTCAATCTACAGTTTCGAATACAGGGCTATCTTGTCGGCATAGGCCTTTTCTGCGGCTTCTTTTGCATAAGCGGGGCTGTCCAGCACGGTCCAGCCATGATCCCCGGCATAGACTTCGATCTGTGCAGGCGTTCCGGACGCCTCGGCCGCGGCCTTCAGCTTGTCCTTTTCATCCGGGGCCTTGGCATCGTCGTTCTTGGCGATGGCAATCAGATGGCGGGCCTGCGATGTGCCCAGCAAATTAATCGGGCTGGTCGGACTGTCGCCAACCAATCCGCCGCCGTGGAACGACGCCGCAGCGCCAATCCTGGCGGGAACCGCCGCTGCGGTCCACACCGTGAAAGGTCCGCCCATGCAATATCCTTCGGTGCCGATGCCGCGCGCGGTATCAACACTGCGCTGCGCATCCAGCCAGCCGACCAGCGCTTTGGCATCGCTCATGATCGGTTCGGCCGTAAGCCTGGCTCGCCACGGGCCAACCTTGTCCCAGCCGCCTGTGCGGAATTCGGCGAAATCGGCGAATTGGGGTGCCTTGGTGTCGCGGTAGTAGGGGTTCACCACCAGCACGGCGTAACCTTCCGCGGCAGTGCGGCGGGCCATCATCTTGAACGCATCACGCAAGCTGGCAATATCCGGCCAGCAGATCACGGCGGGATGTTTGCCGCTGGCGGGATGGACGAAGAAAGCATCGATAAACCCGTCCGGTGTTTCGATAGTGACATTGCTTTCACTCAGGCCGCCTTCGCTCGCGGTGGCGCTGTCGACGCCCGCACATGCGGCCAGCGTCGCGGCCGCACCCATAGCACCCATCGCTCCGAACTGTCGGCGGCTGAGGCCCTCCATCGCCTTTTCGCGCCAATTGGCATTGGTTGTTTCAAATTCGGCAGTGGTTTGCTTATCGCACATGGGGAGGCTCCTGTTCGGTCGAACGTATAAATCAAGAGCAATTTAACAGCCGATCCGGCTGCGTCCATAGCGGCTTAAGTCCACCTGCTACTTTGAACCAGTGCAGCCACCCCGCTCAAGCAACCGGTTCAGTCCCGCCGCTGCGTCAGGTCATACACCGGGCCGAACCTAACCAGCGCCGCGCCGAAGAATGGCAGCGCCACGATCCACAGGCGCACGCCGGTTACGCCCAGCGGGCTGGCAATGCTGAGCACTGCGGTAGAGGCGAGGCCGATGCAGGCAAGCGCCAATCCAGTTCCCAGGCGCCAATGCGGCACATCACCCTTGGCCGCCGCCACCGGGTTCTCCTTCGCTTGTTCGAACCGGGCGAAGACCATCACCAGCGGCAGGGTCGCAGCGATATACAGCGCGAACCAGGCAGGCCGGGCCAGCCACCATGCCCCACTGCCGGGGGCAACTTCCAGCCCCGCGCCGCCGAGCAGATAGGCCGCGACCATCACCAGCACAAAGGCGGTCAGGTGCCACAGGTAGATCGTCATGATCATGCCGTTAATCAGCACGACCCCGGTCCAGATGCGGATGTTGTCCAGAATGCGCCGTGCCTGCGGCTCCAGCGCCAAGGCAAAGCCGGCCTGCATGATGCCCAGCGCCAGCAGCGCCAGTGTCGGCGGCATGGAATTGCTGATCGGTTCGCCCGGAACGCCGATCATCGCTGCCGGATAGGGACCGATGAAAACCAGCGCCAACAGTGCGCCGAGGCCGGACATTCCCCAGGCGAAAGCGCGCGCAGGCCAGGCAAAATATCCTTCGCCCCAAGCATAGCCGAGTTGATGTACCGCCAGCCAGACGAAGGCGAAGTTGGCGAATTTGACGTGGCCGAAGCCGAACTGGAAGGTCGCGACATCCACCGAGATCGCCCCGGCGACCAAAGCAAAGAACGATCCAAACCCCCAACGCTTCCATGCCGCATGGGTCAGCGGAACCGCGGCGGTGACCATGATATAGACCGAAAGGAACCACACCGGGATCAGCGCCAGCTGAGCGGCAAGCGCCACGATCTGGCGCTCCACTCCCATCGCGGTGCCGAACATCGCAATTACCGTCCAGATCAGGAACAGCGGCAGGACCGGATAGATCAGCCGGCGGAACCGGCTGGTGAACCAATGGGCATAGGTGCTGTTTTCCCGCCGGTTGGCCGACCATGAAACGCCGTTGGAAAATCCGCCGACCAGGAAGAACAGCGGCATCACCTGAAATCCCCAGGTCAGCCACTGCGTCCACGGCACGATCCCGAGCAGGTGCCCGCCCTGCACCGCGCCGTCCTCTATATACGGTGCCGCGACCAGCCAGTGCCCGACCACGACCGCGAGGATGGATAGCGCGCGCAGGAAATCGACATAGCGGTTGCGTTCGGGCGGGGCCATTTCGGCCATAGCGCGGGCGCGCAACCAAGTGGATTTCCTGGCCGGTGCCGTGATCGAATCGTTCATTATGCCCACACCCCCCGGATCAATTCGCCAGCAGATATAGCACTTTAGCTGCGGAACACCACGGTCTTGCTGCCATTCAGCAGGACCCGTTCTTCCAGATGCAGGCGCACCGCCTCGGCCAGTACGCGGCTTTCGATCTCGCGGCCCTTGCGGACTAAGTCCCCGGGTTCATCCGCATGGCTGATCGGTTCGGCGGCCTGATGGATGATCGGGCCTTCGTCCAGATCGGGGGTCACGTAATGCGCGCTGGCGCCGATCATCTTGACGCCGCGTGCATGGGCCTGGTGATAGGGTTTCGCCCCCTTGAAACCGGGCAGGAAGCTGTGGTGGATATTGATGCAGCGCCCGGCAAAATGTTCCGCCTGCACGTCCGACAATATCTGCATGTACCGCGCCAGCACCACCAGTTCAGCGCTGGTTTCGCCAGCTATGCGGCGAATCTTTGCTTCCTGGTCCGATTTTGTCCCAGCCGAAACCGGCAAGTGATGGAAGGGTATATCCCCGATATGGGTGTGGCGAACCGCATCGCGCGGATGGTTGGAGATGATGCCCACCGGCTCCATCTGCAATTCGCCGATCCGATGCCGATACAGCAAGTCGGCCAGGCAGTGGTCGAACCTGCTGACCAGGATCAGCACCCGGCGCGGCCGGTCGCGCAGCACCAGTTTCCAGCGCATCGCATATTCGGCAGCAATCGGCGCAAATTCCTTGCGGAGCACTTCACGCTCGGTCCCGCCAGGGTCGAATTCGACCCGCATGAAGAATGCGCCGCTGGTCTGATCGTTGAACTGCTGCGCTTCCAGAACATTGCCGCCGCGTTCAAACAGGAACGAGGTGACCCGCGCGGTGATCCCGGGCCGGTCTGCGCAGCTGAGGGTAAGGACGAGCGGCTCGGCCATGTTATCGCCGCGACAGAGCCGCTTCGCTCTGGGACATCAGCTGCTCGATGATGTCGGCGACCGGCTCTTCTTCCTTCAGCATGCCGACCGACTGGCCCGCCATGATCGAACCATTCTCGACATCGCCGTCGATCACTGCACGGCGCAGTGCGCCCGCCCAGAATTGTTCGATCTGCAGCTGGGCTTCACCCATTTCGATGGTGCCTCTGTCGAGCAGTTTGGCGACTTCGATCTGTTTGGCCGTGAATTCCTCGGTGCCCTTGTTCTTCAGTGCCCGCACCGGGATCACCGGCAGGCGCGGATCGACCTGCACACTGGTGATCGCATCGCGGGCATTGGCGCGGAAGAATGCCTTCTTGAAATTTTCATGCGCAATGCTTTCTGTCGCGCAGGCGAAACGGGTGCCCAGCTGGACCCCGACAGCGCCCATTTCCAGATAGCCGGCAATGGCTTCACCGCGCCCAATTCCGCCAGCAACAAACACCAGGTGGTCTTCCGCCAAGACAGGCAGGAATTCCTGCGCCAGTACGCTGGTGGACACCGGGCCAATGTGGCCGCCCGCCTCCATCCCTTCGATCACCAGCGCATCCCCGCCGGCCCCTCGATCTTGACGCAACAGCTTTTTCGCCAGCGCCAGCGTAGGCGCGAAAACGATCACTTTCGCGCCAAAGCCCTTGATCGCCTCGACACTGCCCTTGGGCGGGATACCGCCCGCCAGCACGACATGGGTCACGCCGTGTTTTGCACATACATCGATCAGGTCGAACAGCGCAGGGTGCATGGTGATGAGATTCACGCCGAAGGGCTTGGAGGTCAGCTTCTTGGTTTCGGCAATCTCCGTATCGAGCAAGTCCGGCGTCATCGCGCCGCAGGCGATTACGCCAAACCCGCCCGCATTGCTGATTGCGGACACCAGATTACGCTCCGAAACCCAGCTCATCGCACCGCACAATATTGCATATTCGCTGCCGAGGAATTCTGTACCGCGCTGCATCAATCGGCTGGTTTTTGGAAAAGTGGTCATCTGGGCTCCGGAAAAACTGGTGCCGCGCCTTAATCCGGTGCCACTTGGCGGTCAAACTTATCGTCTAAACCATGCTGCTAAGCCGATTCGCTCACTAATCGAAAATATCGATCAGCTTGATGTTATTAATCGGTGTGTTCATTTGTAAATGATGTGGTAATTTACACAAGCAGATAAAAATGGAGAGAATAATGGCTGAAGCAGACCCCCAGATTTCCGGTTGCCCGTTCACCGGTGCCGGCGGCGAACAGCGCAGGCTGACAGGCAGGGGGAACCGCGACTGGTGGCCCGATGCGCTGCAACTCGAAATCCTCACGCAGAACGGCGCTTCTCCGGATCCGATGGGCGAAGATTTCGACTATGCCGAAGCGTTCAATACACTGAATTATCATGCGCTGAAAGCAGACCTGACCGCGCTGATGACCGACAGCCAGCCATGGTGGCCGGCCGATTACGGCAATTACGGTCCGTTCTTCATTCGCATGGCGTGGCACGCAGCAGGCACCTATCGTACGGCCGATGGGCGCGGCGGCGCGAGCAGCGGGCAGCAGCGTTTTGCCCCGCTCAACAGCTGGCCCGACAATGGCAATCTCGACAAGGCGCGCCGCCTGTTGTGGCCCATCAAGCAGAAATACGGCAAGCACATCAGTTGGGCCGATCTGTTCATCCTGACCGGCAATGTCGCAATCGAATCGATGGGCGGGCCGGTGTTCGGCTTCGGCGGCGGGCGCAAGGATGTCTATGCTCCCGAGACAGATATCTATTGGGGCACCGAGGAAATGTGGGTCGACCAGGGAGTCGAGACACGCATTAATCCGGACAAGCAGTTCGAGCTGGAAAACCCGCTTGCGGCAATCCAGATGGGACTGATCTACGTCAATCCAGAGGGGCCGGGCGGCAATCCCGATCCGCTGCTGTCAGCGCGCGACATACGCACGACGTTCGAACGCATGGCGATGAATGACGAAGAAACGGTTGCCCTGACCGCTGGTGGCCACGCCTTCGGCAAATGCCATGGCGCGGTTCCGGCCGACCAACTCAGCGGCGCGCCGGAATCAGAAGCGATGGAGCTGATGGGATTTGGCTGGGCAACCGATGCCGACCAGATCAATCAGGGTCACATCACCACCTCCGGCCTGGAAGGCGCATGGACCCCCAACCCGACCCAGTGGGGCGGCGACTACTTCCGCTTGCTGTTCAAATATGACTTCGAGCTGGTTCACAGCCCGGCGGGTGCACAGCAATGGCAGCCGATCAATCCGGACCCGGAAGACATGGCGCCCGATGCGCGCGACCCTTCAAAGAAGGTTCCGACGATGATGACCACCGCCGACATGGCGCTGAAGATGGACCCGGAATATCGCAAGATTTCCGAACGCTTCCGCGATGATCAGGCGGCGCTGGACGATGCCTTCGCCCGCGCCTGGTTCAAACTGTGCCACCGCGACATGGGGCCCAAGGCCCGCTATCTCGGCCCCGAAGTGCCCGCCGAAGACCTGATCTGGCAGGATCCGGCTCCAGCTGGATCGATACCTTCCGAAGGCGATGTGGCAGCATTCAAATCGGCGATTCTAGGCTGCGGTCTGTCCACATCTGAAATGGTGAAGGCCGCATGGGCCTCGGCCTCGACCTATCGCCGGTCGGACCACCGCGGCGGGGCCAACGGTGCCCGTGTCCGGCTCGCCCCGCAGAAAAGCTGGGCGGTCAACGATCCGGACGAGCTGGCCAAGGTGCTCGCCAGGATCGATGAGCTGCGCGGCAATCTGTCGATGGCCGATGCCATCGTGCTGGCCGGGACAGCGGCTGTCGAAAAGGCGGCGCATGATGCCGGGTTCAAAATCTCCGTACCGTTCACCGGCGGGCGCGGCGATGCGACCGACGAGCAGACCGATGGCGACAGTTTCGATCCGCTGGAACCGCAGGCTGACGGCTTCCGCAATTACCTGAAGACCAAGATGAGCGTGAAGACCGAGGATATGCTGGTCGACCGGGCATGTCTGCTCGGCCTGTCGATCCCCGAAATGACTGTTCTGGTCGGGGGCCTGCGGGTGCTTGGCGCCAACAGCGGCAACAGCAAGTATGGCGTGCTGACGGACCGTCCGGGCAAGCTTACCAACGATTTCTTCGTCAATCTGCTGGATATGAAAACCGCCTGGAAGACGATCGATACCAGCGGCGACGAAGAGTTCACCGGCACCGACCGCGCCACCGGCGAGAAGCGCTGGACCGCAACCCGCACCGATCTGGTGTTCGGTTCCAACTCGCAGCTGCGGGCTATATCCGAAGTCTATGCCGAGAACGGCCATGAGGAAAAGTTCGTGAAGGACTTCGTGGCCGCATGGACCAAGGTAATGAACGCAGACCGGTTCGACCTGAAATAGGCCGATCCACCTATCGAGCAAAAAGAAACCTCCCCGTGCGAATTGGCGCGGGGAGGTTTCTTTTGGCCGAGAACCCTGGGTATTCAATACCGGGCCGTCACCTGCACGCCGTAAAACCGCGGTTCGGCGGGAATGAAGGTGGGGATGCCGAACGCGCCGCCGGTATTGCCTGCGTCGAGCAGATAATTTTCGTTCGAGGCGTTGCGAATGAAACCGGAGACTTCGAATGCCTCATCGGCAAAGCTGACCCCGGCGCGAGCGTTGAACAGCGTGATTGCATCCTGGGAAGTCACCGGATTGTTGGGCAACTCAAAGAAGATCTGGCTACGATAGGTCACGCTGGGGGTGGCGAAGAAGCGGATGCCATCGCTGATCGGTGCATCGATGGTGAAACCGGCGGCGGCCTGCCATTCGGGCTGCAAACGGAAGCGCGCGCCCGAAAAGGCCGGTGCGAAATCGTTGTTCTCGTCAATCCCGCCATCGATATAACCGCCATTGGCAAAGATGCTGAGCCAGCTGGCCGGGCGCAATTGCAGTTCGGCCTCGACCCCCAGATTGCTGGCTTTGCCCGCGCTTTCGGTTCGCGTGCTGCCATCGGATTGGACCACGCTGACCTGGAAGCCGTCATATTTCTGGTAATAGACACCGAGTGAACCCGACAGGACACCGGCTGCCCCCTTGATCCCGGCTTCGTAATTCCACACCGTTTCCTGCGGCACCAATTGCAGATTGGGCACTGCAACACCGCCGACCCGCGCCGCGTTCAATTGGACCACCGGCGAACGGCGGCCCTTTGACACGGTGGCAAACACATTTACCTGATCGGAAATGCGGTACAGGGCATTGAACCGGGGCAGAACTGCGGAAAAGCTGCGATCAGCTTCGAAGGTCTGGCCGCCCGTATCGATCTGGCCGGGGATCAGCGAGAAATTGAGGAATGGCGCGGCAGTCAGCAATCCCGTCCGGTCCGGTTCGGGCAGCAATTGCGGCAGCACAGGCACCTGCACGCTGGAGATAAATCCCGATTTGCGGTCTTCGATCAGCAGCCGGACACCGGCAGTCAGTTCCAGCGCGTCCACCGGAATCCAGGTGGCATCGGCAAAGACGGAATAGCTCTGGTTGTCGCCCTGATTCTCGAACACAGAGCGATAGGGCAGTGCGGCAATCGTTCCACCGGAAAGCGTGGGCGTGATATTGAGCGCGGTGACAATTCCGTCCGGATCGACGCAGGAGAAGCCCAATCCGCTGAACGCGCGGGTCAGACATTGGATGAACACGCCTTCCTCGGTCGAAAAGGGCACATTCTGGCGGCCCTTTTCGGTAAAATAATTCCACCCGAAGGATGCGCGCCATAACGGGTCGGAATAACTGAACCGCGTTTCATGGCTGAATTGCCAGCCATCCGCGATCTCGGCAAATTCCAGGAAAGGCGCGGCGCTGCCATCGGCATCAAACACTTCGGCGCTGTCAAATTCGCGGTACCCATTGACCGTAGTAAAGGTCCAGCCATCGGCAAATTCATAGGCCAGCGTGACATTGGCATCATAGACATCGCGGTCGAGCCCAAGCTGGCTGTCGCCAAGGGCTTCTGCGGAAAAAGGCGAGCCGCCCAGATTGGCCGCGCCAAATGGATCGGCTGGACCCGCTTCGGTTGAAAAAGTGCGAGAGATGAACGGTGTGCCGCCATTGCGCTGGCGGTCATAGGTG
Organism: Pontixanthobacter sp.; assembly: GCA_041741895.1. Classification (GTDB taxonomy): domain Bacteria; phylum Pseudomonadota; class Alphaproteobacteria; order Sphingomonadales; family Sphingomonadaceae; genus Allopontixanthobacter. The sequence goes on from JBGSJO010000063.1 coordinate 8,701, forward strand.
CCGATCAGATCAATCGTAAGCGCATCGGTAGGCGTAAAGCGCAGCGACCCGCGCACGCCCAACTGGTCCTGAGCATAAAGCTCTTCCTCCTGAGAGGCGGCCAGGTTTTCGACATAGCCATCGCGCTTGCGCCATTCGAAGGCGATTCTCCCTGCCACGACGTCCGAACCGGCATTGATATAGCCGCCGACGAGTGTCTGGTCGAAATTGCCGTATCCGCCGGTCAGTTCTGCAAACAGACCGGGGCGCGGTTTGGCGGATACCAGACTGATCGCCCCGACAGCAGACGCAGTGCCGAACAGAGTCGCCTGCGGACCCTTGATGACCTCGACCCGTTCGAGATCGTAGATCGCCTGATAGGATCCGCGCGACCGCGAAATATCCACCCCGTTATAATACAGCGTTACCCGCGGACCTTGCTGCGATGATCCGGAATCCGAGGTAATGCCGCGAATCACGATGCCGGGATTGTTGGCGCTCTGTTCCTGGATGTTGAGACCGGGAATATAGTTCGACAATTCGTCGAGATCGCTGACCCCCAATTCCCTGATCCGCTCGCCGCTGACCGCCGAAATGGTGATCGGAACATCGACCGCGCGCTGTTCGATCTTTTGTGCAGTGACGACAATTGTGGTGCTATCCGCCGCGCTGCCCCCGTCATCAGCCCGCTGAGCGAGGGCTGGGCTCGGTATAAGAACTGCCGAACACAGCAAGGCGGCGTGAAGTGAAGTGAACTTGGACATTGGATGCTCCCTGAAAGGTTGCAGCGCAGCTATCCGTCCTATGTGAAACGACTAAGACCTGCGGGTGACAGGCCAGTCATATCGCGGTGTCTCTTCAGTCATATATCAGGCGCACATTGTCGGCCGCCTCTGCCGCAATGCGCCGGGCGTCGTCGGTGTTCCCCGCCGCCGCCAGCGCGACGCCCATCCGCCGAAACGGTCGCGCGGTCGGCTTGCCGAAAATGCGGATATCCGCGCCGCCCGCCATCGCCTCCGCCAGTCCAGCATAGGATAATGTCTCGCTGTCCCGGTCCGCCAGAATTACCGCAGAGGCAGCAGGCCGGGCGCGGATCGGGATCGGGATCGGCAGCCCGAGAATCGCCCGGGCGTGCAGGTCGAATTCGCTCAGATTCTGGGAGATCAGCGTCACCATTCCGGTATCGTGCGGGCGCGGCGACAATTCGGAGAAGATCACCTCGTCGCCTTTTACGAAGAACTCGACTCCGAACAGGCCGTAGCCGGCCAGATCGTCCACTACCTTCGCCGCCATGTCCTGCGCCGCGGCAATCGCCGCATCGGACATCGCGGCGGGCTGCCAGCTTTCCTGGTAATCGCCGCGTTCCTGCCGGTGGCCGATCGGCGGACAGAAGATCACGCCTTCCCGGGTCCGCACGGTCAGCAGGGTAATTTCGTAATCGAAGTCGACGAATTGTTCCACGATCACCCGCGCCCGGTCGCCGCGCATGTTGGCGCAGGCATAGTCCCATGCCGTTTCCAGTTCCCCGGCGGTGCGGACGGTACTCTGCCCCTTGCCGCTGGAGGACATGACCGGTTTGATCACGCAGGGCAGCCCGGTGAATTCCGCGCCCGCCAGCACCTCCGCCAGACTCTCGGCATATTGATAGCGCGAGGTAGTGAGCCCCAATTCCTGCGCCGCGACATCGCGGATCGCATCGCGATTCATTGTCAACTGCGCCGCGCGGGCAGACGGCACGATGTTGACCCCTTCAGCCTCCAGTTCTGCCAGCACTTCCGTGCGGATTGCCTCCACTTCGGGCACTACGAAGTCCGGCGCGTGCCGGGCAATGGCTGCGCGCAGCGCATCGCCGTCGAGCATGGAAAATACCTCGCTCGCATCCGCCACCTGCATCGCAGGCGCGTCGGCATAGCTGTCGCACGCGGTTACATGGCAGCCCAGCCGTTTGGCCGAGATCACGAATTCACGGCCCAGTTCGCCCGAGCCGAGGAGCAGGATTTTCGCCGTGTAACTCATCCGTCAGGCCCCCGTGAACCACTTGCTGCAAAAGCCCGAACGATGGGAAATGCGCTGGCCCCATGCGCCAGGATGCTGAGCATCACCGTCAACACCACGCAGGCAATTAAACCGTCCATTCCCGAGATCTGATAGGTTTCAGCAACCAGCAGGGCAAACAGGATTGACGCCAGCCCGCGCGGCCCAAACCAGCCGAGAAAGAATTTCTCCCGCCAGCGCAGGCCCGTGCCGGTCAGAGCGAGAACAATCGGCACAATCCGTACCAGCGTGAGGAACAGGATTGCCAGAAGGAATGTCTGCCAGCTAGCATGGGCAAGACCCGCCGGGACCAGAACCATCCCGAAAATCACAAAGGTAGCCATGGTCAGCAATTGTCCTTCGCTTTCCATGAATTCCGCCACGAAGGCGTTCTTGCCCTTGCGCAGATGGCCGAATGTCAGCCCACCGACAAAGGCCGCGATCAACCCGTTGCCGCCGATCAATTCGGCTGCGATAAAGCACGACAGCGCAGCGGCGAGGAAGAATATCCCCTGATACGCCTCGGTCGCAAGATCGCGGCCAACCGCAAAATCGCGCAGTTTCGCCGCCGCCCCGCCCACGATGATGCCGGCAAGCGGGCCGAGGGTGATCTGGGCAAGGCCGAACTGGGCAAGGCTGCCCGGGGTTTCGCCGGACACCACGCCGCCAGCTTCGGCAGCGGCCAGCGCGGCCACGATCACCACAGGCAGGGCAAGCCCGTCATTAAGGCCGCTTTCCACAGCGATGCTCTGACGCAGATGTGCGGGCACGGCTTCGTCGCTGATCACCGCCTGGCCCAGCGCGGCGTCGGTCGGCGTCAGAATTGCCGCAGTGAGCAGGGCGAGCGTCCATGGCTGATCGGGAGACATCCAGAATACCACCAGCGTGCCAAACACAATTGACAGCGGCATTCCGATCAGCAGCATCCTGAGGGGGGTTCCTGCATTCAGGCGCAACTGGCCAAGCCTGACCTGCGAAGCATCGGAAAACAGGATCAGAACCAGCGTAATCTCGGCCAGCAGTTTCAGAACTTCCAGTTGGGCATCTTCCTGAACCAGTTCGGCACCGGCCAGATAAGCGAGATAACCGGCGGCCGTGAATACCAGCGGCATTGTCACCACCGATCTTTCCAGCCGGCGTGAAAAAGCAGTAAAGGCCATGATCGCCAGCAGCATCAAGCCCAGGACGGCCTCTTCGTTCATGATCAACGGGTGCCCATCATGCCTCGTCCCCGAAATTGTCGGGCGCATCCAGTCCGTAAGCGGTGTGCAGAACGCGCACCGCCAGTTCGGTTTCATCCTCGTCGATCATCACGCTGACCTTGATTTCGGAGGTGGTGATCGCCTGGATATTGATGCCCCGGTCGGCCAGCGCCTTGAACATGGTTGCAGCCACGCCTGCATGGCTTTTCATGCCCACGCCGACGACGCTGATCTTCGCTACTTTGCTGTCGGTGATGATGCGGTTGAACCCGATGGTATCGCGCTGGTCCTCCAGCAATGCCTGCGCCCGCGCCAGATCGGTTTGCGGCACGGTGAAGGTCACGTCGGTCTCGCCCTTGTCGCGGCCCACGTTCTGGATGATCATGTCGACATTGATCGATGCGTTGGCGAGCGGTTCGAAAATATGCGCCACCGCGCCCGGCTTGTCCGGCACCCGGGTCAGGGTGACCTTCGCCTCGTTCTTGTCATGCGCGATGCCGGTTACGTGCTGGCGTTCCATTTCACCATTCTCCAGAAGTTGTTCCATCTCCTCTTCGGAGACAATCATTGTGCCGGGCAGATCGTCTGCCGGGGTCGCATCATCGTCGATGAAGGATGACAGGACTTGCACCCGCACCCCCTCCTTCATTGCCAGCCCGACGGACCGGGTCTGGAGCACCTTGGCCCCGACCGATGCCAGCTCCAGCATTTCCTCATATGTCACTGCCTTCAGCTTGCGCGCCTTGGCCACGATGCGCGGGTCGGTGGTATAGACCCCGTCGACATCGGTGTAGATGTCGCAGCGATCCGCGCCGATTGCCGCTGCCACTGCCACGGCGGAAGTATCCGATCCGCCGCGCCCCAGCGTGGTGATCCGGCCTGCGTCAGATACGCCCTGAAAACCGGGAATGACCGCGATCTCGCCCGCATCCATCGCCGCGATCAACGCGGCCGCATCGATATTGGCGACGCGTGCCTTCGCATGGGCCTCGATCGTGCTGATCGGCATTTGCCAGCCGAGCCAGCTGCGCGCCTTGCAGCCCAGCGATTGCAGCGTGAGCGCGAGCAGGCCCGACGTAACCTGCTCGCCGCTGGCCACCACCACGTCATATTCGGCCGGATCGAACAGCGGGTTCGCCTCGCGGCAGAAATTTACCAGCCGGTCGGTCTCACCCGCCATCGCGCTGACCACCACCGCGACCGAATGGCCCGCTGCCTGCTGGCGGCGCACGATCCCCGCCACCCGGCGAATACGCTCGGTGCCGGCCATCGATGTGCCGCCGAATTTCATCACGATCCGGGCCAATGTCTGCTGTGCCTCTCTGCTGGAACCAATTGCCCGTGGCTGTTAAGGGGGAGACATGAGCGATGCAACTGTAAGTATGAAAGCGGTTTCCCCCGCAACTATCGGCCCCGCAACCATCCGGCCGGAAGAAGCGGCGCATTTCGGCGCGCTGGCGCAGGAATGGTGGGATCCGAAGGGCAGCTCGGCCATGCTCCACCGGCTGAATCCCGTCCGTCTCGGCTTTATTCGGCAGGCGATCGACCTGCACTGGGGCGGTGATATCGAGAGCGTGCGCCCGCTGGCGGGCAAGACCACGCTGGATGTCGGCTGCGGGGCCGGGCTGCTGTGCGAACCGCTGGCGCGCCTGGGCGCGGGCGTGACCGGAGTCGATGCGGCGACGGAAAATATCGCGGTGGCGGCTGCGCATGCCTCCGGTTCAGGCCTGGCGATAGACTACCGTGCGGGCGAGCTGGGTGAACTCGGCCTTGGCCGGTTCGATCTGGTGACCTGCATGGAAGTGATCGAGCACGTTGCCGACAAGCCGCGCTTTGCCGCGCAGCTGGCGCGGCATCTCGCCCCCGCCGGGTTGATGGTCCTGTCCACCCCCAACCGCACCGCCGCATCCCGCCTGCTGCTGGTGGAAGGCGCGGAAGCCGTAGGTCTGGTCCCCAAGGGCACGCATCACTGGGACGATTTCATCACCCCCGGCGAATTATCGGGCCTGCTCCGCGCCGCCGGGCTGGACGTAACCGAAATGCGTGGCATCGGCTTCAGCCCGCTGAAGGGCCTGCATCTGTCGGACGATATGGCGCTGAATTACATCCTGACCGCGCGGCATAACTAGCTTCGTCATTGCGAACGAAGCGAAACAATCCATCTCCCGACGATTGAACTTGGCGCAACTGCTGTAACTGGATTGCCGCGTCGCCTGCGGCTCTTCGCAATGACCAGGAGATTTACTCTACTACTGCGGCAAGCTCTTCCGGGCAGCCTTCTTGAATTTCCTGACCAAAACGGATCGCGCGCGCCGGATCATCGGAGAAAACTCCGTCGATCTCGAAACCACGCATAAGGTAATAGACGAGGTAATCGCAGCCGATGGCGGCCGGATCGTCGCCGGTTCGGAAGGCCGGTGGGAGAAAGGCATTTTCCTTGCGCGCGGTCCAGGAGTGGACGAGCAGGCCTGCATCACGGGCAGCAAAATGAACGCCGGTTGGCATTGCGGCCTGCGCATCGGGTGCAATGGCGAAAAGCGTCGCGAAATCCGCCCCGATCCCATCGGCATAAGTCGCAATCTGCGCCAACCCTTCCGGCGTCACCATCTCGGCATAGCTCATTGCCGGATCATCCGCCGGGCCGCCCTCTACCGCCACCAGTTGCACCAGCCGCAGGTCGGTCATCGCATCCAGCCGCCGCAGCGGCGCTGCATCGAAGCTCTGGATGAATACCGGCGCATCCTCGCCCCGGTATCCGGCGGCGTGCAGATGCTCCACAAGCATCGCCGCTAGATCGTGGCCAATCCCGGCAAAATAGGTCGGATGCTTGATTTCCGGATAGATCCCGATCACGCGGCCCGTTTCGGCTTCCTTGGCGCGCACCAGTGCGATGATTTCGGCCAGCGTAGGCACCTGCCACAGCCCGTCAAAGCGCACGTTCTGCGGGCGGATATCGGGCAGCCGTTCGCGGGCGCGCAGCGTGCGCAGTTCGGCAAGCGTGAATTCCTCGGCAAACCAGTCGGTCACTTGCTCGCCGTCGATTGTTTTGGTCGTCCGGCGACCTGCGAATTCGGGCCGATCGGCGACATCGGTGGTGCCTGCAAGTGCATTTTCATGGCGCGCCACCAGCACGCCATCGCTGGTGGGCACGAGGTCCATCTCGATATAATCCGCGCCCTGATCGATCGCCCGTTCATAGGCGGCCAGCGTATGTTCGGGCCGCTCCCCGCTTGCGCCGCGATGCGCAATGATCAGCGGACCTTCGGACTGCGCATGGGCCGATGCAGGCACCATGACCATCACCGCCGCCAGCACTATCAGGAAAAGCCCGCGTCCCATTCATCCTCCTTGAAACCAACCAGCAACCCGCCATCGAATTCGACCACGGGGCGTTTGATCATGCTGGGGTGCTGCACCATCAATGTGACCGCCTTGTTGCTGCCTAGACCGGCCTTGTCCGCATCGTCCAGCTTGCGGAAGGTGGTGCCGCGCTGGTTGAGCAGCACTTCCCAGCCCTTGTCCCGGACCCAGCCTTCCAGCCGCGCCGGGTCCACACCGGCTTTCTTGTAGTCATGGAAATCATACGCAATGTCCCGTGCCTCAAGCCAGCGGCGCGCCTTCTTCACGGTGTCGCAATTGAGGATGCCATACATCACGATCTTAGCCATTGATTTTGTGAGCCTTTTGTTCTCAACCAGATTCAGAGTCCAGCTGGCTTATGCCATAGAACTACGACTGCTCTGCCCCTTTTTATGAAAATGCCGTTCCGGACCCGACCCATATGTGGTCGTTCAACTTTCTGGTAGTCAATCCGCATGACGGACAACGACGGCTTTGGAAAATTCTTGATGGTCGGGCTGCCCCTCGATCACCGTTGATCGCCCGGAGCGCTCACACCTCATCCGTTGCGGTATCGGCTTCGGCCTGCTTCTTCCTCGCCACCACGGCCATGAAATCGGCGTCGAGTTCAGCCTTGTCCCAGCGGTGAGCGCCCTGAACCCGTGACAGATACTCGGTGTGCTGGAGCCAGGTGTAGACCTTGTTGACGATCTCCTTCGTCAGCGCGCGCATCTCGCCGTCGCTGATCCGGGAGAGCTGGTTCCAGGGTATCTCGCCATAGGGCGAGACCACTTTGACATCAGCGTAATCGCCGGTCGCCGAGGCCGGGAAGATACCGGTGTGAAGCCCTTCCAGCCCACGCGTGTTGCGGACGCAGTTCTCGACCAGCGAGCGTGCGACCAGATCAAGATCTGCTGCTTCACCCTCATCCAGCGCGCGTCCTTTCAGCCATCTTCCATGTGCAATGTCTTACGCCGCGCTTCTCAATATGCGCCAGAAATTCTCGCGCAGCCGCGTTCCGCGCTCGCGTGCTGGGCGGAAGCGGGCGGCGCGTAGGCGCCGCCAGATCGGATCACAGGAACTCGACATTTTCGGCGATGATCTCGCAGCCATAGCGGTCATTGCCTTCGGCGTCCTGCCAGCGCGAGTAGTGGATGCGGCCCGTCACGGCGAGCTTGTCCCCCTTGGCCTTATGCTGGCGCAGCGGGAGACCCAGGCCATTGAAGACGGTGATCTTGTGGAATTCGGCTTCCTTGACCGGGTAGCCGGTTTCAGGGTCCTTCTGGACCTTGCCGTCGCGGATGACCGGGCGTTCGGTCACGAGGATCAGTTCGGTGATCCGGGTGTTGCTGCGATCGCGGGCGACGGGATCCTTGGCGAGACGGCCGACGAGGTTGACGATGTTCATTGCAAAAGCCTCCTTGGTGCCGACGGCTCGTCCGCCGGTGCCCTTGTCGAGCCTCGGCGAGAGCGGTGGGACACCGCGCGCCCGCGCGCGGGAAACCTGCGAAAACCGGGGTTGGTGTGATCCAGCGCAGCGAGCCACGGCCCCGTTTTCACGGGTTGGCCCTAACGGCGACCAGAGAGGCATGGGCACTGGACGGCGGATGTGCTGTTGGCACAGGGGCTGATTGTCCGCCTGAAACATCGACCTCGCCGTGCATCAGCTTGCCGGGGCTTCCTGTTGTTGAGGCTGAGCGCAGGGCCGATCACCCATCCCCACAGATTGCGGCGGCTGAATGGTCGCTCGGCGGCGGTCGTCCGAAAGACCCGCCCTTGGCTAGCCCCGATCCCGGTCCGCAAGGTGAGCGTCGCTGGCATGGCGTGCTGCACCAGCAGCAGTGCTATGTCTCTCTGAACAGCTGGCCATCAGTCGCGATCAACGTTGGCCGCGCCCCAAGCAGCAATGGCGTCGATGATCTTTGCGGTGAACCGCGGTGGGAGACGCCCGGCGATATAGCCGGGCTGTTTCATGAGAGGCCTGATG
>JBGSJO010000064.1:0-8087 GCA_041741895.1 Pontixanthobacter sp.
GTGCTCTTCCGATCTCCAAATGCGGCGGCAAAACGCGAGGCCGGGCGCCGCGACGAACCGGGCACAATCTGCTGCTGCGGTTCCTCGTCCGGCGCGCCGACACGCTGCGCTTTCTGCGCGATCCCGCCGTGCCATTCACCAACAACGAGGCAGAACGCGACTTGCGCATGATGAAACTGCGCATGAAAATCTCCGGCGGCTTCCGCTCGACCGAAGGCGCCGCCGACTTCGCCACAATCCGCAGCTTCCTCTCAACCGCACGCAAGCAGGGCTGGAATATCGTCGAGGCACTGACCTGCGACCCGGTGCACCTCACAAAAAGGCTGCGCACGGTTTGAACCCGTGCGGTACCTGGGCAGTTACGAATTTTGTTTGTCACATCCACATCGCTTGGTGCGCTGTGCTCTGCTGGCTTGGCTCAGGCGCAAGACGTCGACAGTACCGCGTCCGCCGGTGAGGAGGCCATGGGCGAGGCGATCATTGTAACCGGTATTCGCGCGAGCCTTGATAGCGCACGCAACATAAAGAGGAACGCTCCCGGAATCGTCGATTCGATCGCCAGCGAGGATATCGGCAAACTGCCCGATGCCAATGTGGCCGAATCCCTGCAACGCATCACCGGCGTCTCGATTGACCGGTCGGGCGGTGAAGGCGCATTCGTGACGGTGCGCGGCTTTGGTCCAGAATTCAACACCACGCTGGTCAACGGTCGGCAGATTGCTACTTCGACCGATCCCAGCCAGGCTGGTGGTCGTGCCTTCTCGTTCGACACTCTGGCATCGGAATTGATTACCGGTGTCGATGTCTACAAATCTTCGACCGCGCGGCTGCAATCGGGCGGCGTAGGTTCCACCATGGCGATCAAAACCGCGCGGCCATTCGACTTTAATGGTCTGAAGGTTTCAGCGACTGTGGGTGGCAATTACGAAGAAAATTCCCAGGAAGTATCTCCTGAAGGTTCCTTCCTGATCTCGGATACGTTTGCCGATGACACTTTCGGGATCCTGATTTCGGGCAGCTACAGCAAGCGCCAGACCGAATTGCGCTCTGCAAAAACCGATGGTTTTCTGGTCAACCCTGATGTCCCGGCTGCGCAGGTCAATGGCGGTGCAGGCACCGTGTCTGCGAGCAATCCGAACGGCAATCTTTTCATTCCCCAGAATTTCGACCGGGTTGTGACAGAAGAAAGCCGCGAGCGTATCGGCGGCACCGTGGCCCTGCAATATCGCCCGAGCGACGATATGACGATTACCGTCGACGGCCTTTATTCGAAATTCGAAAATGACACTTCGGTGCGCTCGTTCGGCCATTGGTTCACGGCATCCAACCTGACCAATGTCACCACGGATGATAACGGGACGGCGATCGACCTTACACAGGCGACCGGCATCTCAACCGACTTCCATCACAAGACCTTCGACAAGGAAACGGAAACCTGGCAGATCGGCGGAAATCTCGACTGGCAGATTACCGACCGGCTCAAGGGTGCGTTCGACGTATCCTATTCACAGGCCCAGCAATTCCCCAACAATGGCGCGCAATCCTCGCTCGCTTTGCTCGGCTATCTGACTGGCTCGGTGCGTTACCAGAATACCGGCGACCTGCTCCCGCAGATCTCCGAAACACTGCCGACCTTCGCCGATCCGGTCAATCGCTGCGGCTCTGCAGTGACCGATTCTGGCATCGCCGCCGACCCGACCGTGGCAGGTCTCGGTCAACCGCTGTGCCAGCATGTCATGCTGCGGCGCGGATTTGGTATTAACGACAAGGTCTTCCAGGTGCGCAGCGACTTCTCTTACGAAGGCGATGGCGACGAAGGGCTGACCAGGATCAACTTCGGCACCTATTTCTCGCGCGATCAGAAGCAAACCTCCTTCTTCTCGAATGACGGCGGCACTGGCTGCACGACCTGCGGATTCAACTTGCCGATCCCGCCTGGGGTATCAGTTTCGCAGTTCAACGCCGGAGACAATTTCCTCAAAGGTGTTTCGGGATCCGATACTCTGATCCGTCAGTTCCCGACGTTTGACGGTCAGCAAGTATTCGATGCGATTACTGCGCAGCAGCGGCTGACCAACCCGAATTTCACCTTTGATCCGCCGGTTGTCAACGACACCGTGGTTCGCGAACGCGTGTTCGGCGGGTACGTCGAGAGCGAATTTGGCGGCACTCTCGGCGGGCGGGACATCAGCATGGTTGCGGGTGTACGCGTTGAGCGGACCCAGGCAAAGGTAGACGCGCTTGCCACTGGGTTCACCAGGCTCATTACGCTGGCCAATGACCAGACACAGTTTGGCGTGACCACTTCGGGCGCCACCCGTTCGGTCGTCAACAACAGCTATACTGATATCCTGCCCAACTTTTCGATGCGCTGGGATGCGATGGATGATGTTGTAATTCGGTTTGCGGCATCACAGACGATCACTCGCCCGACACTGGAGCAGATGTCTCCGGCGACGAGTCTGCTGACCTTGCGTCCGGGCAATTTCGTTGCCGCCAGCGGCAATGCCGACCTGAAGCCGTTCAAGTCCAGCAACCTCGATCTCTCCTTCGAATGGTATTATGCACCGGGCAGTTACGTTGCCCTTGGCGGTTTCTTCAAGGATGTCACCAATTTCATCGTGCTCAACAATTCGACGGGGACTGTGCTGAACGATCAGGGGACACCGCTGCTCGATCCGATCTCGTTGCAGCCTGCCCAATTCTCGATCAGCGCACCGGAAAATGGCGAAGCCGCCACGGTCTCTGGCTTGGAATTTGCCTGGCAGCACAGTTTAGGCGACTCCGGCTTCGGCTTTATTCTCAATGGCACAGCCGTTCAGAGCAACGCTGGTCTCGACCGGCAGGATCTGTCGAACCGGTTTGCGCTGACCGGCCTGTCACATTCGGCCAACGCGGTGGCTTTTTATGACAAGAACGGCCTGGAGGCGCGCGTCGCAGTAAACTGGCGCGACAGTTTCCTGCAATTCCTGTCACCGCCTCCGCTTAACGGCGCAGGAGCATCGGTCACACAGGTTGCTTCCTTCACCCAGGTCGATGCCAGCACTACCTACCACCTGAACGATCAGTTCGCGGTGTTTGCGGGGGTGGCCAACATCTTCAACGAATTTGCGAACAAGGAAGCGTTTTTCTCGAACCAGTTCTTGAGCGTTGAGGACAGCGGACGTCGTTACAATTTCGGCTTGCGCTTTTCCTACTGATTGTGGACTTAAGGTGATAATCGGGGTCTGGGTCGGCATAATGCTGGCTCAGACCTTCTTATGTTCAATATTTGCAGTCCAATTTATGCACTGACAGACAGGCACGCACCGATGACCGGCATGATCAAATCGGTATGTATTGTGGGCGGCGGCGCGGCCGGATGGTTGACCGCTGGCCTGCTTGCGGCTCGCCGTTCGCTACCTGATGGATCAGGACTTTCGGTCACCCTGGTCGAAAGCAAAAAAATTGGCATTATCGGTGTTGGCGAAGGCACCTGGCCAACCATGCGCAATACGCTGAAGAAGATCGGGATTTCCGAAACCGACTTTGTGCGGCGGTGTAATGCTTCGTTCAAACAGGGAGCAAAATTTGCGCAGTGGCGCACCGGTGCGAAGGATGATTTCTACTATCATCCCTTGGTCCTGCCCGAAGGTTTCCCGGCAGTCGATCTGGCACCATACTGGAATGCCTCGGCCGCTGGCCAAGCGGGGGCTCCTTCCTTTTCCGATGCGGTATGCTTCCAGGAATTCCTCTGCGAGAACGGCTTGGCCCCCAAACTGATGAGTTCGCCCGAATTTGGCGGCATCGCCAACTATGCCTACCATCTGGATGCAGCCTTGTTTGCGCAGATGATTCAGGAACATTGCATCGAAAATTTGGGTGTCAGGCATATCATTGATGATGTTGTCGAGGTTGAGCTCGCCGAAGATGGCGACATCGCTGCGATCATTAATCAGCGCACGGGTCGGCTCGAGGCAGACCTGTACGTAGATTGCACGGGGATTGCCTCCAAATTGCTGGGCGAAGCGCTCGATGTGCCGTTCATCGATTGCAGTGACGTCTTGTTCATTGACCGGGCTCTGGCGGTGCAGGTGCCTTATGATGACGAAGATAGCCCGATCGTTTCTCATACGGTGTCGACGGGGCAGAGACATGGGTGGATCTGGGATATCGGGCTGAAGAATCGGCGCGGGGTTGGCTATGTCTATTCGAGCAGCCATGCAGAAGGAGACGAAGTCGAAGCGGAACTCGCCGCCTATATCGGGCCGCAGTTCAAGGACCTTAACACCCGGGAGATCAAGATCCGTGCAGGGCATCGGGCGCATTTCTGGAAGGGCAACTGCGTGGCAGTAGGAATGTCGGCCGGTTTCCTCGAGCCGCTCGAAGCCTCGGCATTGGTGATGACCGAACTATCAGCCGACTATCTTGCGGCGATGCTGCCGGCAACGCGCAGCGGAATGGATGTCGTCGCGGCGCGGTACAACGAAATGACCCAGTACCGCTGGGACCGAGTGATCGAATTTCTCAAACTTCACTATGTGCTCAGTGAAAGGGATGATACGCAATTCTGGCGCGACAATCGCGATCCGGCGTCGATCCCGCAGCGCCTGCTCGATCAGCTCGAACTGTGGCGTTACAATTCGCCCAGCGAGCTTGATTTTTCCAGCTCGCACGAAATGTTTCCGGCAGCGAGCTATCAGTATGTGCTGTTCGGTATGGGCTTCAAGATGGATTCGAGCTTGCAAGCCCACGCACTCCGCGATCCTGTCGCGGCAGAGCAAGCGTTTGAGCGCAATGCGCTGCTGAAGCGCAAATGGGGGGCAAAACTCCCCACCAACCGAGACCTTCTGACTAAACTTGGTCAGTATGAATTCCAGAAGATCTAGGGCCCTGACCCTAAACCCATCGGAGAGTATATGCGCCTTCAGCAATTGTCGCGCGCCGCACATGGCGACCTTCGGATCAATCCGGGCAAGGCCGGTTCGGAAGCGGCCAACGACCACCTTGTGCCACTATCAAAGATCGAGCTGCGCCAGGCCGCGCGCTGCTACCCGCTGTTCTTTGTTAAGGATCTCGAGACCGGACAGTTCTATCCTGCGGCCTTGCTTGGCCTGAAGGCGAACGAGAACCTGTTCTGGGACGGTAATGCCTTTGTTACAGAATACGTTCCGCTCAATATCCGGCGTCTGCCGTTCTACATCGGCGGCGATGACCCTGCCCAGGGCATGATCTGCATTGATGCCGACAGCGCGTGCATCGACCCGCAAGGAACGAACAGGATTCTCGACGAGGATGCCAGCGACAGCGCCTATATCCAGGGAATTCAGGCGATGCTTGCGGCCTTGTCGCAGAACCACGAAGCAACAAGAGAATTCGCCCAGGAAGCGGCCAGGATCGGGCTGCTGAGCGAGATCAAGCTCGATATCGTGCTCGATGATGGCGAGGCTATAAACGTCGCTGGGCTTTACGGAATTGACGATCGCACGCTTGAACGAAAGTTTGACGAGATTGCATCCTTCGAGGAAAAGCTGCTGTACATGGCAATGATGCTATCCCTTGATCATGTTTCCGGACTGGTGCGGCGCAAGAACGCCAGAAGCGAAGAGCTGGCCGCTTGGCGCGTTCCGGCGGCCGGATAGGGCAGATGCCTGGGGCGAATTCTGTCGGGCACGAAAGCGCGCTTTACGGCGGGCGAGGCACTGCGCGGGTTCAATTGCTTGGTGCCGAAGCGTTTGCGCTGTGGACAGTCGATGATTGCCACCCGGACGCCAATGGCCTGCGCGATTTTGCCATGCAGCAAGATTTTGCCCGGCGCGATGGTGATTACTATCCCGGTCTGCGCGCGCCCGTGCCTGTCGGTTATGGTGACTGGGTGCTCTCACTGCTCAGCTCAATTATTGAAATCGACGCGGCGAACGAACTGGAATTACTCAACTGCACCTATGCTATCGCCTGCGATGATCCCTGCAATCTTGCCCCGATCCAGCTGATCCCGCACTTCGACAGCTTTGAGGGCAATCTCATCGCCGCGGTGCATTATCTGTGCGCGCCGCCATTTGCCGGAACCGCATTCTTCCGCCATCGTCGAACCGGGTTTGAACGCATCGATGCGACTAGGCTGGCGCTGTGGCAACAGGCACTGTCAGCCGACGCCCGGCAGTTCGGCCTGCCCGCCTCGAGCTATCATGGCGGATCGACCCAGGCATTTGATAAGATTGGAACCGCTCCGCTGCGATTCAACCGGATCGCCGCCTATCCAGCAAATTGCCTGCATTCGGGAATGCTGGATGCCGCACAACTCAGCCAGGACCCGGCTTTCGGGCGATTGACGATTACCACCTTGGCGGCGTTGCAGCCCAAAGCCACTTTTTGACTGACGCAGGGCAGGTGGGACCTTTGCTGGCATCCACTCCGTCAGTTCATTGCGCATGCCTCCATGGCTACGATGCACCTGGGCTGCCCCTCAAGGAACTGGAGCAATTGTGAACGGGAAACCTTTTTGCGAAATGCAACGCTGCCATCAGAATGCGCCCCATGCGCCTGAGATACCTGCTTTGCCAAATCCAGTCCGATAATGCTAACTTCGCACATAAATGTCTTCTCCTCTGTTACGATGTTCAGGAAGTATCACATTGGCACATTACGATGCCGCCGGGAGAAGGCATCCACTCCATCAAATCTCGATGAAAACCCCGGGTCAACTCTCAGCGGAAATCAACAGTTATGGTTCAACCTATCGAAACGAAGGGCACGGGTGTGCACCGGATTGCACTGGTCGGGTTTGGATTAGCCGGGAAGGCATTTCACGCGCCGCTGATTGCCGCAACCGATGGACTTGAACTCGCAGCCGTTGTTACTTCACGCATTGACGAGGTGCACGCCGAATACGGGTTGGCGCAGGTCCTGCCGTCGATCGAGGCTGTCTTGGCTGAGCCTTCGATCGACCTTGTGGTGCTAGCCAGCCCGGATCATGTTCACATGGCGCAAGCGCTTGCGGTGCTGGACGCAGGCAAGCATATTGTGATCGATAAGCCGCTTGCGCCGACCCTGGCCGAAGCCCGCAACATTGCCGCGCGGGCAACGGAACGCGGACTGATGTTGTCGGTGTTCCACAATCGCCGCTGGGACGCCGATTTCCTAACCCTGAAACGTCTGATCTCGGCGGGCGAACTGGGCGATGTGACCGAGTTCGAAAGTCGGTTTGATCGGTTTCGGCCTGAACTGGGCGATCGCTGGAAGGACCAGCGTTCCGGCGGAGTGTGGCAGGATCTGGGGCCGCATCTGGTTGACCAGGCGCTGGTGCTGTTCGGGCGCCCTCTCGCGGTCAGCGCCGATCTGGCTGTGCTGAAGCCGGACGGTCAGTCGATCGATCATGTGCAGGTACAATTGCGCTATCCGGCACGACGGGTCCGGTTGCATATTAGCCAGACCATGCCTGATCACTCGCTGCGGCTGGCTGCACACGGCAGCCGCGGCAGCTTCATCAAGCACGGGATCGACGTGCAGGAGGATCAATCCAAGGCAGGTATCCGCCCACTCGATCCGCGCTGGGGAATTGATCCGCATCCCGGACGGCTGACTCGCACGGATGGCAGCGTCAGCGAAGTTGCGCCCGAGCGCGGCGATTACCGGGCCTTCTACCGCGCAGTGGCAAGGGCGCTGTCGGGTGAAGCAGCAATGCCGGTCAGCGTGAACGAAGCCCTGAGCGTGATGGAAATTATCGCAGCCGGTATTGCGAGCAACGAACAGCGCCGGGAAATTATGCTTTAGTCACCTGGATTTCCGGAGGCACTTTGCCAATCAGCAACGTCGCGCGCTGCCGATACCAAGCTGCTGAACACCTCAGCCTGAGAACACCGGTAATAAAAGAGGCCATTCATCGGGCGGTAGCACCGGATTAACTAGGGGCCACTCCTGCTAGACCTGGCCGCTGGCAGCGTGACGGCATCCGCCGACAAAGCCGCCATTCAGCCGACCGCGGCACCTGCTCCTTAGCTGCCGACTGTTCATCGTGACGATCGCCGGTCTCCGATGCCACCAAAGACCGGCAGATAGTCAAATTTCAGTGCGTTCTGACAAGGTCAGAGCATCTTCGACATCGACCC
>JBGSJO010000065.1:0-8050 GCA_041741895.1 Pontixanthobacter sp.
GCCCCCATCACGTCCACCGCCGCCGCCGCCGCGACGTGGTCCGCGATCGCCGCGGGGACCGCGGTCGCGGTCACCACCGCCACCTTCACGTTTTTCACGCGGCGGACGGGTGTCTTCCAGTTCTTCACCGGTTTCCTGATCGACGACCCGCATCGACAGGCGAACCTTGCCGCGCTGGTCGATCTCGAGAACCTTGACCTTAACTTCCTGGCCTTCGGACAGGACGTCGGACACCTTCTCGACGCGTTCGTTCCGCATTTCGGACACGTGGACGAGACCGTCCTTGCCACCCATGAAATTCACGAATGCACCGAAATCAACGATGTTGACGACCTTACCGTCGTAGATCTTGCCTACTTCGGCCTCTTCCACGATCCCGGCGATCCATTTACGGGCCGCTTCGATCTGGTTGATGTCGGACGAGGAGATCTTGATCAGACCTTCATCATCAATGTCCACCTTGGCGCCGGTTTCGGCCACGATTTCGCGGATCACCTTGCCGCCGGTGCCGATGATGTCGCGGATCTTCGCCTTGTCGATCTGCATGGTTTCAATGCGCGGTGCATGGGCCGAAAGTTCGGTCCGTGCGCCGGTGAGTGCCTTGGCCATCTCGCCCAGAATATGGGCGCGGCCTTCCTTGGCCTGACTCAATGCCTTGGTCATGATTTCCTTGGTGATCCCGGCAACCTTGATGTCCATCTGAAGGCTGGTGATGCCTGCTTCGGTGCCGGCCACCTTGAAGTCCATGTCGCCCAGATGATCTTCGTCACCCAGAATGTCGGACAGCACGGTAAATTCGTCACCTTCCAGGATCAGGCCCATCGCGATACCCGAAACGGGGCGGATAACCGGAACGCCGGCATCCATCATCGACAGGCAGCCGCCGCAAATCGTCGCCATGGAAGACGAGCCATTGCTTTCGGTGATGTCGGACAGGACACGGATCGTGTACGGGAAATCTTCCTTGGAAGGCAGCACCGCGCGCAATGCGCGCCATGCCAGCTTCCCGTGGCCGATATCGCGGCGGCTCGGTGCGCCGAAACGGCCCACTTCGCCCACCGAATAGGGGGGGAAGTTGTAATGCAGCATGAAGTTCGAATAGGTCAGGCCTTCCAACCCGTCGATCATCTGCTCGGCATCCTTGGTGCCCAACGTGGTGGTGCAGATCGCCTGCGTTTCGCCGCGTGTGAACAGCGAAGAACCATGCGCGCGGGGCAGGAAGCCGACAATTGCTTCGATCTGCCGCACTTCGTCCGTCCTGCGTCCGTCGATCCGCTGACCATCCTTGAGGATGGCACCGCGAACGATTTCGGCTTCCAGTTTCTTGACGACCTTGCCGGCTGCCATCTGGGTCTGACCATCTTCGCCCGCAAAGGCTTCTTTGGCCTTGGCGCGAACTGCATTAAGCGCGTTCGAACGCTCGGACTTGTCGGTCAACTTGTAGGCAGCGGCGATATCGCTGCCGACTATACCGGCGAGCTTGTCCTTGATTGCCGAATTGTCCGAAACAGCAACATCCCAAGGTTCCTTGGCAGACTGTTCAGCCAGATCGATGATCAGATTCACGACCTTCTTGATTTCGTCATGCGCGAACATGACGCCGCCAAGCATGACTTCCTCGGACAGTTCCTTCGCTTCGGATTCGACCATCATCACGGCATTGCCGGTGGCTGCCACGATCAGATCGAGCGCGCCAGCGGCTGCATCCGATTGCGACGGGTTCAGCGTGTATTCGCCGTCTTCGTAACCAATGCGGGCTGCGCCGATCGGACCCATGAAGGGCAGACCGGAGATGGTCAGCGCAGCGGAGGCTGCGATCAGTGCCACGATATCCGGCTCGGTCTCTCCATCATAGGACAGGACCTGCGCAATCACGTTGATTTCGTTGTAGAAACCTTCGGGGAATAGCGGACGCAAGGGGCGATCGATCAGGCGACTGGTCAGCGTTTCCTTTTCGGTCGCGCCGCGTTCGCGCTTGAAGAAGCCACCAGGGATGCGGCCTGCGGAGGAGAATTTTTCCTGATAGTGGACGGTCAGCGGGAAGAAATCCTGCCCTTCCTTCACACTTTTGGCGGCGGTCACGGCGCACAGCACCACGGTTTCGCCATAGGTAGCCAGCACGGCGCCATCGGCTTGACGGGCAATGCGGCCGGTTTCGAGGGTGAGGGTTTTGCCGCCCCATTCCATCGATACGGTTTTTGTGTCGAACATGTATTTTCCTTCTGATCCCGCCAGCCATATTGCCGCGCGGGGCCTTCTTGTTTCCGGGGATACCGGCCCGGACCGGTTCAGGGCTATTTGCGCCCTTTTGGTCAATCTGCCGAATTGCAGACCAAACCCAATTTCGTCTTTCCCGCAAAAGCGGAAATCCAGTTGCGCCTGCTGTATGAGCCGTAACCGGTGTATGGATCCCCACCTTCGTAGGGATGACGTAATACGTAAACGGCCCGCCAAGGGCGGGCCGAACGATTACGTCACTTACGCAGACCCAGTTTCTGGATCAGGGCGTTGTAGCGTTCCACATTGATCTTTTTCAGATATGCCAGCAGGCTGCGACGCTTGTTGACCATCATCAGCAAACCGCGGCGGGAATGGTTATCCTTGTGGTTTGCCTTGAAGTGATCGGTCAGATTGCGGATACGTTCCGTCAGGATCGCGACCTGGACTTCCGGGGAACCGGTATCGCCTTCGGCCTGTGCGTTGTCCTTGATGATCTCTTGCTTACGTTCTGCAGATACAGTCATTCAATATTACTCCGCGACATCGGGAAAGTTGAAACCCCTGACGACTTTCGCCGTCCCGCCGGTAATCTCCATCAGCGCCACCGGCACACCCTTGTGCTTGGCAAGATAGAGCCCGTCGGATTGGGGCAGCCCGGTGAGGACGCGGCCCTGGCGGACCGCTTCTGCCGTGTCGGACCCGAGGATAAGAGCCGGGATGTCGTCCAGCCCTGCCTCCAGCGGCAGAATTACGTCTTCAAGCGAAGCGCCCTTACCGATTTCGTTCAATCTGTCCAGCGAAATCGCCTGCGTTTCGTCAAACGGACCGGCCTTGATCCGGCGCAGATAGGTCACATGGCCGACCGTGCCGAGCGCGTGGGCAATGTCGCGCGCCAGAGACCGTATATAGGTGCCCTTGCTAACATGCGCCACCAGCGTAACCGCATCGGCCATTTCCAGCGGCGCGGCGGGATTATAGGGGTCGGGCCTGCCGGCCGTCAGTGAAAAGGTGGAATCGGGCAATTCGCCTGCTTCATAGGTCGAGAGGGTCTGCAGCGAATATATCGTCACCGCCCTGGTTTTCAGTTCCACATCCTCGCCCGCACGCGCCAGATCATAGGCCCGCTTGCCGCCCACCTTCAGCGCGGAATAGGCTGGCGGAACCTGCTCGATATCGCCGGTGAAATGTTCCAGGATCGCCGCCACCGCAGCCATCGGCGGGCGCCGGTCGCTTGTCCTCACCACCGCGCCTTCGGCATCGAGAGTATCGGTTTCCTTGCCGAATTGCAGGGTGAATTCGTAGATCTTGCTGGCATCGAGCATCCGCCCGGCCAGCTTGGTCGCCTCGCCCAAGGCAATCGGCAGCACACCTTCGGCCAGTGGATCGAGCGTTCCGCCATGGCCGACCTTTACCTTGCCATAGCCGCCGCTGCGCAGGTTGCGCTTCACCGCCGCGACCGCCTGGGTCGAGCCGAGCCCGCGCGGCTTATCCAGGATAATCCAGCCATGCGGCACGATCAAGCTCCTGAAACCGCGTCTGCCAAGCCCAGATATTTACCCAGCATCCAGTTGACCGGCGGCCCGATGGTGTTTTCCAGCACGCCCAGTCCCGGCGCAAACCAGGTGAGTGCAATGAGCCCGAAAAACAGCAGCATCCCGAACGGGCGCAGCTTCTCGTAATAATGCACCCAGCGGCGCGGCATCGCCCCTTCGACGATATGCGATCCGTCGAACGGGGGGATCGGCAGCAGGTTGAACATCCCGATGAAGACGTTGATCAGCAGGAAATAAAACACTCCGGTGACGAGCGGCAAGACATCGCCCGCCGGGCTCACGATGGTGGACATCCCCGTCTCGCCAAAGGAAATCTGCGCGCCCAGCGGGGCCGCCATCCCGAAAGCGATTGCGGCAATGGCCGCCAGCACGAAGTTCGTCCCCGGCCCCGCCGCCGCGACCGCCATCATGCCGACCCGCGGATTTGTCAGGCGCCGCTGCATCACCGGCACCGGTTTGGCCCAGCCGAATATCGGCCCGCCGACCAGCGCGAGAAAGCCCGGCACCAGCAGAGTTCCCACGGGATCGACATGGCGCAGGGGGTTGAGCGTCAGCCGCCCCTGTTCCTTCGCCGTCGGATCGCCCAGCGCCAGCGCGGCCCAGCCATGCGCCACTTCATGAAATACAATTGCGATGATGAGCGCCGGGATAAGGATCGCGGCGATCAGGATGGTGTCGGTCATGACGGGTAGATAGGGGGCGGGAGGCCGCTCAACCAGCCCATTCGTCACGCAGCAGCCCGAAAACTGCCGTATCGCGGACATATCCGGTCCAGGTGACGCGGTTGCGCCTCAGGGTTCCTTCCCTGACCGCGCCCAATTTGGCGACCGCCGCCATGGACCTTGTATTGCGCGTATCGACCCTTAATTCGACCCGGTTGAAGCCATGGGCAAATGCGTGTTCGATCAGCAATTTCTTCATTTGACGGTTGAAACCAGTCCCGCGGACGGAGGGGGAGATGTATGTCCCGCCAATTTCCACCGCGCCGAACGCATCGGGATTGATGTAATTTGTCATGCCGACCAAACGGCCCTGCTCCAGATCGATCACCGCAAACTGGACCCAGCTTGCAAAACTGTGGAAGTGGGCCATTGCCTGATCGAACCCTTCGCCCAACATATTGACCGGGTAGATTTGCCAGATGTCGGGATCTTCGGCGCAGGCCGCACGCAGAGGCTCCAGATGATGGTCCTGCAGCGGTTCGATCCGGACGGGATGGCTTTCGAGAACTGCCGAAAGGTCAGCCACCAAGCGCCTCGCTGAAATGTTTGCGGCACAAGGCAACATAGCGGTCGTTCCCGCCGATCTCCGTCTGCGCACCCGCTTTCACCGCCGCGCCGCTCTGGTCGACCCGCAGGTTCATGCTGGCCTTGCGCCCGCAGTGGCAGACGGCCTTCAGTTCCACCAGAGTATCGGCAATGCCCAGCAGCGCTGCGGAACCGGGAAACAGCTCGCCCTGGAAATCGGTGCGGAGGCCGTAACAGATCACCGGAATTCCGGCTTCATCTGCCAGCCGCGCCAATTGCCACACTTGGTCCTTTGTCAGGAACTGCGCTTCGTCCACCATTACGCAGGCCAGCGGCTGAACCGCATGGGCAGCGTGGACGCGGTCCCACAAATTGGTGTCGCCAGCAAAACGGTGCGCATCAGCGCCCAGCCCGATCCGGCTCTCGATCGCCATCCCGTCGCTGCGATTGTCCAGTTGCGCGGTCCACAGCATCGTCTCCATGCCGCGTTCACGGTAATTGAAATCCGCCTGCAACAGAGTGGTTGATTTCCCGGCGTTCATCGACGCATAATAGAAATAGAGTTTGGCCATAATCGGCAGAGCCTTAGCCTGTCCGGGATGGCCTGCGAAGATGCAAGCCGAAATTCCGGGGGATTTTCATGAGCAAAGCGGCAGCGGAAACGGTCGGGCAACCCCAAGGGCATTCTTGGCTGGATCGAACGAACCGGTAACAAGCTGTCCGATCCAGTGTTCCTGTTCTTCTGGCTGATCGCCGGACTGATGGCCATTTCGATCATTGCCTCGCTCGCCGGATGGTCCGCTGGCTACCCGACCGAAATCGACGAGGCGACCGGTGTGGCAAATGTCATCACCGCAGCCAGCCTGCTCTCGGCGGACAACATCCAGCGCTTGTGGGTCGAAATGCCTCAGACCTTCACCCATTTCCATCCGCTCGGCTATGGACGTCTATTTCCTGTCCGAACAGATGGGCACCTTGGTCAAGATGATCGAGAACCACTATGGCCATATGAATACCATCAAGCACGCAGACCGTGTGTTGATGGGCATTGGCGGTTGTGAAGCCATGCACGCCGATATGGATGCTGAAGGCGGCGTTGAAGAAGCCACCGCCAAGGCGCGACAGGCGGCAAAATCGAAACAGTCGGTTCGCCCTGCCCACTTCAAACGCTGACTCCGCATCGCTGATGCCCTTTGGAGCCTTGCGTTTGCGGGTGAAGGAAATAGGTGCGCCGAGCCTCAAGCACCCCTTTGCCCGCGTCTTCAACGCACTTGCCGCGCCTTCGCCGCTGGCGAACTCAAAGGGGTGCAATGCGGTGCCTTTCCACTGGCAACCGAAAATCTAGGCTAAATTGGCGGTTTCAGCATTCCTGCTGGCGCTAACAGCTCTTGCCAGCCCTTCGTGATTGATCGGCTATCGATTTATCGATCATAATCATGCTATATAGTGATTGATAGAAAGGCATCTTATCCATCATGCGCTGGATTTGGCAGCTTCCCGATTGGCCTGATTTCCGCTTCGACGCGGATGGTATCCGCGCGTCCGAAGATCAATTCCTGAAAGGCTCTGGCGTCGTTATCGGTGCGCTGCACCACCTTGAGGCCGATGCCCGCGATGGCCTGACCATCGAATTGATTTCACAAGAAGTGGTCGATAGCTACGCCATCGAGGGAGAAATCCTCGATCGTGCCAGCGTCCAGTCGTCGCTCGCGCGGCATCTGGGCTTTGCCACCGACCAACGCCGCGCCAGTGCGGCAGAGGCCGGGGCTGCTGAATTGATGGCCGATGTTTATCGCAACCATGCTGCGCCGCTTGACGACCAGACCCTGTTCGCTTGGCACGCGATGTTGATGAACGGGCGGCGCGATATTGCCGATGTCGGGCGCTACCGTAGCCATGAAGATGCCATGCAGATTGTTTCGGGCGCACTACATGCGCCGCGTGTTCATTTTGAGGCTCCGCCGTCAGATACTGTCCCTGCCGAAATGTCCCGCTTTGTCGCGTGGTTCAACGATAGCGCCCCGGCATCAGCGAACCCGCTTCAGGCGATCACCCGTGCCGCTATCTCACACCTGTGGTTTGAAAGCATCCATCCGTTCGAGGATGGCAATGGCCGTATCGGGCGCACGATTGCTGAAAAGGCTTTGGCTCAAAACCTCGCGGCTCCGACATTGACGGCCCTTGCGGAAACGATCCATCGTCACCGCAAAGCCTATTATGCAGCGCTTCAGCTCGGCAGCCAGAGCAACGACATTGACGCCTGGCTGACATGGTTTGCCGATATTGTCATCGAGGCGCAGGCACGGACGATCACGCGCATCCGCTTCCTGATCGAGAAGACGCGGCTGCTCGATCGCTTGCGCGGGCAAATCAACGAACGGCAGGAAAAGGCGCTGCTTCGCTTGTTCCGCGAAGGACCGGACGGCTTTGCGGGTGGGTTGAGTGCCGGGAATTACCGGACGATCACAGATGCCAGTCTGGCGACTGCTACCCGCGATTTGAACGACCTGATTGATAAGGGTGCGCTGATCCGCACTGGTGAGCGTCGCTACCCGCTCGATCCATGAAGGCGCGCGCGACCTTGCGCGAGAGATCGCCACCACCGACGCCTACCTCGTCTCACGTCGCCAGCGGAAGAAGGTGGAGATGCTGTTCGCCCACCTCAAGCGCATCCTGAAGCTGGATCGCTTGCGCCTGCGCGGTCCAAACGGAGCGAAAGACGAGTTCCACTTGGCCGCCGCAGCCCAGAACCTCCGCAAGATGGCGAAGATGTTCCCGATCCGGAGGCTCGCACCCGCCTGATCGGGAGCGGGAGCCCGCTCGCCTGTAATCCACACCCAGATCAACCGGCGCAGAAGCCGACTTCTTCAACAGAATACGCCCAAAGGCAGCCGCACCGACGATAGCCATAATGATTATGTGTTCGAGCGCCGCGTCTTCCAGAAGGAAGCCGATGGTACTGAAAGTTTCGGGCGAATCGACGCCTACAAGCGCCACTGCTTCGTCCTCGAAGCAAAGCAAGGCAGCGAT
>JBGSJO010000066.1:0-33265 GCA_041741895.1 Pontixanthobacter sp.
CATTTCCGGCATCATTGAAGCGGTCAATGAGTACTAAGCCCGCATCTTCGCTTCGGTTCAAGATCGCGTTGAAGTGCATGCAAACAGCATTGATTCCGTTGCGTCTAGCCAAGTCTGGGTTGGCGGCAATATCATGCAAAATGACGTAGCTAAGCAACTTTGCTCCATGATCTATCGAGGCGCGAATTGTCGCTTCTTTTACAGCTATGAATTCTTGATGATCTAAGTTGCCCGGGCCTGGAGCAAACTTGTAACGAAAATCGCGTGGAACCTGCGCTTCACGAAGAATCGTATCAATTGCCGATGACAGCGACCGGGCGCGAGATCCTTCAATGACTATTCCTGCATAGATCAGGAAATCGCCTGGGCGATCCTCCATGTTGCTTTCGTCGCAGTACAGCAGTTGCATGATATAGCCATTGCCATAAAGTTCTGAAATTGCAGAACGAATTCGTTCGTGTCTTTGTTTCTACCTTGCTGGCAGAGGCGGTGTTCAGATTAGCAACGCGAAATCAGAGGTTTGCTGAATCGTTCCAACATTCCTTTTCCAACATACCGTCAAATTCCATCGAATGTTGGAAGGGTTTGAGCCGGTGGAAAATCTTGGATGCTACTAAGGCTTTGAAAAACCTTAAAAAAATGGTCGGGGAGACAGGATTCGAACCTGCGACCCTCTGTTCCCAAAACAGATGCGCTACCAGGCTGCGCCACTCCCCGACATTTTTTCGAGCACGAGATCCATCCAAAGTTGGTATCCGGTGGGCCCGGAGGGATTCGAACCCCCGACCTAGCCGTTATGAGCGGCCAGCTCTAACCAACTGAGCTACAGGCCCTCAGGATCTCGTTCAGCGGTGCAGCGCCTAGCCCGCGTTAGGGCATGTGGCAAGCACCAAGATGCCGCATTTGCGGCTTAATCCGCAAAAGCCGTCAAATATCGACCGATTTGATGATTTCCGCCACGCTGGTCGATCGCACGCCGCGCTTTTCAAGATAGGCGTAGATGGTCCGCCACCAATCATAGAACCTGTCCAGATCTTCCTCTGTCCGCACATATGGCGTGTTGCCCGGGCTCAGTGAAGGGCTGTGGAAGGACAGAACCAGCAAAGGGAGGCCATCGTCCAGCGCTATATCTATACCGCGCAGCGCCTCCTCGGCGGACACGCCTTCTGGTGTCAGTGGAATACGTTCCAGCAGGGATAGGCGCGACAGGATACCGCCGAGATATGGGCCAAGATGCGAATGGCGTTCGATAAGCGGCTGCAGCAGGTCGCCCTGCCTGCGCAGCACCCCCCAGAATACCGTGGTAAGCGGCAATTCCAGCACGCCGCGGGGTTCATCCAGCCAATAGGGTACCAGCGGTGTCCTGCGGTAATCCGGGCCGTGACCGGGGCTGTAATCGAATTTGCTGCGCACAGAAGTATCGATCGCAATTCCGGCGTCACGCAGCATGCCGACACTGGCAGGCCCCAGGCCATACCGGCCTGCGCGGTAGATCATCGGATCGGCACCGAAATTCGCGGCGATCAAGTCGCGCAGGCGAAGGAATTTCTCCCGTTCCAGCGCGGGCGGCAGGTTTCCGGCATAACTGTTGTGGGAATTGAGCTGTTCGTCATGCGGCGGATTGACCCAGGGGTGCAACTGGATGCCGATTTCCGCCTTGCCCGATTTTACCGCGCTGCCCAGAATTTCAATCGCCAGCGGGGAATTCGCCACCGGCCAGTCGATCAGATAGACCGGCAGGACGCCGATTCCTTCGCAAAATTGCTGGAATTTGGCCAGGCGCCCGACATGATCGAGCCCATGTTCGTTGGGTGTGAAGGGCGCGTTCCAATCGAATTCTTCTTCGGTATCTACGGTCAGCAGGCTGCGCTGCCCCCAATCGGAAGGGAAACGGGCAATGGCATCGGGGCCGGGTGGATCGGAAATCGGCCGCTGCAAGATCGTAACGCTCCCCCAAAAACAGGCCCCTGCGCGATCGCTCTCGCCGGGAAATATTCGCCACTCGCCTGCCGCGCCGCGCGTCAGGCCGTGCCGGCAGCATCCGCTGGATTTTCTGCCGCACCGTTTGATAGCGGCAGAGAGAGGATTATCCAATCGTCGATCCGCACCAGGTCCCCGCCAGCCGCGCGGGCCTCTGCCCGCACCAGCCGCAGGGCAAATCCGGCGCCGAATACGCCTGCGCTCAGCGAACTGCCGGCTGGCCGGGTGCCGGGCCGCGTGCTGGCGGCAAAGACATCGTCCGTCGCGCCCAGGCTGATCGGCAGTTCGCAGTGCAGCTTTGCCAGCCCGCCTTCTTTCTCCAGCTTGATCTTCAGCAGTTCGCCCGCACCGACAGAGCTGGCGAGAGTAGCCAGCAGCCGCCAGCCGAGCGCTTCGCATTCCCCTTCTGACATGGCGATCGGGCACGGTCCTGTGCCCGGAGCCAATTCAAAACCGGAGGTTTTCGGTTTCAGCACATCCTGCAATTGCGCGGTGGTCCGTTCGACCATGGCGCGCAGGTCGGCTGAGCCGGTTTCCAGTTCGAGCGCGCCGGTTTCCAGCCGGGCCAGCCGGTCCAGTTCCTCGAAACCCGCCAAGATACGTGCGCTATCGCCCGCAATGCTGGCTGCCAGCGCGCGATATTCATGCGGGGTCGGGCCGAACAATTGCTGCTGGATGACTTCCGAAAATCCCTGGATCGCATTCACCGGCGTGCGTAATTCGTGGAGCAGTTGCCGGATACGGCCGGCCTCGCTCTCCACCGCGCCGTCTGCAGCGTTCTGGCCATCTGCGGCGTTGAGGGCGGGGCGGCGGAATTTTCCAGCATAGCCGTAAAACCGGCCGCCGGGCACAGTGAAGCGCGGCGCGGCATCGACGATCCATTCGCCCGCAATCAGCGGCGCGCCTTCAATCATCATCGCGTAATGGCGCAGCGGTTGGTGCCGCGCAAAGGCAATCGGCGTGATGCCTTCATCACCCAGCCGTTTGCCGACCATCATCGGGGCGACCGGGGCCTCTGCCCAATCAATCCGCCCTTCTGCATCGCTGGTGAAGGCAAAACCGGCAAGGCGGGGCTGGTCCGGGCCCTTGTCATCCAGCGGCAGGCGGGGGGGCTGGCCGCTGGCGCGCTCTGTCTGGCGGGTCTGGCGAAATGCCTCGATGCGTTTGACCAAGGCGCCGATTTCGCTGTCTTCGGGGCCGGCGACCGGTTGTTTCGCAGCATCATTTGCCGTTTTCGTGCGGCGCAGCGGGGCCGGTTCCGTTTCGTTGAGTACAAGCGCAGGCGCAGGCAGGGGGAGCCCGCGGTCGTGAATGCCCAGCCTGTCGAGCAGGGCCGCCGCGCTTTCGGGCATGTTGCGGCGCAGGCGCAGGAATCCGCGCGCCCGGACCGGAAGGCGCGGGATCAGGTCCTGCCATTCCGCGTCCGACAAATCCGCGCGGGCGAGGGCGGCAACGGCCACATCGGGTTCATCTTCGGCCAGATGCAGCGCCAGTTCGGGATTGCGGAAACGCAGACCCGGTTCGCGGATCATGGCCGCCCGCTCGCTGGCCGGCAACAGCTCGCCCAATGCGCCAAGCCTGAGCCAGGCAGATGCGAGCAATTGCTGGTCGCGGCGCCCGGATGGCCCGGAATCGACATTCGCGGTTGACCTGCTGCCCAGCAAATCGAGCAATTGGCGGAACTGTGTCCGGGCCGCACGCTCACCTGTTGCGCGGTGGCGCAGCACAGTGGCAAGGCGGTCATCGAACAACATGCGGGACTCCGGCAAACAGATGGTGTGAACGAAAGCGCGTGTTGGCCGGGGCGGGTGTGTTTCACCATCCCCCAACGGGCGAAATCGACAGCTATCGACTTCCTACCAGTTTCAAGCGGCACGAATATGCTGGCGGCGAGTGCGTTGCAAAGCGGGACAATTACTGGCAGGAATAATAATATTAGCTTGAGGCCGGTCATGACGCGGCTTTCATTACCGGCACACGGCATTATCCGCGTGTCGCACTATAGGGGACGCATGCATTGGCCAATCTTGACGAAATCGACCGCAAGTTGCTTGCCGAATTGCAGAACGAAGGGCGCGTGACCAATGTCGAATTGGCGCACCGCGTCGGCCTCACCGCGCCCCCATGCTTGCGCCGCGTCCGCGCGCTGGAGGAAGAAGGCGTCATCAAAGGCTACCACGCCGATCTCGACGCATCGCAGCTCGGCTTTGCAATCACGGTGTTTGCAATGGTCAGTTTGAAGAGCCAGGCCGAAAGCGCGCTGCGCGAATTCGAAGATCACATGGCGCAATTGCCCGAAGTGCGCGAATGCCATATGCTCAACGGCGAGATCGACTTCATCCTGAAGATCGTCAGCCGCGACCTGCAGAGTTTCCAGGAATTCCTGACCAGCAAGCTGACGCCTGCGCCAAACGTGGCGAGCGTGAAAACGTCGTTGACGATCCGGACCGCGAAACATGAACCGGGCGTGCCGCTTGGGTGACGGGTTTGGGGTGGCATGGTCCCAATTAATGCATATCCTGAATGAATGCGTTGCGGCCTCCGCATGACTGGCGCAGAGCAAATCATCTATTTCCACGGTATTCCCGGAAGTGCTGGAGAAACTGCGCTTTTTGGAAGCGACGTAGCGGCCCATTCTACAGGGTTCTACGTGGTCAACCGTGCGAGCAATCGCAACGCGAACTCAGGTGCCGCCTACTTTGGACAGATTGCTGCCAATATACGAAGAGACTTCCCCGAAACGCCACTGCGCCTCATCGGCTTCTCCCTGGGAGCGGCCAGTGCTTTGCGCACCGCAACCTTTTTGGGCAAACAGGTTCAGCGCATTGATCTCGTCTCGGCAGCCGCGCCGCTCAATCTCGGCAACTATCTCGGGTCGATGGCAGGCGCGTCTATCTTCAAGATTGCTCGCGCGAACCCGCTCATATTTGGCCTGACTGGCCGCGCGCAGTTCTTCATGGCAAGACTATTTCCCCAACAACTTCACTCGCTGCTTTTCGCGGCGGCCCAAGGCGCTGATGTGGCGCTGGCCAAAGATCCGGAATTCAAGGCCCGAATGACCCAAATGTTGAGTCAAGGTCTGGGCGAGGGATTGGCTGGTTATCACCGAGAAATCTCATTGTACGTAGAAGATTGGCTGCTTGAGTTGGATCACGTAAATTCACCCGTTTCGCTGGTACATGGCAGCGCGGATAATTGGTCGCCGGTCGCAATGGCGGAGGACCTAGCTGAACGCCTGCCATGCTGCGAAAGCGTTCAGATCCTTGAAGGGATGTCGCATTATTCGGCGCTCAAGGAGTTTCTCTTGACCTGCTGATTGTCACATAGGGCCAGCTTGCCCGGCAATGACAATGGCAATGCGCGATTGCCGCAACCCGCCAAACACTGCATAATGTGCCCTATGCATCATTCATTGCCCATCGCGCTTGCCGCATTTTCTATTGCCGCCTGCCAGCCGGTCTTGCAGGCTGAGGCCGGGCCGGTACCAGCGGTTGCTGCGGCGCCCCTGGCTTTAAGCGGTCCGGCCAAAACCGGCTATGAACTCTCCAATGCGCTGTGTTCGGGGTGCCATGCCACAGAACTCGGCGAGCTTTCGCCCAATCCGATGTCTCCCACCTTCGAGATGATTGCCAATTCTAAGGGGCTGACGCTGGATACGCTGTCGGTATACCTCAAGGATTCGCACAATTATCCCGAGACGATGAATTTCGAAGTCGCGCATGAAGACAGCGATGTGCTGGCTGCCTATATCATCACGCTGCGCAGCGACGATTACACCCCGCCAATTCAATAGAGGCCGGATGGCGCGGGAATTACCGCTCCCGCGTTTCCAGCCATTCTTCCAGCCATTTGATGCTGTAATCGCCGTTCAGCACATCATCCTGCCGCAGCAGTTCTTGGTGCAGCGGAATCGAGGTCTTGACCCCTTCGACCACCATTTCTTCCAGCGCGCGGCGCAGGCGCATTATGCAGCCTTCGCGGTTGCGGCCATAGACGATCAGCTTGGCGATCATGCTGTCGTAATAGGGCGGAACTCTATAACCGGCGTATAATCCGCTATCGACCCGCACATGCATGCCGCCCGCCGCGTGGTAGGCGGTGACGAGGCCCGGTGACGGCGCGAAGGTGAACGGGTCTTCCGCGTTGATCCGGCATTCTATGGCATGGCCCTTGAATTCGATATCTTCCTGTTTCACCGACAGCGGCTTGCCATCGGCAATGCGGATCTGTTCGCGCACCAGATCGACGCCAGTGATCATTTCGGTGACCGGATGTTCGACCTGCAGGCGGGTGTTCATTTCGATGAAGTAGAATTCGCCATTTTCCCACAGGAACTCGATCGTGCCCGCGCCGCGATACCCCATGCCGGCCATCGCTCTGGAACAGGTTTCGCCCATCCGGTGACGATCCTCGTCGGAAATCACCGGGGAGGGTGCTTCTTCGAGCACTTTCTGGTGACGGCGCTGTAGCGAACAATCACGCTCGCCCAGATGGATCGCGTTGCCCTCACCGTCGCCAAACACCTGGAATTCGATATGGCGCGGATTACCGAGGTATTTCTCGAGATAGACAGTGGCGTCGCCAAACGCGGCCTTCGCTTCGCTGCCCGCCTGTTTCATTAGGGTTCCAAGTTCGTGCGGGCCGGTGCAGACCTTCATCCCGCGCCCGCCGCCGCCCGAAGCCGCCTTGATGATCACGGGATAGCCGATTTCTTCTGCGATCTTCGCCGCTTCCACGATATCTTCGATCGCGCCATCGGAACCCGGCACGAGCGGAATGCCGAGCGCTCCCGCGGTCCGCTTGGCCTCGACCTTGTCCCCCATTGTGCGGATATGTTCGGGTTTGGGGCCGATCCACTTGATGCCATGCGCCTCGACGATTTCTGCGAATTTCGCGTTTTCCGACATGAAGCCGTAACCGGGGTGGATCGCATCGGCATGGGAAATTTCGGCGGCTGAGATGATCGCTGCCATGTTGAGATAGCTCTCGCTGGCAGGCGGCGGGCCAATGCACACCGCGTGATCGGCCAGCCGAACATGCATGGCATCGGCATCGGCGGTGGAATGCACCGCCACCGTCTCGATCCCCATTTCATGTGCCGCCCGGTGGATGCGCAAGGCGATTTCGCCGCGGTTGGCGATCAATATCCGGCTGATTCCCATGGCGTTCGCCTTACGCGATCAGGACCAGCGGCTGGTCGAATTCGACCGGCTGCGCGTTGTCGACCAGGATTTCCACCACCGTACCGTCCCGGTCGGAGATGATCGGGTTCATCACCTTCATCGCTTCCACGATCAGCAATGTGTCGCCCACGGCAATCTTGTCACCCGGCTTCACGAAATTCGGCACGCTTGGATCGGCGGCGAGATAGACGGTGCCGACCATGGGCGATTTGAGCGCGTTCGAATGATCCGGTGCGGCGCTTGCCGCCGGGGCAAGGACCGGGGCAGCAGCCGGAGCAGCCGGCGCTGGGGCAGCCATCGGTGCCGCTACAGCGCCGCGCGCGACGCGGATCTTGCGTTCGCCATCTTCCACTTCGATTTCGGTGAGCCCGGTCTCGCTGAGCATATCGGCGAGTTCGCGCACAAGCGTGGTATCTACATTCATACCGGGCTTGCGACTTGCGGCGGATTTTGTTTCGGACATGAAATGCCTCTTGTTGGATTTAAGCGCCCGCCTATGCGTTGCTGGCGCGCCACTGGCAAGGGGGGAGGGGGCAGTTTGATCAGGCAGCTAGAGCGCCGCCGCAGCCTCCAGCGCCACAATATAGCTGCGCGCGCCAAGCCCCTCGACCGTCTGCACCGCCGCCATTCCGACATAGGACAAATGGCGAAACGGCTCGCGGGTCTTGGGATCGGACAGATGAACTTCGATCACCGGGGTGCGGATCGCCCGGATCGCGTCGAGCAGCGCGATCGAGGTATGGGTATAGGCACCGGCGTTGAGCAGCACCGCCTTGGCACCTTCCGCCTGCGCTTCGTGCAGCCAATCGACTAGATGCCCTTCGTGATTGGTCTGGCGGACATCGACCTGCAGGTTCAATTCGCGGGCGCGGTCTTCCAGCATCCCGGCAATATCGTCCAGCGTGTCGGAACCGTAGATTTCCGGCTCCCGCAGGCCGAGCAGGTTGAGATTGGGGCCGTTGAGGACGTAGATCGTGTCAGTCATGTGGCCCGAATAGCGCGGGAATCGGGCGGGGCATAGCGCCGATCTTTTGAACGAGGCGCTTGATCTGGGTGAGGCTGTCTGACGGTTGTGGCGGTCGGGGGTTGGCGTGATTGCCCGCTACCGGCCACTCGTTCTGTCATTGAAGCTGCAACACGCGTTGGCGAGCGGCGGAAAGGCTTACGTGGCGGACGAGAAAAAAGCTGTCTGTCGGCTCACGACCCATGTCATTAGCAGACGTTGAGTAGCCTCAGATTAGAGCTTCAAAAGACAAGAAGGGCAAGCTGCGGAAGCATTTCTTTGTAGCAACGCAGACATGTGATAGCTTCTTCCCGGGTCGCGGGAAGGGAAACCGCGTGAAACACCAAACCACTGTCCGCATCATCAAAGAATTGATGAGCCAGTTGGACGAAAACCGGAATTTCGACGCTGGGGCGCAATACCGTTTGCCAACATCGGATTACGTCTGCCCTGACCTTGCCGCTCGGGAGTGGACGGCGTTCTTTCGCGAGCATCCGCAAGTGGTCGGATTGAGTGGAAATGGGTCGCCGAACGAACCGCTCCGCGGATTGGCACTGTCGTCGAGGTAAGGCCGTCCAGCGAACGCCGCACCTGTATTGAACGTCGACTGCCTTATCGTCGCATCGGATGCCCCGCGATGCTTGCTGAGCCATGATTTAAAGTCGACGACCACTGCGGTTCGGCATGCCCCATCGCCGCGAACGCGGTCTTGCGCACGCCTATTTCTTCGAGGTGCCGACGGAAGAGCCTTGCGCCGTAGATGGTGTAATGGTTGCGGCGGCCTCCCTTGACGCACGGACATCGGCACGTTCGCAGATGCTGTTCAAACGCCGCCAAATCAATGTTGCTCACGCTCGCATCGCGCTCTGCCATAAAGTGGCCGACATGAGCCGCCGCCCGCAGATAACGTACGGCCTTCTCGCGGCCATATCGCCCCACCTTCCAGGGCAGTCCTGCGTCTGGAAGCGGCCCGCTTGCGCAGGCCCTGTCCATAAGCGGACGCCGCACTGCCAAAGTCGGACCGTTTGCTTTTGGACAACCGTATTCTGAGCCGAAAATTAGCCGGTCCGCCTTCCGATCCATCCGCTTCGGGCAGCAATCACCAGTCCGAGGAACGGCAAAAACGCAATCGGATCGGCTGCTTTTTGGTCGCCCAGTCAAGAGAGATTCTGCCCTGAGTGCAACCCACAGATAAAGCCCTGATTGATACCGTCGCTTTTTAATGGATTAAATGCGGGTCCAGCATCGTTAGCCAATTGACGGGCCGCCAAGAGGGCGTCCGTAATTATTGGAGACACATTATGAAACTGATCAAAACGACGACCGTTACGGCCTTTCTCGCAGTTTCCACCGCTGCCACTGCGGCATTGCCGATGCTATACGAGGAAGCCCGCGCGCGTGAAGAAGAGCAGCTCATTATCACCGCTCCGATTGCCGGGCTCGAAAACAATCTGTGGTTCGATTACCGGATCGATGTGACCGAAGCCCAGAAAGAACTGACCAGCGATTTACACCGTGCAAGTGACACCGAGGACCTGCGCGATGCCTGGGAAGAATATGGCAAGGAACTGGTCCATGAGCGCAAGGACTACATCCACGATATGGGTAAGCGCGGATACCGCATGGGCACGGTTCAAGTTGGCAACTGACCTAACTCTCACAATTGCCGAAACCAAAAAGGGTCGGAGAAATCCGGCCCTTTTTTGTGCTAGTTTCTGGGTGGGCGGCGATGTCGCGACGAACTATTGCCAGCCATCTTGTTTCGCCGTAGCCTCTTGATCACTATCTAGCGCCGGGCCGTCAGCCATGTCCTGCACCATCGCAAGTAATGCTGCGTCATCAGTACCGGCCTGCCGGTATTCGCCGGCCGCAGTCTGGCTTCCCTGCAGAACATTACGCAGGCGCCAGCCGCCTTCTACGCGGCAAGCAATTCCGCCAGCCTCAGCCCCGCTAAACGCGCGACACAGATCGCCGTCCTTGCTGCGGAAACTCAACAGTATGCGCGTATCCGCATCCGCAGGCTGGGTCGCGACTAATTGCTGATCAAGTGCCAAAGCGAGTTGCGGAGCGGCAAATCCTGACGTTTCGCTTCCGCCGCGAGGCATTAACACTAGCGCCAAAGATGCAGCGATCGCAGGAACTACCACCCAACCCCAGCGAGGAATGGCCTTCTTGGCTTCGTGCCTTTCACGAGCAGGGACGAAACTGACGACGTTCTCCGAAATTTCGTTCTCTGGGCTATCGCGTTCTTCCTGCCCCGACAACATCCGGGTCAATCGATCCGGCACCGGTTGATCGACGATTGGAGCAAAATGGGCTAACAGGCTTGCCCTCAATGCACGATGTTCCTTGACCTTCCGCACAAGCGAAGGATCAGCAGCAATTGCCAATTCAATTTCGTCCAGCTGGGCGCCCGACAATTCGCCGTCCGCATAGGCAGCCAGTTCTTCAGGAGTGATCGTCATGTTGCCTCCCCCGGTGAAGTTTCACCTAGCATTGCCATTAGGGCATCGCGCCCGCGTACAAGCCGCGAGTTCAAGGTTCCCACTGGACAGCCAACGATTTCGGCGGCTTCCTTGTAGGCATATCCTTCGACCATCACCAGCAGCACAGCTTCGCGTTGATCATCCGGTAGACGCTCCATTGCGCGGCCGACATGACCAAGCTCGACCTGCGCTTCCTGCCCACCGCCAGCCCCAACAGCAAAGCCTGCCTCTTCGTGGACAAAGGTTTGCGAACGCCGGGTTCGGCTGCGTGTTTCATCGATCCATATATTGCGCATTATCCGGTACATCCAGCTATCGAGCCGCGTGCCTTCCTGCCATTTCTGGCGATTGGTGAGCGCGCGCTCGATTGTCATCTGGCAAAGATCGTCACCGTCGGACGGATGGCCGGTCAACCCGATTGCGAAACGCCGCAATCGGGGTAATAGCTCCAGCACATCCTGCTCGAAAGCGTTTCTCAGATTCTTTGCCTTCCACGGATTAAACGGACGAGCCCGCTCGTTTCATCCATGCTTAATGCAAAATAGTCAAAAGGCGAGATATGCGACGTCCCCATCTTATTATGACTGCAGTTGCTATGCTGGTTGCGACGCCGGTGGCTGCACAGCTAGGCCTGCCTGGCGTGACGGTACCCGCCGGGGTGCCAGCAACCGGGCCGTTGCTCGATCCAATTGTCGGCGAAGTCGATGGATTGGGGACGCAGGTTCAACAGACTGCTGCACGTCTAGCACGGCAGCGGCTCACGACCATCGGCCGGCTCGTCCGGCGCAACAGGGACTTGATCGAACTCGATGCGGCGGGTGAACCTGCACGCCGCGGGGAATTGCTGCTGCTTGACGTTGATTCCGCAGGATTGGCACGGATCGAAGCTGCGGGATTTACAGTGCTCGGAGTTGAAGACATCGCCGACCTTGGTATTGGCGTAAGCCGGATCGGGGTACCGCATGGTATGTCATTGGCCGAAGCACAGCGCGAACTCGCCGCCCGATTGCCCAATGCGGTGGTCAGCTCTGACAATCTCCATTTTCCGGCCAATAGTATTTTGGCGCGTCCCGTTATGGCTACCGCTTCATCAGTGCAGCCCGAAATTTTCACGTCTGTGGGAATGATAGATGGAGCGCCTGGGGCCTCAATCCCAGTGGCCGCTACAAAGGGATTTGCAAAGGGTGCGCCCTATCCCAGCAATCACGGTAGCGCAGTAGCCTCGCTCCTGAAGAACACCGGAGCCAGGCATATCAGTGTGGCTGATGTTTATGGCACCGATCCGGCAGGGGGTAACGCGCTTGCCATCGCCCGAGCGCTTGGCTGGCTCGCCGGAGAAGGCGCCAAGGTCGTGACTATCAGCCTGGTCGGACCCAAAAATTCGGTGTTGGCGAGAGCTATTTCTTCAGCGCAGGCCAAAGGCATCGTCATTATAGCAGCCGTGGGAAACGATGGTCCCGCTGCCCCGCCCGCCTATCCGGCGTCCTATGATGGCGTCGTGGCGGTAACCGGCGTCGATAGCCGCTCCCGTCCGCTGATTGAGGCCGGACGGGCCTTGCATTTGGACTATTCCGCCCCCGGCGCCGACGTTTATGCGGCAAATGCGAAGGGCAAGATCATCAAGGTCAGGGGTACATCCTTTGCCGCACCGCTGGTGGCTGCGCGGGCAGCATTTGCGCTAGGCATCGGCAGGAATTGGCGAACACAGCTTGACAGCGAAGCGCGCGATCTAGGGCCGAAAGGCCATGATGCGCTGTATGGCCGGGGCGTGCTTTGCAGCGCCTGCGGCCGCCGCAAGTAAAAGTTTTTCGCAAGCCATGGATTAAATCCCAACCCACATCCGTTTTGTCCTTGAGCGATCGGTGAACGGCCCATCGCGAAATTGGACGAAAGGATAGACCATGAAAAATCTGCTCATCGCCGCAACGGCGCTTACTTTGTTTACTGCTCCTGCAAATGCCCAGCTACTTGGCGGCAGCGGCGGACTTGGGGGCGCTCTTGGCGGCTCCATAGGTGGTGCGGGCTCCATCGGAGCTCCACTTCGCGGCACACTCGATAACGTTCGCAGCACAACCCGTAGCACCACTCGCGGTGCAGCGGATGTTGCCGGTTCTACCGAAGGCAGCCAGAACGCCAATGTGCGTTCGGGTAATGTCGAAGCAAATCGTAGCGCGAATGCCGGTGGCACCGCTAGCGTGGCCCAACTGGTCAGCAATTCGATTGCCCCGATTGGCGGCAATGCATCGGGGTATGGTTCTGCTCAGGGCAATGGTAGCGCCAATGCGCAGCTGCTCGGCACCGATGCCGTGACCGGTGCCGCTCGGAATGGTTTGTCGCAGGTTCGGGATACGGCTGCCAATGCTCGCGGTCTTGCTAACCCAGCGATCGGACAGGCCCGCACTGCTGCAGGAAATGCGGCCGGCACAGTTACCAGCGCAGCGGGCAATCTCCCGGTTGGTAATGTTACGGGTGACGCTTCGGGTGAGGGCTCGGGCTCCGCTGATTTGACTTCTTCTCCGCTGGCAGTTGCTGGCAGTGCGGCTGCTACCGGCGAGGGCGCATTTGCCGTCGAACCGGGGATGATGATCATGTCCCCGGAGGGCGTTCCGCTTGGCAAAGTGCGTGAAGTCTTGGCCAATGGTCAGGGTCAGATCCTGCAAGTGGTCATGACCGCCAAGGGTGCACGTAGAGTGATCCCAGCTGGTAATCTTGCGGCAAGCGGCAATGGGCTCATCTTCGCGCAAGGTGAAGGCAGCGTTGAGCAAGGCGGCGGTGACGAAATGCCGACTGAATGATGCATAGCCTGTATTAGGAAATGGGCGCCGAGGGGCGCCCATTTTTGACTGTTGCAACTAATCAAGGCGTCATGGCTTGAGCTCGTAGTTGCCAGGTTTGGTGGTTCTGATCGAGGCCGGTTACGGGATGAAAACATGAACCGACGAATATCCTTTGCCGGACGCATTTCTGCTTGGCTGGAACGGTCGTCTCAATGTCCGCATAGCTTGGCTTCGAAGCCATAAGCGGTCAGTCTAGAAACCTTCGACATTTCCGCCGCTGAGCGTGCCCCGGACACCCCCCTGAAACCTGCCATTTGTTACCCAATGTTCCTGCGTGAACGTACGCCGTTTCGGCAGAGCGGTCTTGGCAGCTAAACGACGGCTTTGTCGGCGGATGCCGTCACTCTAGGTTGGGATTTGGGGCAACGGCAGATCATCGAAGATTTCTGGAACAAGCTGCAATCCTGCCAACTGGCAAGATAGGAAACATTATTCGATCCCTCGCAGCACTCATTTTTGACGATCGACGATCAAAGCTTCCAGATCTTCAACCAGCCGCACTGCAGTGATAGGTTTTATGTGAACGATAAGATCGGGAAATCGTGCGGCCAATTTAGGTGGAAGGCCTACTCCAGACTGGAGAATGAAAGGAACGCGGCGTTCGATCAGCCATTCGACGACCGGCGAGATATCCCTGTCAATAAGGTTCACGTCCAAGATAGCTCCGGCAACTGAATGTAATCCCAGAAGTGCCAGTGCATACTTTGTGGTCGATGCTGGCCCGATAACTTCCCCGCCCGCGTCCTCAATCGCGTATCCTAAGTCCAGTGCAATGATTGGTTCGTCCTCTGCAACGAGCACGGCTGCGTGATTGAGCAAAGCATCATTCCATTCCAGAGGATCGAACTTATAGCTCGAACGTATAACGTCGATTAACCGATCAACGGACCAATCGTTCCGCCGACGCTGACAGATGGACCGTCAATCCTTCTTGAACCCAGTCATAGGTGAGTTCGCCGTCAAGTTGTCCGCTGACGCTTCGACGCGCGAGTAGGCTGCCGAAACCCTCGCGCTCGGGTGGGCCCTTTATGGGCGGACCACCCCGTTCGGTCCATGAGAG
Organism: Pontixanthobacter sp.; assembly: GCA_041741895.1. Classification (GTDB taxonomy): domain Bacteria; phylum Pseudomonadota; class Alphaproteobacteria; order Sphingomonadales; family Sphingomonadaceae; genus Allopontixanthobacter. The sequence continues at coordinate 14,550 of JBGSJO010000066.1, forward strand.
TTCGAGCCGCCGCCTCTTGATTGTCCAATTGACTTGAAGTTGCCCGCCAGACTTCGAAAGTGCACCATATTTGGCAGCGTTGGTAGCCAGTTCGTGAAGGACCATTGCCATACTCGTGACAGCATCGCCCCCAACAGCGACATCCGGCCCATTCATGACGATACGAGCTTCTTCTTTAGCATCGGCGGTCTCGACATAAGGGCGTAGGACTATCTTGATAATCTCCGACAGCGTCGTCGAGGGCGTCGGGGTTCCGGCCCCGAGCCGCTGTGGCCGCACCAATTGATGCGCACTCGCCAGTGACCCCAATCGTGCTTGAACCGTCGTAGCCATTTCCTGCGGCGTAGCTGCAGAACGTGCACTTAATGAGACGACGCCGCCAGCAATTGCGAACAAGTTCTTGATCCGGTGATCCATTTCCTGGAGCAGAAGTTCCTGCTGTTCGTCGTGCCGTTTACTGTCACTGATATTGACAAAAGTCAGTACAACGCCGTCGATCAGGTTTTCGACCGTACGGTACGGGCGAATGCGTAGCTTAAAAGTCGTATCTGCGCCGCGGACTATTACATCGCGCTCAATCGGCGACACCTTGCGAAGCACGCTCTCAACATCGTCTTGCAACTCGCTATAGACAAGCTGGCTAACGATTTCAGTAATTGGCCTTCCAATATCGGTTTCACGAAGATGGAATAGTTCGTTCATACCGCGCGTGAAGCGCCTAATGCAAAGGCTTCCGTCGAGAAACAGCGTTGCGAATTCAGTGCTCTCTAACAGATTAAACATATCGCTACCGAGCTTCGTCAGTTGCTCGTTCTTGCCGGCAATCTCGCTATTAATGGTCTGCAATTCCTCATTGATCGACTGCATTTCTTCCTTGGTAGTTTCGAGCTCTTCGTTGGTCGATTGCAGTTCCTCGTTGACCGACTGATATTCCTCATTTGAGGATTTCATTTCTTCGTTAGCCGTTTCGAGTTCGTCGATCATGGATTGAAACTGTATGCGAGTTGTTCGTAGCTCCTGTTCGAACTCCTGTGCGGCTTCGTCTGTAGCGAGGGCCGCCTCGTTGCCCTCGGCCCGAGGCGCGACGGGGCCGGCATCCTGCAATGTGAGCACTATCAGATCCGCGCCCGGTCCTTTATAAGCAAGTCGCTCGCCGATCAAAGTGACACGGCGGAGCATGCCATCAATCTGGACCGGAATATCGATGCGACGGACAGGTTCAGTTGCCGTTCGCACTTCGTGTAATACTTCGCGGGCGGATCGCCGCAATGCCTTACGCAGGATGTCGAACAGGGCGAAGCTCGGCGGTCCCGCCGAGGGTTCTAAAAACGCGCCTATCTTACCGCTTGAGAATCGCACAATTTGATTTGTGTGATCAATCACTAGATGCGGGGGATAGTTCTTTGCAATCAGTCGGCGAACACTTTTGTCAATTGCGTCTTCGCCAAGATTGGCTTTAGCATCGCGCGTAGATCGTTCGCTGGTCTGGTCAGTGGAAAATGATGGCAGCATTGTGCTCGTGACATTACGCCGTTCAAAAATCCTGTGCTTTTTGTCGCACGCGACAAACAATTCTTTTGCTCGCGACACAGATTCAGATGAGCCCAGAAACAACCGCCCCCCAGGCTTTAGGCCCCAATGGAACGTCCGCATAACACGTTCTTGCATCGAGGCATCAAGGTAGATCAGCAGGTTGCGACAGGAGATCAGATCAAGCTTGGAATATGGCGGATGCTTTATAACACTGTGTTCTGAAAATATGCACATTTCGCGTATTGAAGGAACGACACGGCAATCGTCACCCTTAACGCTGAACCAACGTTCGGCGCGCTCAGGCGAAAGTCCTGCAATCGGTGTTTTATAGCACCCGAGCCTTGCCAGATTGATAGCGCGGTCATCGAGATCGGTGCCGAATATCTGCACCTTTGGCTGAACGCCTCCTACCTCCATTGCTTCTCGCAGGAGGATAGCTATCGTGTAGGCTTCTTCGCCCGTCGCGCAGCCCGGCACCCAAACCCGAACTTCCTCGTCCGCGCCTTTTCCTGCCACAAGATCCTTCAAGAAGGTTTCATTCAAAGCATCGAAGGCGGCGGGATCGCGGAAAAACTGCGTGACGCCGATCAGCAATTCACGGAGCAGAGAATCCAGTTCTTCGGGCGTTTCGGCGAGCCGCTCCATATAGGCTTCGGGCGACGCAACTTGGAGCACCTGCATCCGGCGCTGAAGCCGTCGCATCAATGTCTTTTCCTTGTATTCCTGGAAATCATGACCCGACCGCGCGTGCAGCGCACGCAGGATTGCCGTTAGGTGCGAAGCTGTATCCTGCCGGATTCCTTCGTCATCCTTGCCTTCGGCGACGCTCGCAAGATGTTTTTGATAGGAAATGATCCGCGCGGGCATGGATTCGACTGAAAGTATGTCATCGACCAACCCGGTGTTTGCCGCGCTCTGCGGCATTCCGGGAAGAGCATGGCTGTCATATTCTGCTTGGGCGAGCGTCAGCCCGCCATGCTCTTTCACAGCAGCCAGCCCTTGCGAGCCGTCGCTGCCGGTCCCCGACAGGATGATGCAGATTGCCTTCTCGCCTTGATCTTCAGCAAGCGACTGAAAAAACGTATCGATCGGTCGGCGCCGATCGCGCGGCGGCGCTGGACGAACAATCTTGAGAGTCCCGTTGACCATCGTCATCGTCGCATTGGGGGGAATAACGAACACACAATTGGGCTTAACCAAGACCCCATCTGCGGCCTCGATAACATCCATTGCTGTTGTCTTATCTAGCAGCTCCGCCAGCATGCTCTTGTGATCGGGAGAGAGGTGCTGGACGAGTACAAACGCCATGCCCGTATCCGTTGGCGTCGCCGCAAAGAAGCTCTTGAACGCATCCAGGCCGCCTGCCGATGCCCCGATACCGACGGTTAGGAACATATTCTTATTAGCTGCACCATTGGCTTGCCTCCCACATTTGGGTCGGATTTCTTGGTTGAAAGAGCTAGGCTTGGATTCATAAATCGGCACCCCGCGGGAGCCCGGCATTTCCAGACTACCGTTGTACGATACCAGAACGAATGCCTAAAGTCCCAGTTTCATTCGTATGCATGGTCGGAACCCACCAATGTTCGTTGCTGGACGGCTACACGGATCGGCGGAACTGGCCTCCGGCACGATCGCGCTCATGCGCGCTTCGATGGTTTGCAGTTCCTGCGTCCCTTCCAGCTTCATCAGTTCCAGCTTGGCGCGGGCGCGGGTTTCCTTGTCCGGGATGATCTTGTCGATGATCGAGGCGATCGGTCCGATTAGCGATTCGAATATTGGCAAGGGCGTGCTCCAACAGTGCGATTTGTGCTGTCAGATAACCATATTGGTTCGTGTGGGAAAATTAATTTACCACGGATAGCGAGAAACAAAGCGCAGCTGCCTGCTCCGCGAACCCGTGGGTCGCCGGGGGGATTGTGAGACAGGAATTATTCCACTGGTCGGGACGAGAGGATTCGAACCTCCGACCCCCACACCCCCAGTGTGATGCGCTACCAGGCTGCGCTACGTCCCGAACCGGTGGAGCGCGCGCCTATATGGGGGTTGCGGGGGGATGGCAAGCCTCTGCCGCGCCTGTTGACCACGGTTAACGGCGAATTGCCCCGGTTGAAGGCTGCTTTGCCGCGTTGCTCTGGCGAAACTTAACTGCTAGGCGCGCCCTTCTATCGCCGGGAGCGGCAAGTGGACGCCATGTACTTGCGTTTCATGATGCTCTCCCCACTTTGCTGCTTCACGCTAAACAGGTTCCCTCGATGATTGATTTTCTTGCCGCGGCTGCCAGTGCAGAATCTCCGCCTGCCTGGATCCAGTTCCTGCCGCTCGTCGGCATGGCGCTCATTTTCTGGTTCCTGATCATTCGGCCGCAAATGCGCCGCCAGAAAGAACATGCAGCCAAGATCGGCCGCATCAAGAAGGGCGATCAGGTCATCACTGCCGGCGGATTGCTGGGCAAGGTGGTCAAGGTTGACGACAATTATGCCGAAATCGAACTGGCGCAGGGCGTCCGTGTGAAAGCGGTCAAAAGCACCATTGGTGACATTGTACCACCCGCTGGCTCAGCGGCGAACGATTGAGCGAAGGCAGCAGGATGCTTGAATTTCCGCGCTGGAAGAAGATTTGGTTATGGGCGATCACGCTGATCGCTATAGTCTGTGCACTGCCGTCCATATTATCGGGCACCAGCGTTCGCTGGCCGGACGCATTGCCCGATCCGATGGTCAACCTTGGGCTCGATCTGGCCGGCGGCAGCCATATCCTGCTTGAAGCCAATCCTGAACAGGTGGCGGAACAGCGTATTGAGAATATGGAAGAGTCGGTTCGCTCGGTAATGCGTCAGGCCAGCCCGCGCATCCGCATCGGAGATGTTTCGACCAGCGGCAACCAGCTTAGTTTCATGGTGGACAGTTCTGCCGATGTTGACCGGGCGCGCGAATTGATGCTGCCGCTGGTTAATGGCGTTGGTCTTACGCGCGAATGGACTCTGGCAGTGGTTGACGAAACGCGCTTCACGTTGGAGCCAACCAGCGATGGTATCAGCAATGCGGTGACCGACGCGATGGACAGCGCAACCGAAGTTGTCCGCAAACGGATCGATGCGCTCGGCACCCGCGAACCGACGATCATCCGCCAGGGTGATACGCGTATCGTGGTCCAGGTTCCCGGTCTCCAGGATCCGGACCAGCTCAAGAAGCTGCTCGGCCAGACGGCAAAGCTGGAATTCAAGTTGGTTGATCAGGCTGCGCTACCTTCGGACGTGGAGCAGGGGATTGCGCCGCCCGGCAGCCAGATTTTCCCCTATGCCGAGGGCACGGATTTTGCCGGTTCGTCGATCGCCGTGCGCCGCCTGGGCGGCATCAAGGGCGATTCGCTAACCAATGCGCAACAATCGGTGGATCCGCAAACCAACGAAGCGGTGGTTTCGATCACTTTCGACCAGCAGGGCGGCGCAAAATTCGCCAAGCTGACCACTGAAAATGTCAACAAGCCCTTCGCCATCATTCTGGATGGCAAGGTCCTGTCTGCGCCCAATATCAACGAGCCAATCCGCGGCGGCAGCGCCCAGATTTCAGGCAATTTCACTACCGAAAGCGCCAATGAACTGGCGATTTCGCTGCGGTCCGGTGCATTGCCGGTCGATCTGACTGTGGTGGAGGAACGCACAGTCGGGCCGGATCTCGGCGCGGATTCGATCCGCAAGGGCATGCTGGCAATGGGCGTCGGTTCGCTGCTGGTGATCCTGCTGATGATCTTCACCTACGGACGATTCGGGATTTATGCGACAGCGGCGCTGGTGCTGAACGTCCTCATGCTGCTGGGGATCATGGCGGTGCTGAACACCACGCTGACGCTGCCCGGGATTGCCGGTTTCGTGCTGACCATCGGCGCGGCAGTGGATGCCAACGTGCTGATCAACGAACGTATCCGCGAAGAACGCAAACGCGGCAGGCGCGTGGTCGCCGCAGTGGAAAATGGTTACAAAGAAGCCAGCCGCGCGATTTACGATGCCAACATCACCAACTTCATCGCCGGTGTGCTATTGTTCATCTTCGGGTCCGGCCCGATCCGCGGTTTTGCCGTTGTGCTGATCATCGGCCTGTTCACCAGCGTCTTCACCGCTGTCACGTTGACGCGCATGTGGGTGGCCGGATGGCTGCGCAAGGCGCGTCCGCAAGATTTGAACATCTGAGGGGATAAGGGATCATGCGACTGCTAAAACTCGTCCCTGACGATACGAACATCAAATTCCTGAAATACCGTATGCCGTTCTACGTCGTCAGCTTGTTGCTGATCGCGGCGAGCTGGGCATTGGTAATGACCAAAGGCCTCAATTACGGTGTCGATTTCGCCGGGGGGCAGGAAGTCCGGCTGACCTTCTCCGAATTGGAAGAAGCGCCGATCCCCTCGCTGCGCGAACAGATTGGCGCCCTGGGTTACGGTGATCCGGTGATCCAGCGCTTCGGTGCGGCCAACCAGGTTTCGATCCGTGTGCCTCTGCCGGAGGCTGTTGAGGACACGCCCGGCGCAGCCACCGCGATAGGCAACGAGGTCATCTCCGCGATTGAATCGACATACGATAATGTAATCCGGGACGGGAACGATACAGTATCGGGCAAGGTTGCCGGGGAATTCCGCGAAAAGGCCGTACTGGCGCTGCTCGCGGCAATGTTGGCGATTTCGATGTATATCTGGGTCCGTTTCGAATGGCAGTTCGGCGTGGGTGCATTGTTTGCGCTGGTCCATGACGTGTCGCTGACGCTGGGGATGTTCGCGCTGTTCCAGCTGGAATTCAGCCTGCAGATCATCGCCGCCATTCTTGCAATCATCGGCTATTCGCTGAACGATACCATCGTAATTTATGACCGTATCCGCGAAAATCTGAAGAAATACCGCAAGATGCCGCTGCCCGAATTGCTCGATCTGTCGGTAAATGAAACGCTGGCCCGTACGGTCATGACATCGCTGACGCTGCTGATTGCGCTTGTCCCGCTACTGCTGTTCGGTCCGGCCAGCCTGTTCGGACTGGTCGCCGCGATCACGCTGGGGATTTTTGTCGGTACATATAGTTCGGTCTATATGGCGGCGCCGATCCTGATCTGGCTGGGGGTCACATCGAACAGCTTCATTCCGCAGGAAAACGTGGCCGACAAGCAGGATCGGATCGCGCGCGGCGAATCCTGATTTCCGGCTAGGCGCGGATGATCTTGCTGTAATATTCGGCGAGTGAAGCTGCGTTTGCGGCCCAGCTGAATTGCTCGGCCATTTTGGCAACATTTTCGGGTGCGGGCTGGTTGGCAAGTATCTGCAGGATACCGGCCGCCACCCCTCCCACGCTGCGTTCTACGATCACTCCGGCATCGGGGCTGGTCACCAGCTCGCGCGCGCCGCCAGCGTCGCAAATGACCAGCGGAGTGCCGCAGGCGAGGGCTTCGACCCACACATTCGCCAACCCTTCGTTGGCGGACGGCAGAACCATGGCATCGGCAGCCGACAGGATGATCGGCATGAGGTCATGATCAACCGAGCCGAGGAAATGCACACGGTCACTTACAGCCAGGGTGCGGGCCAGCGCCTCCAGCCTGCCCCGGTCCTCTCCCGAACCGACCAGCAGAAGCTGTGCGTCCGGCACTTGCGGCAGACTGGCGATGACCAATTCCTGTCCCTTGCGTACGGTAAGTGCTCCCACGGTGGCCAGCAGCGGGCTGACGCAGGGCAGCCGCAGGCCCAGTTCATTGCCCAGGTGGCGGCGGATCCCGGTATGATCCAGGGGGCGGAACCGGTCCCGGTCGAGACCGGTGCGGTTGAGAGTGATCCTGGCGCGGTCCATGCCCAACTGCGCCATTTCATCGGCCAGCGCTTCCGACACCGCGAGTAGCCCCGCAGCCTGACGCGATGCTGCAGCCATTTTTCGCCGTGCGAATGGCTTCTGTCCCCAATGGGAAATGTCCGAACCGCGCGCCTTGATCGACAGTGGCAGGTTCAATTCACGGGCAATACGCGCGGCTGCGGGCCCATCGGGATAAAAGAATTGGGCATCGACCAGATCGAACGGATTTTCTGCGTGCAGCCGCTTTGCCAGACCGATCACCGATCTTGCGATAAGCGCTGGATTGAAGCGAGCACCCAATTTGGGAATCAACGGAAAAGTCGGGCGATAGACATGGACGCGGTGTTCCAACCCGTCGGTCGCGCAGGCCCCCAGCGGGCGGTATTTTCCGAACGGTATCGGCGGAATGCCGATCGCGTTGATCAGTGTGACATCCCAGTCACCGCGCGCCGCCAGTGCCTCCATCGAACGGGCGACAAAGGTTCCGAACTGGGGGGTGTGGGAGTTGGGATAAAGTGTCGCGATGGACAGGACGCGCTTCATAATTTGCGGACCAGCATTTCCGCCACGGCGATCCACGCGGGATCGTCCAACACTTGCTGTTTCTGGCCTGCACCGGGCGGCAGGATGCCCACCATCGTTCCCTGGCGATCGATCAGCCGACCGAATGCAAAGCGGTCGCCCTTGCGGGGAACCAGCACATCACGGTTGATGGCGCGCGGCGCATCGGCCGGATCGAGTTGCCGCAACCACACTTGATCGCCCGGTCGGTATTCGCCGCTGCTTGCTTCCACCACCAGCACAATCAGCGGCATATCGCCGCCAAGTTCCGTCGCGAGAATGGCATCGCGGGGGATGCGCAGCGCGTCGGCGCCATGTTCGTTCAATATTGCGATGACCTGGGGGGCGGCGGCGGTTTCCGAACGCACGAGCAATTCGGGCTCAATTTCCAGCGCCGCCGCGATCCGGTCCATCCATTTGATCGACAGGTTGCGCATTCCGGTCTCCAGCCGACTAATAGTTTGCGCTGTTGTGGGCGGATCGCAGGCTTCCGCCAGATCTGCCAGGGTCAAGCCCTTTTCCTTTCGAATGTCGCGAATGCGGTTGATCACGCGCAATTCCTTTTAACCAGATGGGTTTTTCACTTTCCTACAAGTAGTTCGATTTGGCAAGTTCCGATTCTGTGCGAAATCACCAAAGGGACTGTTCTGCGCCGACTGATAGCGACTCGTGAATTAACCGCCGAAGGGCCGCGCCGCGGCCAAGGGGGCAAGCCGGGCGTGCGCAGTGTGGCTGTCAATCTGCAGGAATCGCCGCACGCCTGGCTGCATGCCCGCGGCCATCTGGATGACCGCTGTATGATGCGAGCGGGCGGTTGCGGGCGGATTACGAACGGGCCAGTCTCGGCCCCTCGACCCCTCGGTCACGATGCGGTGCGGATCAGGGGCAGCGGCGACCGCGGCCTGAATGCAACCGAGCGGCAGATCGCGGCAAAAGCACGATTCGACGGAGCGATGGCGGCGGCGGGCAGCGGGCTGTCCGACATTTTGTGGCGCGTTGCCTGCGGCTGCGAAAGCTTGCCCGATGCGGAAAAGGAACTGTCCTGGCCCGCACGCAGCGGTAAGTTGGTGCTGAAACTGGCGTTGGAGAGGGTGGCGGATTTTTACCGGATCAGCTAAGCGCCCGGCTGACCATGTCGCGCAGAACCGGCAACACTTCCTGTTCGAAACAGGGGTTCCTGCGCATCCAGATCGTGCTGCGCCAAGAGGGATGCGGCAGCGGATGATAATCCGGCAGGAATTCGGCGTAGCAGTGAATTCGCTCCGTCATGGTCCATTTTACGGTGTCCGGCAGATAGCGCGCCTTTGCGTAACTGCCAACCAGCAGGGTCAGGCTCGGCCGGCAGAACTTCCAGCACGGGGCCTGCCACCGGGGCGCACATTCGCGGCGCGGCGGTAGGTCACCGCTGGTGCTCTTGCCGGGTTAATAGAACCCCATCGGGACGAGCGCGACGCTGCTCGGATCGTATATTTTCCGCTTCGACAGTCCGGTCCATTCGCGCAGCCGGTCGCCGCTGGCATCGTCCCATGGGGTACCGCTTTCGCGCACTTTCGAACCGGGGGCCTGGCCGATGATCAGGAGCCGTGCGGTGGCGGAAAATTGCGCGACGGGCCAGACACCGTGAGGCAAGCGGGCCGCGCAAATTCTGCAGGCGGCGATCTCCTGCGCGAGCGTACTCACCCCTCGGCCATCTCCGCCAGCTCCAGCCAGCGTTCTTCGGCGGCCTCTTTCTCAGCGCGTGCGTTTTCGATGCCTTGGCTGATATTGGCGAATTTCTGCGGGTCGGCGGTGTATAGCTGGGGATCGGAGAGGATTTCCTCACCCTTGATAATGGCCGCTTCCAGCTCCTCGATCCGTGCGGGCAGCTGCTCGTAATCGCGCTGATCGCGGTAACTCAGCTTGGCGCTTTTTGGAGCAGTCGGAGCAGTCGGAGCGGGCGGGGCCGGGATGTCTGCTTTGCCCGCCCGTGATTTGCCCGGCTCGCTGCGCTTGGTGCGCTGCGCCTCCCAGTCGGCATAACCACCGGCGACGATGTCGACATTGCCGCTGCCGTCGAGGCCGAGCGTGATCGTCACGGTCCGGTCGAGAAAGTCGCGGTCATGGCTGACGATCAGAACGGTGCCTTCGTAATCGGCAATGACCTCCTGCAACAGGTCGAGCGTTTCGAGGTCGAGATCGTTGGTCGGTTCATCCAGCACCAGCAGGTTCGATTTGCGGGCAAATTCGCGCGCCAGCAACAGGCGTGAACGCTCGCCGCCGGACAAGGTGCCGATCTTGGTATCGACCAGAGCGGGGTCGAACAGGAATTCCTTGAGGTATCCCTGCACATGTTTGCGCACCCCGCGCACGTCGATCCAGTCGCCGCCTTCCGCCACCACATCGCGGACAGTTTTTTCCGGCGTCATCAGGCTGCGCTGCTGGTCGATCATCACCCCGGTCAATGTCTTGGCGATGGTCACCGTGCCGCTGTCGGGTTCGATTTCACCGGTCAGCAGTTTAAGCAACGTAGTCTTGCCCGCGCCGTTCGATCCCACCACGCCAATCCGGTCGCCGCGCTGGATGCGCAGGGTGAAATCCTTGATGATCGCCCGGTCGCCGTAGCTTTTGGCCACCCTGTCCGCGACAATCACCGACTTGCTCTTGTTGGTATCATCCGCCGACAGCCCGAGCTTGGCGGTGGCGCCCGGCGTGATCATCGCTGCCCGGGCAGTGCGCATTTTGTAGAGAGCTTCCAGCCGACCCTGGTTGCGCTTGCGCCGCGCGGTAACGCCGCGTTCCAGCCAATGCGCCTCGATCTTCAGCTTGGCGTCCATCCGGTGCGCATTGCGCGCTTCCTCGGCATAGACCTGTTCTTCCCACGCTTCGTATCCGCCGAAGCCGACATCCTTGCGGCGAATGGTCCCCCGGTCGAGCCAGATGGTCGCATTGGTCAGGCGTTTCAGGAAGGTACGGTCATGGCTGATCACCACGAAGGCGCCCTTGTACCGGGTCAGCCAGTCTTCCAGCCATTCGATCGCGGCCAGATCGAGGTGGTTGGTCGGTTCGTCCATCAACAGCAGGTCGGGGTCCATCGCCAGTGCGCGCGCGATCGCGGCGCGGCGGCGTTCCCCGCCGCTGGCACCCTTGGTCGGCGTGGTCATGTCGATGCCAAGCTGGTCCGCGATTGCCTCTACCTCGTGTTCGGCGGGCGCGTCAGTCCCGGATAGAGCGAAATCCATCAGCGTTTCATACGGCGCGAAGTCGGGTTCCTGTTCCAGCACCACGATTTTCGTGCCCGGCTTGGCCTTGCGGATACCCTTGTCGGCATCGACCTGGCCCATGATCATGCGGAACAGCGTGGTTTTGCCTGCGCCATTGCGGCCGATCAGCGCCAGCCGGTCCCGCGGGCCGATGTGCAGGTCGAGATTTTCGAACAGCCAGCGGCCGCCCTGCTGGAGGCCAAGTTTTTCCCAGCTGAGGATCGGTGGTTGTGCCATGGCCGCGGCGCTTAGCGGGGTGTGTGGACCGGGTCCACCTTGGTGATCTGCATTGCTGACAAGTCTTTGGAACTGCTTCGTTCAGTTATGCGTAATAACACCAGGGACATGCCAGATGGTCCAACAGGAGTTTCACGAATGAGAAAATATCTAATCCCCGCCCTGATGCTGGGCGCTATCACACTTCCTGCCTCCGCTGCCGAAGTCCAGATTCAGGCTAGCGGTCCGGTTGTCGAACTGTCCGTCAACGAAACGGTCAAGGCCAAGCCAGACATTGCCACCGTTAGTGCCGGTGTTACCAGCGAGGCGCCAACTGCCGTCGCTGCGATGCGCCAGAATGCGCAGGAGATGGATGCGGTCATCAAACGTATCAAATCGCTGGGCATTGCCGATCGCGATATCCAGACCACCGGGATCAACCTTGGCGCACGGTATGATTACGACCAGTCATCCCAGCGGCAGGTTTTCAAGGGTTATGCCGCGTCGAACCGGGTTAGTGTGATCCTGCGTAAAGTGGCGGATACGGGCAAAGTGCTGGATTCGCTGGTGGCGGCAGGCGCTACCGATATTGGCGGACCGCAATTCTCGATCGATAATGATACGGCGGTGAAGGCTCAGGCACGCAAGGGCGCAATGGAGCGGGCGCAGCGCCAAGCGATGGAATATGCGAAATGGTCAGGGTATACGGGCCTTCGCCTGCTCGAAGTGAGCGAGAGCATCAGCGGTGACCAGCCAAGGCCCATGGCGGAAGAACGAGCGATAACCGTAACTGGGACGCAAGCTACACCGGTCGAACCCGGACTTGTCGGAACGGCAGTCTTTGTGACGGTCAAATATGAAATGACCCGCTAAGGTATTCAGGTAATCGGTCCGGTATTTAAGACAGGGGAATCGTGAACCGGGGTGTTTTTGAGCATTCACATCTTGTTCAATGGTCCAGACTTAGACAGACAGGCACCATGAATAAGAAACCAACCCACCTGTTTGCCGCGTCATTTGCCGCAATCGTAATGGTGACCGGCCTTTCGGGGCCGGTCGCAATTGCGCAGTCACGCAGCGACCAGGGCGAAGCACGCAAGGAAATGAAGGCCGGCAATGTGCTGCCCCTGCGCGAAATCGAACGCCGGGTGGTTACACCGCTAAAGTCGCAGGGGCATGAATATCTCGGCCCTGCATATGATTCGACTGCGATGGCCTATCGCCTGAAATTCATCAGGGATGGCCGCGTGACCTTTGTCGATGTCGATGCGCGTTCCGGCCGCATCCTCCAGCGCAGCCGTTAAGGCGCACTTCACCTCAATTCATCACAGCCGCATGAGTTGACGGGTTTCTCACAAAAGCCCACTTAGCTCTGAAGCGATTGGGCGCTATAACCATTGGCGCGAATTATTAGGGGAATTGGTCAGTATGCGGATCCTGATTGTCGAGGATGAACCTACCCTCGGCCTGCAATTGAAATCTACTCTCGAACAGACCGGCTATGCGGTGGATTTGTCCACCGATGGCGAAGATGGGCATTACATGGGCAGTACGGAGGATTACGATGCCGTGATCCTCGACCTTGGCCTGCCTGAAATCGACGGGCTTACCGTGCTGGGCATGTGGCGCAAGGAAGGCCGGACATTCCCTGTTCTGGTGCTGACCGCGCGTGACAGCTGGTCGGACAAGGTCGCCGGACTGGATGCCGGGGCAGATGATTACCTGGCAAAACCGTTCCAGACCGAAGAATTGATCGCCCGGCTGCGCGCATTGATCCGCCGTGCATCTGGCAATACATCCTCCGAATTGATGGCCGGCGATGTCCGCCTGGATACCCGTTCTGGCCGGGTCACGCTGGCAGGCGAACCGGTGAAGCTGACGGCGCAGGAATACAAATTGCTCAGCTATCTGATGCATCACAAGGGCAAGGTCGTCAGCCGGACTGAATTGATCGAACATATTTACGATCAGGATTTCGACCGGGATTCCAACACGATCGAGGTTTTCGTTACCCGCATCCGCAAGAAACTGGGCGCCGAGGTCATCACCACGATCCGCGGGCTCGGCTATAGTCTCGACGATCCGGCCGACCAGCCGCGCGCTTCCTGAATCCGGTTTGCTGATGGGCGCAGGAGACAGCCAAGGCGATAGTCCGCGTACCGACACCAGCCCGCGTATCGAGCCAAGCGTAGCATTGGCCGCGCCGCATACCGGCAGCCTGTCGCGCCGGATGATGATGATTGCAGCGGGCTGGATCAGTGTACTGCTGCTGGGCGGCGGCTGGGCGCTGGACCGGACGCTGACCAATCTGGTGGAGGATAATTTCGACGCGCAATTGGGCTATCTGCTCAACACCATGATCGTGGTGTCGGAAATCGGGCCGGATGACGAAGTATTCTTCAATCGCCCCATTGGCGAACCGCGCTTTCTCGAACCGGGCAGCGGGCTCTACTGGCAGATCAGCGCGGAGGGACGCGAAGGTTTCGGGTCCTATTCACTGGAGACCAAGCCGTCCCAGTCATTGTGGGACCGGACTTTGCAACTGGGCCCGTCGCATAATGATGACGATCCGCATTTCTATGACAGTTTTCAGTTCGCCGACGAGCCGATCCGGATTGTCGAACGCACGGTTATCCTGCCGGATAGCGATACGAAGTGGACCTTCGCGGTGGCATCCGCGCGGGAGGAACTGGATTTCCAGATCAGCCGGATTCGTTCGATCCTGGCCTATAGTTTCGCCATCCTTGGCCTTGGGCTGTTCGTGATGGCGATGTTGCAAACCTATTATGGTCTACGTCCGCTGCGCCGAGTGAAGGAAGCGATTCAGTCCATCCGCACGACGGGCCTGAACCGGGTTACCGATCCCCTTCCGCTGGAGGTCCAGCCGCTGGTCGAGGAGTTGAACGCGCTGCTGGCCCATTCCCAAAAACAGGCAGAGGAAGCGCGCACCCATGCGGGCAATCTGGCCCATGCCCTGAAAACCCCGCTGACGGTGATCAACAATGCGGCCACCGCCAAGGCCGCCGATCTGCCCGATACGGTGATCCGCGAGGCGACCACGATGCGCCGCCATGTCGATCATCACCTGGCGCGCGCCCGCGCTGTGGGCCGCCGCGCTGTCGGCCATGCACAAACGCCAGTGTGGGAAAGCGCGGAGGCCGTCCGCCGCGCGGTCGAGCGGCTGTATCCCGGCGGGCGTTTCGACCTGGATGGCAACCGTGATGCCAAGGTTGCGATCGAGCGGCAGGATCTGGATGAAATCCTCGGCAATCTGATCGAAAATGCCGCGAAATACGGAGGCGGAAGCGTGTTTGTTACCGTGGATGCCGAGCCTCAGAACACGAAATGCGTGATCTGGGTGGAGGACGACGGAATGGGTATTCCGGCAGAGGAACGCACCCAGATTTTCGATCGCGGTGCGCGGCTGGATACCGGCAAGCCCGGCACAGGTCTTGGCCTTGCCATCGTGCGCGATGTGGCGGAGATTTACGGCGGCGGAGTGGAACTGGACGAAAGCGAGGATTTGGGCGGTCTGCTGGTCAAGCTGATCCTGCCGCGCGCTGGCTGAAGTGCGGGTCTTTGCCAGCTAAATACCAGGTGATCGCCGTCTGATCTGCTCGGAGGTCAGCTATAACTCCCGGTCGCCCAGCGCCGGGCATACACTCGATTCTCGTTTATGAAGGTTTTGCGGTGCAGATCATTTTGCAGGCGCATTTCCTTGATCGCTTCAGCGCTGACATCTTCTTCGAATCGCAGCTCAAATCGGCCATTTCCCGAGAGCTCAATCTTGAACAGGACATTGATATCCATGCTCTGGTGTATCCCGGTTTCGCCTTTGCTGATGTCGGCCCGGCAGATCACCTTTGCGCCGGTTTGTGAAATATCTTCCAGATAGCAGCGTGACTGCTGCCGAGCATGATCAGCCGTCCGGGAATATACACCCGCAGACGGGCTGCCTCGCGGCGCCCGGTCGGGCCGCTTCCAGCCGCCCGTTCGGCATCAGGAGGGGTATATCCAAGCATTCGGGAACGGTGGTCCCGCATGCTGAAATTTGGACGAACGCGCGGGTCGGTACCATTACCTAACCCTCGTTGCTGGGGTCAGTCGCTACGCGCCTTCTGGTGGTGACGGATCACTTCGTCGATGATGAAACGCAGGAACTTCTCGGAAAATTCCGGGTCGATCTGGGCTTCTTCCGCTTTCATCCGCAACCGGGCAATCTGGCGTTCCTCGCGCCCAGGATCGGACGCGGGAAGGTCGGTCTGTGCCTTGTATTCGCCCACCGCTTTCGTGATGCGGAACCGTTCCGCCAGCATATGGATAAGCGCGGCATCGATATTGTCGATGCTGCGCCGAAAGCTGGCGAGCTGCGGATCGGGCGTTTCAGGTGCCGATTTCGCGGCTGCAGGTGGGTTGATTTCACTCATCGGTGCCCGCTTATCACGGTCAATGCGCGGAATCCAAGCTTGCCAAGCGAGTTTACCGTCCCCATGTCGATCTGCACTATGATTGCACACCGATTATGACCGCAGAAATCGTGCCTCTTCCGCGCAAGCAGCCAGGCGGTAGCCCATCCGAAAATCCCACGCTCGATCCGATGCTGGGGCTGACCGCGCCAGGCATGAACGCAGTGAACGCCGTGATCCTGGAACGGATGCAGAGCGAAATTCCGCTGATTCCGGCATTGGCAGGGCATTTGATTTCGGGCGGCGGCAAAAGGCTTCGCCCGATGCTCACGCTCGCGAGCGCGCAATTGGTCGGCTATCAGGGTGACCGGCATTACAAACTGGCCGCTTCGGTCGAATTCATCCACACCGCCACCCTGCTGCATGATGATGTGGTGGACGGTTCCGACCTGCGGCGCGGCAAGGCGGCGGCAAACATCATTTTCGGCAACCCCGCCACCGTGCTGGTCGGAGATTTCCTGTTCAGCCGCGCGTTCGAACTGATGGTCGAGGATGGCAGCCTGAAAGTCCTCAAGATACTCAGCAGCGCCAGCGCAATCATTGCCGAGGGCGAGGTTGACCAGTTGACCGCGCAGCGCCAGATCGAAACCAGCGAAGAACGCTATCTCAAGATCATCGGCGCCAAGACCGCGGCCCTGTTCGCCGCCGCCAGCCGAATTTCCGCCGTTGTGGCCGAATGTGACGAGCGGCAGGAGCAGGCGCTTGACGATTACGGCCGCAATCTGGGCGTCGCGTTCCAACTGGTCGACGATGCGATCGATTACGATTCCGATGCCGCCGAAATGGGCAAGGATCAGGGCGACGATTTCCGCGAGGGCAAGATGACGCTGCCGGTGATCTTCGCCTATGCCCGCGGCACCGAAAGCGAACGCAAATTCTGGAAGGATGCCATCTCCGGCCGCCGGACCGGTCAGGACGATTTGGCCGAAGCGGTCGAGCTGATCCGCAAGTATGACGCAGTCGAGGCCACCCGCGATCGCGCGCGGCATTTCGCCAACCGCGCGATAGGTTCGCTGTCGATCTTCCCCGATGGCAAGGCCCGCGCCGCTATGGCCGAGGCGGCAGAATTCGCGGTTGCCCGCGGGTATTGAAATCGATGTAAAAAATATTTGACATGAAGCTGGAGGCAATCTAGCTATGTTAAATATATTTTACATATGAGGTTCAACATGTCTTTTCGCGAAAAATCTGCCTGGACTATGGCTGCGGTGATGCTGATCGCTGGAGTTTTCTATGCCTGGCTGGTCTCACATGGCGCGGAGGCGCCAGTTGTCGGGCCGCTGATCCCCTATGTCCTGTTGGTGGTCATCCTCTCAGTGGCAGTCCAAATTGTGCTGGCTATTGCTTCCCCCAGAGAAGCGAAGGCGGCCGCTGATGAGCGCGAAAAGCAAATCATCTGGCGGGCAGGGCATATGTCTGGAATCATCCTTGCGATCGGCCTGTTGGCCAGCGGTGCGGTCTACGCGTCCCATCCCTTCGGCAATATGCTGTTCCATCATATGATCGGCGCGTTGATCGTGGCCCAGATCGCCGAATATCTGCTCCAGATATATTTCTTACGGCGCGGTTATTGAGGTGGCGAAACGACCGCCAATCACTAACTGCGTGCGGGAATTACGCGAACAGCACGGCCAGATTAGCCAGCAGGCGCTTGGCGATGCAGTTGGGGTTACCCGGCAGACAATTATCGCCATCGAACAGGGCCGCTATTCCCCCAGTCTCGAAACCAGCTTTCGAATTGCGCGGCAGTTCGGCGTGGGGCTTGAAGACGTGTTCGGCTGGGAGGGCGAGTGAACCTTGAACCCTGAACTTCCCATCCATGCCGTACTGCCCGAACTGCTGGACGCGCTGGCCAATGATGGCGCGGCGGTGCTGGTCGCGCCGCCCGGTGCGGGCAAGACCACTGCGGTTGCCCCGGCGCTGGTGAATCAGTCGTGGTGTAGCGGCACGATAATCCTGCTCAGCCCGCGCCGGGTCGCGGCCCGCGCGGCGGCAGAGCGGATGGCCGAAACGCTGGGCGAGAAGCCGGGGGAGACGATTGGCTACCTCACCCGGCTCGACACCAAGCAATCCGCCAAAACCCGCGTGCTGGTGATGACCGAGGCGATCTTCGTGAACCGGATCGTCGATGACCCCGAACTGGCCGGGATCAGCGCGGTGCTGTTCGATGAAGCGCATGAGCGGCATCTGGACAGCGATCTAGGGCTGGCGCTGGCGCTGGAAACGCGGGCCGTGTTGCGCGAGGATTTGCGCATTTGCGTCATGTCCGCGACCATCGACGGCGCGCGGTTCGCGCGGCTGCTAGGTGGTAATGCGCCGGTGATCGAAAGCGAAGGCAAGGCGTATCCCCTTCGGATCGAATGGCTCGGCACGAAACCCGATTTGCGGATTGAGGATGCGGTAGCAAGCGCGATCCTGACTGCATGGCGCAGCGAAACAGGTGATCTGCTCGCCTTCCTGCCCGGTGTCCGCGAAATCGAGCGGGTGCGCGAGCGGCTGGAACCCAAACTTCCCGGCACGCCGATCCTGCCGCTGCATGGCCAGGCCGAACCTTCTGCCCAGCGCAGTGCAATCCGCTGTGACCGCGATGGACGCCGCCGGATCGTGCTGGCGACCGCGATTGCCGAAACCTCCTTGACGCTCGACGGCGTATCCGTGGTGGTCGACAGCGGGTTGTCCCGCCGCGCCGAATTCGACCGGGCGGCGGGCACCACTCATCTGGTTACCCACCGATCCAGCCAGGCTGCCGCAGCCCAGCGGGCAGGGCGCGCCGCGAGGTTGGGGCCGGGCGTAGCCTACCGCCTGTGGGAGGAAGCGGCGCATCCGGGGCGGTCGGCCTTCGATCCGCCGGAAGTGGAAACCGCCGACCTGACG
>JBGSJO010000067.1:0-12586 GCA_041741895.1 Pontixanthobacter sp.
GCCGCCACCACCGGCGCTGCGAGCCGCCGCACCCAGAGCTTCCCACAGGATAATGTTGCCCACGGCGCTGCCGATGCCGCCATGGCGCCGCCTGCGCCCGCGCCCGCTTATCATCGGCAGGACGAAAAAGATGAAAATGAACGCAAGCCAGATCAATGCACCTACGGGAAAGCCGCCACTGGTTTCGCGTTTCTGGTTTGCCTGCGCGGCAATTTTCAGCGCCTCCGCCTCGGGCAATTGCAATTGCTGGATGATCGCATCGGTACCCACTTCGATACCGCCGGCATAATCCCCATCGCGGAAACGCGGCAGGATCTGCTGCTGGATGATCAGCGCGGACAGGCCGTCGGTCAGATAGGGTTCCAGCCCGTAACCCACCTCGATCCGCACCTTGCGTTCGTTCGGGGCGACAATCAGGATTGCGCCATCATTGCGCTCCGCATCCCCTAGGCCCCATTCGCGGCCCAACCGGTAACCGTAATCGGAAATCTCATAGCTCTGCAGGCTGGGCAGGGTGACCACCACCACTTGCCGCCGGGACTGCGTTTCGAGCGCCTCCAATTTCGCAACCAACGCGGCTTCTTCGGCATCGGGAATGATGTTCGCGTTGTCGACTACTCGGCCGGTAAGCGCGGGAAAATCCTGCGCGATGGCTGGCGATGCCAGAAGAATCGCCAGCACCGCAAGGATGCGCCCAATTGCGCGGGAAGGACTACTCATCTGCCGGTTCAATTGCCCGGCGTGGTGTCGGAATTCGGGGTCATGTCGAGCGTCGGTGCGGTCTCTGCGCCCGGCGTCGTCGCCTCATACGGGACCATCGGTTCCGCGCCGTGGATCAAATTCGCGCCGATCGTGTCGGGAAATGTGCGGATGGTGGTATTATACACGCGGACCGCTTCGTTATAATCGCGCAGGGTAATGCGGATGCGGTTTTCCTGGCCCTCCAGCTGGCTTTGCAGCATCTGGTAATTGGCGATGCTCTTGAGATCGGGATAGGCTTCGAAGCTGGCCAGCAACCGGCCAAGACCGGCACCAAGCTGAGACTGGGCGGCCTGGAACTGCGCCATTTTTTCCGGATCACCAAGATCATCGGCGCTCAATTGGACGCTGGTTGCCCTGGCACGCGCTTCCATCACATCGGTCAGGATGCCGCGTTCCTGCTCCGCCGCGCCCGCCGCCACTTCGGCGAGGTTGGGGACCAGATTGGCCCGTTCCTGGAATGCGGCCTGCACATCGGCCCATTTGGCCTTGGCATTTTCTTCTGCGGCCGGCACGGAATTGATCCCGCATGATGCAAGGCCAAAGGCGGCGACAGCCACCAGAGTGAAGCGGCGGATGGGGGTGAAATTCATCGAATAATCCCTTGCTATACATCTTTCAGGCGCTTTTTGCGTCCCTCCGGCCACTCGGCCTGTCTGTATTAAACACATAGCACACCCATACGCCTTTTCAAGCGCATCCGGCAAGGCCGCGGACCAATTCGGCCATGCTTGGCAAGCCTGGCGAACGGTGGCAGGATGATGCCCGGACAGTGCACGGAGGGAGATTGTAATGATTAAGGAATTCAAGGATTTTATCGCCAAGGGGAATGTGCTTGATCTGGCGGTCGCGGTGATCGTTGCCGGTGCATTCGGCTCCATCGTGACTTCGCTAACCGCAGACATACTAATGCCAATTGTTGGCGCACTGTTCGGCGGGGCCGATTTCTCCAGCTACTTCATCCTGCTCGGCACCCCGGCAGGCTATGAAGGATCATTGACCGATTATGCAGCACTTAAAGAAGCTGGCGCGGCGATGATCGGTTACGGTGCATTCATCACCGTGATCATCAATTTCCTGATATTGGCATTCATCATCTTCCTGATGGTCCGTTACGCAAACAAGTTCATGCCAAAGCAGGAAGCAGCGCCTTCTGGCCCCACAGAGATCGAATTGCTGACTGAAATCCGCGATGCCCTTAGGAAATAATATCGTTTGGGCCATGGTTGTGGGAACCGTCCGCGCATCCATCGGTTGGTTCTTCCAACGGCATATGGCCGTCTATAATTTTATTTGGGGAATTAAATCATGCGTAAATTTGCGATTTTGACAGCTGCTGCAGCATCCATGGCGCTCATCGGTTGCGGCCCCGGCGCTGAAACCGAAACCGAAGTAGCAGCCGAAAACATGGAAACACAAGCTGACCAGTATGACGCAGCTGCCGATGCGGCAACGACCCAAGCCGGTGAAGAGCTGATGGAAGACAAGGCTGCTGCGGCCGAAAACCAGGCTGACACACTGGAAGATCAAGCCGATGCTGAAGAAGGCGTCCTGGCGCAGTAAACACCGCGATCATTCAAGATTTCAGGAAGGGGCAGGGTGCATCAGTATCCTGTCCCTTTTTTGCGCCCGCCAAATTTGATCGCATCAGACACTTTATATTCATCACGGTGCGTCTATATGGGGTTTGCCGGTTAACGCCGGATATGGCGATAAATTGCGATGTGTAATAGACGCAGCGGACCCGGGGGCAGTACCCGGCGGCTCCACCAAAACCCCTGATCCGTCAGGGATTTCTGACGGGGCCGAACTAGGATCGACGTGTGTTCAAAAGCATTGTTTTTGCCCGGGTTGAGAATCCCCGTTAAAAGCTCACAACACATAAGTGCAAACGATAACGACGCACTCGCAATCGCTGCGTAATCTGACGGCCTAACGGCCTGATCTTACAAAGCTAAAGCGCGGTTGGACCGACCGGGCAACAGAACGGATACCGGGCGTCCGGAGGGTACGTAGCAACAGAAACCCTCCACTTATTTTGTTCCGGGCAGAAGTTATTGGCGACTAGGCTACCGTCTGGTCAGGTTGAGATCTGACGCCATGGGTTGCTTCGCTACGCTCGCAATGACAAGATTGTTGGATGAGCGCGGCAATTTTTCCATTGTCATTGCGAGGCGGCGTAGCTGCCGAAGCAATCCATGGGGGCAGTTTGCAATTATGGATACCGGGCTCCGATTTTCTGCTCGCCCCCAGCCTGCACCTAAGGCGGTCAGGCCTCGCCCGCCAGCGCCTGCTTTTCCCGTTCCAACTTCAGACAATCGAGGATTTTTGCTCCGGCCAGGAAAACCGCACCGGTGCAGGCGAGGAACAGCAGTTTGCCGCCAAAGCCGGGATATTCGGTCAGATATTTGCTGCCGCGTTCCACGGCACCCAGGCCCAGGGCATAGATGATCAGGTAGGCTTCCCAGTTCGTCTTGATGACAAACAACCGCTTAACCTTGCTCAACATGCATGCCTCTTTCTTCAACCTTTTACGTAGCAAACATCATGCCACATCAAGCTTTCCGCGCAAGTCGAAGGTTAACGCCGGGGTTGTTATCGACCACATGTAAGATAGTTCGACGTTCTGAAACATCGCCGGGAAAACCGCGTCACATCAGCAGCGACAAATCCAGTTCGGCCAATAACGCAGCCCGCGCATCACAGATGGTCCGGGCAAGCGATTCCTGCCCGATATCGGCGGTCGCGATCTCCTGCGGCCAATGGGCGGCGATCACCCTGGCCATTCGGTCGGCCTTGGCATCATCCAGCAGGAAGCGCGGATCGACGGTCTGCGGATCGGCCACCACCCGCAGGCGCAGACAGGCGGGGCCGCCGCCATTGGCCATGCTTTGGCGCACATCGACAGGGATCACCTTGCGGATCGGGCCATTGCCCGCCAGCATCCCTTCCAGCCAGCCGCGCACGGGCACGCTGTCCCAGCTTTCCAGCGGGATGACGAGCGCCATTTCGTCTCCCCCTTCTTTGGTGGGCAGCGACAGCAATTGCGCGTTGAACAGATAGGTCCTGATTGCTTCTGCCAGACTGACCGCGGCGGCGGGAACTTCGACCACTTCCAGTTCGGGAAACTTTGCACGGATCGCGTCATAGGTGCCCTGCTGGTCGGCGAATGCCTGCGCGTGGGTGAACAGCACCCGTCCGTTAGCCACCGACACCACATCGTTGTGAAACGCGCCGGCTTCGATCGCTTTGGGGTTCTGTTCGATGAAAACCGTGCGTTCGGGATCCAGCCGGTGGAGCCGGGCAATCGCGCGGCTGGCCTGCTCATGTTGCCGCGCGGGGAATTTTCCGCCGGGTCTGCCATAGACAAACAGTTCCACCCCGGGTGCGCCATGCGTATCGCAAAGCCGCCCGTGATTTGCTGCGCCTTCATCGCCAAAACTCGGCGGGACGGGGGGGTGGAGCGCGAAATGTGCCCTGTCGGCAAAGGCGACCATCAATTGCCGCAGGGTGTCCGGCCATTCCATGCCCCGGTGCGGCATGGTCACCAGATTGGCGGGGGTCAGATGGCATAGGCCGTCCGCCGTATCCGCCGCCGGGCTGACCGTGGCGGCGTTGGCAGTCCACATCGAACTGGCGGACCATGCCGCCGCGATCAGGCGGGGATCGGTTGTCTCGTCTGCGCCCAGCGTTTTCAGCCATGTCATGTTGGGGCGGGGCAGCGGCAGGAAAAAGCCCTGTGTCAGCCCCAGCGCCATGTTTGCGCGCATTTTTTCCAGCCCCTGCAGCGCGGCTGCGCGGGGGAAGGAGGTTTCTCCGGCATGCCTGGTGGCCGCCAGATTGCCCAGGCTTAGCCCGGCGTAATTATGCGAAGGGCCCACGATCCCGTCGAAGTTGATTTCCACCTGGTTCATCGCGCCACGCTCCACACCGTGTCACCCGGTCTGACGTCCAGCACGTCAGCTGCCCGCGCGTCCAGCGCAATCGTACCATCCGCAATCAAGGCGCGCGCGCCGTATGAACTGCGGAAATTTGCCAAATGCCCGGTCGCCACCAGCGCCCGTTCGCCCTTGACCAGATCGGTTGCAGAAAGTTCGGCGGGCGTGGCTTCCCTGATGCTTCTTACAGTATCCGTGCGTGCGGTCATGGTCGGTCCACCGTCGAAAATATCGACATAGCCTTCCGCGGCAAAGCCTTCGTTTTCCAGCATCCGCATTGCCGCGCGGCCGGTGGGGTGGGGCAGGCCGATCACGCTGCGCGCGCTTTCCTGCAGCATCGCGATATAGACCGGATGCTTGGGCATCAAATCGGCGATGAACTGGTTGCCGTTGATCGCGTTGAAATAATCCGCTTCCTGGAAACTCATTCCGAAGAAACGCCCGGCAACACCGTCCCAGAAAGGCGATCCGCCCCGGTCGTCGATAATCCCGCGCAATTCAGCCAGGATCCGGTCGGCAAAGCGCGCGCGGTGCATGGCGATGAACAGATAGCGGCTGCGCGCCAGCAGCATGCCAAGCCCACCCGCGCGTTCGCCCGGATGCAAAAACAGCCCGCCCACTTCGGAGGCACCCTCCAGATCGGTGGTCAGGCTGAGCATTTCGGCGCGCACCGTCCGGTCCAGTTCCTGCGAATGCTGGGTCAGAGTGGTCATCCGGTAGGAATAGAACGGCCATTGCTGGCCGACCTGGGTGAATATCTGGCAGGTGCCGCGCACATCGCCCGTAGCGGAATTTTCCAGCACCAGCACGAATTGCTCGTCCGCCAGAGAATCGTCTTCGCGCGCGAAGGCGGTTGCGGCCCGTTCAAGCTTGGCACCCAGCGCGGCGCGGTCGGGCGGCAGATTGGTGAAGCCGCCGCCGGTCAGCTTGGCCATTTCATACAAAGCTTCGAGATCGTCGGGGCGCGCAGCGCGCAGGCGGAAGGTCACAGTTCGTCTCCGGAAGCGAGGCGGTGGAGCACCAGAGCCGACAAGGCCGCGCGCTCTTTCAGCGAAGGTACAATCATGAATTCCTGCGGGCTATGGATCGCGCCGCCGCGCACCCCCATGGTGTCCACCACCGGCACCCCGCAGGCGGCGATATTGTTACCGTCGCACACCCCGCCGGTGGCTTGCCAGCCAATATCCTGACCCAGCTGCGCGCCGCAATCCCGCACCAGATCGAACAGTTTCTGCGCGCGGCCGTCCACCGGTTTGGGCGGGCGGGTGATGCCGCCATGCAAGTGGACGGATACCTCATGCGACTGGCGGATTTCGACCATCAGCGCCAGCAATCCGGCCTCGAACTTCTCGCCCGCGGCGGGTTCTTTCGGCCGGATGTTGAAGCGCACAACGGCGCTGTCCGGCACCACATTATTTGCCGCGCCGCCTTCGATTTTCGCCGGATTGACTGGGCATTCGGTCGTTTCAAGCCCCTTCAGGCCAAGCACCAGCGCCGCCGCCGCGACAATCGCGTTGCGCCCGTCCTGCGGGTTGCGCCCGGCGTGGGCGGATGCGCCCTTCACGATCAGCGAATAATTGCCGGTGCCGCCGCGCGCATGGGCAAGCGTCCCATCGGGCAGGGCGCTGGGTTCATAGGTCAGCGCG
Organism: Pontixanthobacter sp.; assembly: GCA_041741895.1. Lineage (GTDB taxonomy): Bacteria > Pseudomonadota > Alphaproteobacteria > Sphingomonadales > Sphingomonadaceae > Allopontixanthobacter. Next base: position 6,344 of record JBGSJO010000067.1, read on the forward strand.
GCATATTTGCCCCGGGCCAGCTGATCGATCAGCGCGGCGGAGGACAGCGATCCGGTTTCCTCGTCCGCATTGATCAGCACATCATAGCCGATGCTGGCGGCCGCATCGGTTCTTTCCAGAGCCAGCAATGCGTGGAGCATCACCGCGATGCCGCCCTTCATGTCCGCCAGGCCAGGGCCGTTCAGCGTCACATCGTCCAGCCAAGTCTGGGTCTGGAACGGGTCATCCGCCGGAAAGACGGTGTCCATATGGCCGGTAAACAGCAGCCGCCGCGCCGCATCCGGCCGCACCCGCAGCACCATATGCTGGCCGTGCGGCTTGTTATACTCCGCGCCGCTGGCGTCGATCCCCGTTACCGGCGCAGGATCGGCCAGCTCCACTTCGCCGGGCAGGGCCGAGAAAGCATCGGCCAGCTGGCCGGCCTGTATTGCCAGGCCGGCTAGATTGGCGGTTCCGGTGTTGACCGCGCTCCACGCCTGCGCCTGCGCCAGCATGGCGGCCTGATCGATTTGATCGATCAATCCAGTTCCGGTCGGGTCCAATTGTGTCATCTGCAACGATCTCTAGCCGCGCCCGGGCCTGCGGCCAAGCCCGCCATAGGAAATTTGCCGGAAGACATCCGCCTAAGCCGTTGCAATCAGGCATTGCGCAGGCCATAGAACAGCCTCCTCCCCGGGAAACATTCTGATTTCACACACCATGCAGCCCCTTGGCTGCGTGAACGATACGGGTAGGATTTATGAGCAATTTCGAAACGCGCGCCGGTCTTCAGGTCGATGGCGCTCTGGCCGGTTTTGTCGAGCAGGAGGTGCTCGCCCCGCTGGGCCAGGACCCCGCCGCATTCTGGCAGGGCTTTGCCGATCTGCTTGCCCATTTCGCGCCGCGCAATCGGCAGCTGCTCGCGAAGCGCGACGAATTGCAGGCCCGGATCGACGCTTGGCATATCGAACGGCGCGGCCAGCCGCATGATGCAGACGCCTACCGCGCGTTCCTGCATGAGATCGGCTATCTGGTGCCCGCCCCTGCGGATTTCACCATCGGCACCGAGAATGTCGATCCCGAGATTGCGACCATGGCCGGACCGCAACTGGTGGTGCCGGTGCTGAACGCGCGGTTCCTGCTCAACGCCGCCAACGCGCGCTGGGGCAGCCTGTATGATGCGTTCTATGGCACCGATGCGCTGGAGAATGCGCCCCCAGCCAGGATCGCCAGTTACGATCCGGATCGCGGCGCGGCGGTGATCGCGGCGGGCCGGGCATTCCTGAATATGGCGCTGCCACTGGTGGACCAAAGCTGGAGCGATATTGCCGGCGAGCATGATGGCACTCTGCAGGATGAAAGCCAGTTTGTCGGCAAGACCGATCGCGGGTTGCTGTTCCGCAACAATGGCCTGCATGTGGAAGTTATCTTCGATTCCACCAGCGCCATCGGGAAGACCGATCCGGCGGGGATTTCCGACATTATCCTCGAATCCGCGCTGACGACGATCTGCGACCTCGAAGATTCGGTCGCGGCGGTGGACGCACAGGACAAATTGCTCGCCTATCGCAACTGGCTCGGCGTTAATCGCGGCGATCTGGAAGAAAGTTTCGACAAGGGCGGCAAGGTGCTGACCCGCAAACTGGCGGGGGACAAGAATTTCACCGCCGAAGACGGCAGCGAACATACATTGCCCGGCCGCAGCCTGCTGTTCGTGCGCAATGTCGGCCATCTGATGACCAACCCCGCGATCCGCCTGCCCGATGGCAGCGAAGTGCCCGAAGGCATCATGGACGCGGTGATCACCAGCGCCATTGGCGCGCAGGATGTGAAGGGGCTGGGGAACTATACCAACAGCCGCAAGGGTTCGATCTACATCGTGAAGCCCAAGATGCACGGGCCGGAAGAATGCGCCTTCACCAATGATCTGTTGGGCGCAGTCGAGGATCTGCTGCAATTGCCGCGCCACGCGGTCAAGGTCGGCGTGATGGACGAGGAGCGCCGCACCAGCGCCAATCTGGGCGCGTGCATCCATGCCGTGCGGGACCGGATCGTGTTCATCAACACCGGCTTCCTCGACCGGACGGGGGACGAGATTCACACCTCGATGCAGGCGGGGCCGATGATCCGCAAGGGTGCGATGAAATCCAGCACCTGGCTGACCGCATACGAGGCGCGCAATGTCGGCATCGGCCTGCGTCACGGCCTGTCGGGCCGCGCCCAGATCGGCAAGGGCATGTGGGCCGCGCCCGATCTTATGGGCGCGATGATGAAGGAAAAGATTGCCCATCTGAATGCCGGGGCCAACACCGCCTGGGTGCCGTCACCAACCGCGGCAACGCTGCACGCGCTGCATTACCACCAGAAGGACGTGTTCGAAGTGCAGAAGGGGCTGGGCGATGTTCCCGGCCTGGAACTGCTGCTGACGATCCCTTTGGCGGACGGCATCAACTGGAGCGAGGCGGAAGTGCGCGAGGAGCTGGACAATAATGCGCAAGGGTTGCTCGGTTATGTCGTGCGCTGGATCGACGCGGGCGTCGGCTGTTCCAAGGTGCCGGATATCCACGATGTCGGCCTGATGGAAGACCGCGCGACCCTGCGCATTTCATCGCAGCACATGGCCAACTGGCTGCTCCACGGCGTCTGCACGCAGGATCAGGTGATGGATGCGCTGAAACGCATGGCGGCGAAGGTCGACGCGCAGAATGCCGGTGATCCTGCCTACCAGCCGATGGCGGGCAATTGGGACGGTACCGCGTTCCAGGCCGCCTGCGATCTGGTGCTCAAGGGCGTGGATCAGCCCAGCGGCTACACCGAACCGCTGTTGCACCAATGGCGCCGGGTGAAGAAGGCGGGCTGAGCTACCCTACGCCAGATCAGCGGGAGCCCTTGCTGGCCCGGCGCGTATCGCCTTCGCTGCCGCGCTGGGTATCGGTGCTCTTGGAGAAGTCGCCACTGCGCTGTGCCCGGCTTTTTTCTTCGCCTGTCTGGTGCGCGGGATTTTTGTCAGTTTTGTTCTTCGGTTGATTGCCATCCTTAGCCATGATCGTTCTCCTACTTCACTTTAACGTATGGAAGGGCGGTTCTTTCCGGAAAATCCACAAATAAGGGAAACGCAAGGACTGCCCCGGTGCACGCTTCGCTTGCCAATCGCGCAGATGAGGCGTTTTAATGGTTCTTTGGGTCGGAGAAGCCAAGATGAGTATATTCACCTGTCCCATGCATCCGGAAATCCAGCAGGATCAACCCGGTGACTGTCCCAAATGCGGCATGCATCTGGTGCCGCAGGAAAACCTGCCCGATAGTGAGGCAGTGCATCACGCATGTCATCACGGCGATAAGGAAGAAGGTGACGGGGCCGCACAAGACGGGCGCTACGATGTGGTTCCGACGGAATATTCAGGGCCGGTCTATACCTGTCCGATGCATCCCCAGGTGCGCCAGACCCATGCCGGGTCATGCCCGATTTGCGGGATGGGGTTGGAACTCGAAACGGTCAGTCTGACTGACGAAGGGCCCAACCCGGAATTGGTCGATTTCACCCGGCGCTTGTGGGTTGGCGCGATTTTGACGGTGCCACTGCTGGTGCTCACCATGGGCCCCTTCGTCGGTCTCGGCTGGGTGCGGGATTCTATTGGGGAGCGTACGGCGCTCTGGCTCGAGTTTGCGCTGGGCACCCCTGTCGTGTTGTGGTGTGGCTGGCCATTCATGGTGCGGGGCTGGAATTCCTTTCGCAGTCGCAACCTCAACATGTTTTCCCTGATTTCGATCGGTGTGGCTGCCGCATGGATATTCAGCGTGGTCGCCCTTCTCGCCCCGGGCAGTTTCCCTGAGGGGTTCCGAGACCCGGAGGGCCATGTCGGCGTTTATTTCGAAGCGGCTGCGGTAATTGTCACCCTTGTCCTGCTAGGCCAGGTGATGGAACTGCGCGCGCGGGAGGGAACCGGTAAGGCAATCCGCGCCTTGCTCGATCTTGCCCCGAAAACCGCACGCATTCTGCGCGATGATGGCAGCGAAGCGGAAATTCCTCTTGAAGATGTGCAGGTCGGCGACCGGTTGCGCGTTCGACCCGGTGAAAAGGTGCCGGTCGACGCGGCGGTGCTCGAGGGGCATTCGTCAATTGACGAGAGCATGATTTCCGGCGAGCCGATGCCGGTGGAAAAGATGTCGGGCGATCAGGTGACCGGCGCGACCATCAACGGCACGGGCAGTCTGATCATCGAGGCATTGCGGGTTGGCGCCGATACCACGCTGGCGCAGATCGTGCAGATGGTCGCCAATGCGCAACGTTCACGCGCGCCGATCCAGAAATATGCTGACAAGGTCGCCGGGTGGTTCGTGCCGGTCGTGATCGGTATAGCCGTGCTGGCCTTCATCGGCTGGTCGATCTGGGGCCCGGCGCCCGCGCTTTCCTATGCGCTGATCGCGGCGGTTTCCGTTTTGATCATCGCCTGCCCCTGCGCCCTGGGTCTGGCGACGCCGATGTCGATCATGACGGCAACCGGCAGAGGAGCGCAGGCGGGCGTGCTGATCAAGAATGCCGAGGCACTGGAACGGTTCGAGAAAGTGGACACGCTGATGGTCGACAAGACCGGGACGCTGACCGAAGGCAAACCGCGGCTGGTAGCGGTCCTGCCGCAGCCCGGGCACGATGAAGACGAAGTGCTGCGGTTCGCCGCGACACTTGAAAAAGGGTCCGAGCACCCCCTGGCAGAGGCGATTGTAAAAGGTGCGGAGCAGCGCGGCATCGCACTGGGCGAAGCCAACGACTTCGAGGCGGTTACCGGCAAGGGGGTGATCGGTGTCGTTGACGGGAAGAAGATCATGCTGGGCAACCTCAGGCTGCTTGGCGATCATGGCATCGACGCATCCGGATTGACCCCGGCGGCCAATGACCGGCGCGACGCGGGCGAAACGGTAATGCTGGTGGTTATCGATGGTGCAATTGCTGGGCTGGTAAGCGTTGCCGATCCGGTGAAGGAAACCACGCCAGCCGCAATCAAGGCGCTGCATGAACTCGGCTTTCGGATCATCATGGCCACCGGGGATAATGAACGAACGGCCAAGGCGGTTGCGGCGAGACTGGGAATCGACGAGATTCGAGCCGACGTGCTGCCGCAGGACAAGGCCCGTATCATCCGCGAACTTCAGGCGGAGGGCCGCAAGGTCGCGATGGCGGGTGACGGAGTGAACGATGCGCCGGCGCTCGCCCAGGCCGATGTCGGCATTGCGATGGGCACGGGCGCAGATGTCGCGATAGAAAGTGCGGGAATCACCCTCGTAAGGGGCAATCTGGACGGTATCGTGCGGGCCAGAAAGCTGTCGCAAAAAACCATGAGCAATATCCGGCAGAACCTGTTCTTCGCCCTGATCTATAATGGAGCGGGCGTACCGGTGGCTGCGGGCGTGCTGTATCCGTTTCTCGGCATCCTGATCAGCCCGATGTTCGCAGCATTTGCAATGAGCGCATCGTCGATTTCGGTCGTTCTGAACTCGCTGCGCCTGCGGACTGCAAACCTTTGACACAGCGGGATAGCGAGTTTCGGGTGGCTTGAAGGCGTTCCCGGCTGGGGGGCGCAAGGAAAATCGGCAATTTAGCCGGTTCGGCTCAGCATCCGGGCAAGGCCGACAAACTCCGTAACGCTGAGCGTCTCGGCCCGGCGGGTCGATTCGATGCCGAGCGTGTCCAAAGCTTCCAGCGCCCCCGGTACAACCTTCAAGCTTTGCCGCAGCATCTTGCGGCGCTGACCGAAGGCGGCGGCGGTAATCGTTTCGAGGGTTCTGGCGGAAACTCCCTCCGGCATGGCGGCCGGGGTAATGTGGACGATGGCACTCATCACCTTGGGCGCCGGGGTGAAGGCACTGCGGTGGACTTTCATCGCCAATCTGGCGCTGCTGCGCCACTGCGCCAGCACCGCCAACCGTCCGAAGGCCGATCCGCCGGGCGCGGCGACGATGCGCTGGGCAACTTCCTGCTGGAACATCAGCGTCAGCGATGTCCATTGCGGCGGCCAGCTTTCCCCGCCCAGCCACCGCACGAACAGCGCGGTTCCGATGTTGTAGGGCAGATTGCTGAGCACCGCGAAGGGTTCGCCGCCCATCAGCTCGCCGTGGTCCATTTTCAGCGCGTCGCCTTGAATGATGCGCAATTGGCCGGAGTAGGCTTCCTCCAACTCGGCCAGCGCAGGCAGGCAGCGGCTGTCCATCTCGATCGCGGTAACGCGCGCCCCGGCGCGGAGCAGCGCGCGGGTCAGACCGCCGGGG
>JBGSJO010000068.1:0-37863 GCA_041741895.1 Pontixanthobacter sp.
CCACGCTCAATCTCCCCGACAATCCGAACCCGAAGATCAACCGAACTGCTCTTGCCCATAATCCACCTCCAAAAAGGGTGAATCACAAATCCCGGCAAATGGAAATCCCCAACGATTCAGATTTCAGGATGGACGCTCTAGGCCGGGCCGCGCCAGGACAATTGCAATGCGCGATCTAATCGCCGGTGCCGCCCACTGCATCAACCAGGAATCGCCGCCTTAGGAAATCGTTAATTGATTTTCCTTAAAACGAAAGAGCAGAGATTTCTTGTTGGACCGGATCGCTATTCCGTCCGGGGATACGGGGTTAAAGATGGCAGACGCGCAGAGGATCCATACTTTCTTCGGAAAAATGGCCCGGGACACCCGGGCCAACGTGATGGCAATCGGTGCCGCTGCAGTGCTGCCGATGATCGGTATGATTGGCGGCGGTGTCGATCTCAGCCGCGCCTATCTGGCGAAATCGCGGCTGCAGCAGGCTTGCGATGCCGGGGCCCTGGCTGCGCGGAAAAAACTTGGCGGCGGCGTGATAATCGGGAGCTCTATCCCCACCGAAATCAGGGATACGGCACATAATTTCTTCGATGCAAATTTCGAAGACGGGATCTATGGGACAGATGCCCGCTCCTTTGAACTGACCGTTGACGGTGACACACGGATGCGCGGCGCCGCCAGCGTCAGTGTGCCGACCACGCTGATGTCGATTTTCGGCTTTGAAAATATTGATGTCAACGTGGCTTGTAGCGCAGAAATGAACCTGCCCAATATCGATGTGATGATGGTGCTGGACACATCCGGTTCGATGAGTTCGAATTCGGGCGATGGCACCACCAGGATTGACGGACTGAAGAACGCCGTTTTCGCATTTTACGACGAGGTGATGGCCGTGGTGCCCGATGGCGCCCGCATCCGTATCGGATTTGTGCCCTATAATGCCGGGGTCAATGTCGGTGCATCGCTGATGGCCAAGAACCCGGACTATATTGCTAATAGCTGGAAGTATCAAACGCGTCGCGCGGTGACCAAACCGGTCAGCAACAATGATGCGGTGAATGAAGGCGATGTGATTAGCCAAGGTTCGTTTCGCGGACCTGTCCCGCGCGATCCCAATGATTTTCAGCCAAAGAGCGGAGTGAATTACCGCTGGAATGTAAAAGAAAAGAATGTCGATGGTATTTGTGATGATTACGACGACACCTATATCGTCAATGGATTTACCTATGTGACCACCAATGATGATTGGAATCCCAATTATTACTCCGGCGGAAGCAAGGATACCCGCGGTGCCTGTGTCATGAACGTTACCTATACGAAGCGTGCCGGCCCAGGGGATGTCCGTCCGGAAACCTTCCGCGATGTATTCGACCATTACGTTTATGACGAAATGGAAATGCCGACCAATGTTTACAAAACATTTGCCACAGTTATCACTCAGACCGGCACGAACGGCGCGAATGTCAGCAGCAGCTGGAACGGGTGTATCGAAGAACGCCAGATGATGCCGGACCTTGATTTCAATCCGATCCCTGATGCGGCGCTGGATCTGGACATTGATCTGATCCCCGACGCAGCAAACCGGAATACGCAGTGGTATCCCGTCTGGCCCGCCATCCAGTATGATCGTGGCGGCCCGGCGCCGCGGATAACCACGTCCAGACTAAGTGGTAAATCAGCCAATTGCCCGAGGTCAGCCTTGAAACTGATGGAATTTCCCCTGTCGGGCGGGTCCCGTAACAGCACCTTTGAAAGTTACGTCAATTCGCTGAACCCTTCGGGCAATACCATGCATGACGTCGGGATGATCTGGGGTGCACGGTTCCTGTCAACCAAAGGCATATTCGGGGATGAGAACCAGACCGCGCCCAATGGCGATCCCATTTCGCGCCATATCCTTTTCATGACCGACGGTGAGATGTTCCCCAGCGATGCGGTGACCACGACCTATGGCAATTTCGATATGGATGGCCGCGCCAACGGCTTTGCCCCTGATGGAACCTGGAGTACTAATCAACTCGCCGCGATCCACAATATGCGACTGGCTGCCCTTTGCCAGCGGGTGCAGAACCAGAATGTGACCGTGTGGGTGGTATCCTTCGGCCTTCCGCTCAACACCGTCACGCGCGGCTGCGCATCGGGCGGCAGCCGGGCATTCGAGGCAGCAGATTCTGATGCGCTGGTCGATGCTTTCCGAACGATCGCATCCTCGATTGCGGAATTGAGGCTGGTGGACTGATGCTCCTGCGCCACCAGCCATCATTCGCAAATCGCCGCACAAATCCCGGTAAATCGATCTGGGCAGACCAAAGCGGCGTCACCGCCGTGGAGTTTGCATTCGTCGCGCCGGTGCTCATGGTCCTGTTGATGGGGCTGTTCGATGCCGGACATCAACTTTACACGGCCTCTGTCCTTCAGGGAGCATTGCACGAAGCGGCGCGCGATTCCACGCTGGAAACGGGATTTTCCATGACCACTGTGATCGATGAGCAGGTCAAGGATGCGGTCCATACGGTTGCACCAACTGCTGACATTACTCTGACCCGTTCGAACTATGTCGATTTCTCGGATGTCTCGCAGCCGGAAGAATTCACCGATAATGATGGTGACGGGATCTGCAACAATGGTGAGCCATTTGAAGACCTCAACGCCAACGGAACCTGGGATGCCGATCGGGGGCGGGATGGATTGGGTGGCGCGCGCGATGCGGTGCTGTACACCGCCACCGCAACTTATGATCGGTTGTTCCCAATGGCCGGTCTGATCGGCCTACCTGAAAAAATTTCATTGCAGGCAAATACGGTACTGCGCAACCAGCCCTTCGATGATCAGGGCACGCGTCAGCCCGTGGTGGAGAATTGCCCATGAACTGCGGACGTTTTCTATCCTGGATAAACACCCACCGGCGCGCGCTGCGCAAGGACAGTTCGGGCCTGGCGGTTGTTGAATTCGCCTTCATCGCGCCGATCATGCTGCTGCTGGGCGTGGGTGGGATAGAACTGGTAAATTTCACCGTGATCAATCTGCGGCTCAGTCAGGCGGCGGTCCATGTCGCGGATAATGGTTCGCGCATCGGCGACCGAGACAATCTTGTGGCCCAACGGATTTATGAAAGCGACCTATACGATATGTTCACAGGCGTCAGCTTGCAGACTGGCAGCCAGATGGATCTCTATGAAAATGGCCGCGTCATCATCAGCAGCCTGGAACGCAATGCCGATGGCGGCCAGTGGATTCATTGGCAGCGCTGTATGGGCAAGCTCAACGTCGTATCCGAATATGGACCTGAAGGAACAGGAGAGATTGGCACCGGTTTTCCCGGGATGGGTAAGGCTGGCGCAGAGCTTGAGGCTGAGGCTGGTTCAGCGGTGATCTTCGTAGAAATCTTCTATAATTACGCACCTCTGATCGGCGGCAATTTCGCAGGCGACCTGACCGAAAGTCGGCGGATCCAATCGTCATCCGCTTATATTGTGCGCGGGACGCGGGATCTCAGCGGTCTGTATCAGCGCACAGGCCAGACCAACCAAGCAACTTGTGGCAAATTCGAAGCCATATGACCGGATGACGGCGCAGATGCGAAAGCAAGACGCGTATCGAGATGACCAGCCAAATCCAATGCACGGGATGGCCAATACCTGAAAATGGGGCCGGACAGTTCGCGATTTTGTCAGGACAATCGGGTGAACGCTATTTTCGGTAGGAAGTCAGCAAGATCTGGATCCCGCCGCGCCCTACCGGGACGTTTTCGAATCCCAGCGCCCTTCCGAACGGTGAAAAAGAATCAGTAACCACGTTCACCCGATTGTCCTGGCGATTTTGTAGGCGGCGCTCGACTCTGCCGCGCGGCTACGCTATCGATGCGCTAGCTATCCAATCTCGGAAATGAACCGGCATTGCTGATGAACATTCTGCTGAGGCACCAAATCGCCGCTGGCCGACAGTTTCAACGACATGTCGATCCATACACTCGCTATCCCTAGTTACCTTGCCATGGCGACTCAACGGTTCAGAGGTTCAAGCAAGGTACAAAACTGAAGCTGAGCGCAATTGATCAACGCCATCCTCAATCACCTTGTCACCATATGGTAAGTGCTTGTCCGTGTAGGCATGGCGAGAGGCTGGGCCATGGATGATCTTGTTCCCGGCGAATTGCAGCTTCCCGAACGGCTAGCGCTGGCATATTCGCCATCACATATCCGGTCGGCATATCTGTGCCTAATGGCCCTTAACCAAAGATTGGCCCAGATGATCAGTCAGGCGAGCGAGCCCTTGCTGGCGCAAATGCGATTGGCGTGGTGGCGCGATGCGCTGGCCAAGCCGCCGGGACAAAGGCCGAAGGGTGATCCCCTGCTCAATGCCATCGGTGAAATCTGGCGCGGTCAGGAGGCCGCTTTGCGATCATTGGTCGATGGGTGGGAGGAATTGCTGAATGATGCGCCTTTGCCGCCCAGCGCAGCAGAAAATTTTGCGCATGGGCGCGCTGCAGGTTTTGTGGCGATAGCTCGGTTGGCCGGCGTGGATGATTGCGAAGAGGCTGTATCCCTGGCTGCGCGGCGATGGGCGCTGGCCGATCTGGCGGCCAAGACATCGGACAAGGACGAAAAGGCCGAAGTGCTCGTAACGGGCCTGGCATTGGGGGCCGGCCCCGTCCGCCTGCCGCGCGCCATGCGGCCGTTGCTGGTCCTGGACGGTCTGGCACGCACTTCATTGGCGGCGGGCGGCGCGCCCTTGATGCAAGGCCGCCGCAACTTGCTGTCTGCAATGCGGCTTGGATTGTTCGGCAGGTAGTTTATACTTCTGAAATCGCAGGGGATTTTCGGATATGAACAGGATATTCCTGAGCGCGTTATGTGCGTTGATCCTGACCGGAATCGGGATGTTATGGTGGCTGGGCAGGGCAGAGGTGGAGGAGGGCACACCGCCGCCGCTCGCGCTGTCGGCTGAACCCGCCGGGCCAGATATCCCGATCGCCGATGCCAATGATTTGACCGGCCCCGCGCCGCCCGAAGCAACCGAGCTGACCCGCGAACAGCGCCGCTTTTTCCGTTATGACCAGAACCGGGACCGGATCATATCGCGCAATGAAATGCTGTCTTCGCGCACCGATGCGTTCCGGAAACTGGACAAGGATGGCAACAATCTGCTGTCGTTCAAGGATTGGGCCGTGGTCACAGGGATGCGGTTCGACAAGGCAGATCGCAACCGCGACCGCGAATTGACGCCATAAGAATTCGAAACTACGAAACCAAAGGCAAAACCGGCCTGCCGTGTTAGGCGTCGACCGACTCGCCCGCCTTCAGCCATTCCCCGAAATCGGCTTTGCCGCGCGCGGTGTAGGCTTCTTTGCGGGATTTCTTGTTCACATCGTGCAGCGGCGGAAACAACCCAAAATTGATGTTCATCGGCTGATAGGTCTCCGCCTCCGCATCGCCGGTTATATGCGCCAGAAGTGCCCCAATCGCGCTCGTGCGCGGCGGTGCCTGCCATGGCCGCACGGAAAATTCTGCCGCCGCCATCAGGCCCGTCATCAGGCCAACCGCCGCACTTTCGACATAGCCTTCGCAGCCGGTAATCTGCCCGGAGAAGCGGATATGCGGGGCACGTTTCAGGCGTAACTCGCGGTCCAGCACCATGGGCGCGTTGAGAAATGTGTTGCGGTGCAATCCACCCAGCCGCGCGAATTCGGCATTCTGAAGGCCGGGAATGGTGCGGAACAATTCCACCTGCGCGGCGTGTTTCAGCTTGGTCTGGAAACCGACCATGTTCCATAGCGTGCCCAGCTTGTTGTCCTGGCGTAATTGCACGACCGCATAAGGCCAGCGGCCTTGCGGAAATTCAGGACAAGAAGTTTTCGGATCGTCCAGCCCGACCGGTTTCATCGGGCCATAGCGCAGCGTATCGACCCCGCGCACGGCCATGACTTCGATCGGCATGCAGCCTTCGAAATAGGGAGTGCTTCCCTCCCATTCCTTGAAACTGGTCTTTTCGCCATGGATCAAACCCTGGTGGAACGCGAGATACTGCTCCCGGTTCATTGCGCAATTGATGTAGTCCTTGCCCTCGCTGTCGGCGTCTCCCCCTGCGCTCGGTTTGTCCCAGCGTGACTGGAACCAACAGATATCCATGTCGATGCTGTCCCGGTGAACGATGGGCGCGATCGCATCGAAGAAAGCGAGGCTTTCCTGGCCCGTCGCGGTTCCGATACTTTCAGCGAGGGAGGTTGCCGTCAGCGGGCCGGTGGCAACAATGGTCAGACCGCTTTCGGGCAGCACGTCGATCCTTTCGCGCACTACCGTAACATTGGGGTGTTGGTCCAACGCACGCTGGACTTCTGCGGAGAACACATCGCGGTCAACAGCCAGCGCAGTCCCGGCGGGAACCCGGGCGATTTCGGCCGCGCGCATCACCAGCGAATCGAGGCGGCGCATTTCATGGTGGAGCAGGCCCACCGCATTCTTCTCGTCATCGTCCGACCGGAAGGAATTGGAACAGACCATTTCGGCCAGGGCATCGGTGTTGTGCGCCGGAGTAGTGCCACCGCCGCCGCGCATCTCGGAAAGGCGGACTTTCAGGCCGCGCCGGGCCAGTTGCCATGCGGCTTCGCTTCCGGCCAGTCCGCCACCAATGATGTGTATATCGTATTCCATGGCGCCACCTAGTGCTTGTTACCATGGCCGTGCAAGCGCTAGGGCAGGGCGATCAGGGAGTAAATATGCCCAAACGTGCATTAATTGAACGCCGTCCCTGGCTGCTGGCCAGTATTGCTGCGGCAATCGGCTTCTTCCTGCTCAGCGATGCGGCCATTGGCGGTATCTGGCTGATCGCCTTGAAAGGCGCGTCAGTGGGTTTGCTCGCTCTCTACGCGGGAGCCCGGCAAAGCAGCAATGATGCGCGTTTGCTGACATTGGTCATGGCGCTTTCGGCTGGCGGCGACATAGCGATGGAACTGGATGAGATGCTGGGGGGGGTGGCGTTTTTCTTCAGCCATATCGCCGCGATGGCCCTGTATCTGCGTCACCGCCGGGCCAATATGACAGACAGCCAGAAACTGTTTGCGGCGGCGCTGCTGCTGCTGACCCCGGTGATTTCCTGGTTGCTGGTGGCCGGGATACAAGGGGCGATGCAAGTCGCGCTCTATGCCCTGGCGCTGGGCGGAATGGCTGGACTGGCCTGGACTAGTAGTTTTCCGCGCTACCGTGTGGGTGTCGGCGCGGTTCTGTTCGTCATTTCGGACTTGCTGATCTTTGCGCGGTTGGGCGCAAGATTGCCGCAGGAAGTCACATCCTGGTTGATCTGGCCGACCTATTATCTTGGCCAGTTCCTGATTGCGACCGGAGTGATCCAGACGCTGCGCCACGAATTGCGCGAAGAATAATGCTCAGCCGCACCATGCGGCAATCGTGGTGCGGTGCAGTTCGCGGCGTTGCCCTTCGTAGCCGCCGGTTGCCTTGTGCAGGACCGAGCGGTTATCCCACACCGTGAGCATTCCCGGTTCCCAATGATGGCGATAGATGAATTCCTCCCGCCCTTGCCAGGCCAGCAGTTCCACCAGCAGGTTTAACGCTTCGCCATCCTCCATTCCTTCGATACCGATGATGTAACCGGCGGAGCTGAACAGCGCCTCCTCGCCCGTTTCGGGATGGCGTTGAACCAGTGGATGGGTCTGCGTCGCCATGGCCGCTTCGCCCGGGCGGATGGCCATGCTGCGGCCCTCGTCCTTTTCGCCGTAGGCCCCATCGGGTGCATAGGCGCTGCGGGCGCTGTGGATGGCAGTCAATCCGCGCAGAAACCGCTTGCGGGCCTCGGGCAAGGCAGCAAAGGCAGCGATCTGATCGGCAAACATGGTGTCGCCGCCAATCGGCGGGATGTCTATCGAAAGCAGACAGGTTCCGGCCGGCGGTGCAGGCAGGAAGCTCCAATCGCTATGCCAGTTTTCCGCGAATAGCGGGGTCTGTTCATCCGCCTCCCGCATGATCGCTGCGATATTTTTTCGTCCCGGGATGGGATCGAAGAAAGGATCCTCGCCGAAACCGCCCATGGCCAGGGTGAATCGTTCCAGCGCATCATCGTCCATCGCCTGTTCCGGAAAAGCGATCACCCGGTGTTTCAGCCAGATGCTGCGGATTGCGCCGACTGTGTCGGAAGTTAGCGGGGCATTCAGATCAACGCCCCGCACCAGGGCACCGCAGGCCGATCCGGATGGCTCGACCAGCAAGGTCAATTCTCCGGCTCTTCACCGATATCGGAATCGCGATCGATGGTTGTCGGCGGAGTGGTTTCTTCCGTTTCCCGCCCGATCATCTCCTCGACAATTGCTTCCTCGGCTTCGTTTTCGGGCGCTTCCTGCTCGTCCAGACGGACCGCGCCGACTATCGTTTCCTTCTTGGCAACATCAAAGAGTTTCACGCCCGCGCTGTTACGACCGATCACACGCATAGTGTCCAAGCCGATACGGATCAGTTTTGCCTGATCGGTCACCAGCATCAATTGATCTGATTTGGTCGCGGTGAAGCTGGCGACCACCAGCCCATTGCGGGCGATATTGTCGATATTGGTAATGCCCATGCCCCCGCGGCCCGCTTTGCGGTATTCATAGGCGGAAGACATCTTGCCATAGCCATTGGCACATACGGTCAGGATGAACTGTTCCGCCTCTGCCATTTCGGCGTGTTCGGGCGAGAGTTCTGGCGCGTTCTCGTCCGCCTTCCACGGCGCGACCCGGAGATAGGCATCGCGTTCTTCTGGGGTGGCGGAACCGCCATGTAGGATGGAAAGCGAGACGACCTCGTCATCCTTTTCCTTGAACTTCATGCCGCGGACCCCGGTGGAAGTGCGGCTGACGAATTCGCGGACATCTTCGCCGCTGAATCGGATTGCCTTGCCCATCTTGGTGGCCAGCAGCACATCGTCACCCGCTTCAAGCAGGGCCACGCCGATCAGCTTGTCTATGCTCGAATCGTCGAACCGCATGGCGAACTTGCCGTTGCTCGGGATATTGGTGAAGCTGTCCATGCTGTTGCGGCGGACATTGCCCCGCGCCGTGGCGAACACCACGGTGAGCGCGCCCCAGCTATGTTCGTCTTCCGGCAGGGGCAGCACGGTACGGATGGTCTCACCTTCCGCCAGCGCCGGCAATAGATTGACAATCGGCCGGCCGCGCGTGGTCGGCCCGCCTTCCGGCAGTTTCCACACTTTCATGCGGTAAACCTTGCCTGCGGTGGAGAAGAACAGCACCGGATTGTGGGTGCTGGTGACGAACATTTCGCTCACCGCATCCTCGTCCTTGGTGGCCATTCCCGCGCGGCCCTTGCCGCCGCGATGCTGGGCGCGGAATGCCGATAGCGGGGTGCGTTTGATATACCCGTCAAGGGTGACGGTAACCACCATCTCGTCGCGCGCGATCAGGTCTTCATCGTCTAGCCCATCCCATGCCGGGGCGATTTCCGCCACGCGAGGTGTCGCGAAATTATCGCGAATTTCCTGCAATTCGTCGCGCATGATCTGATACAGTTTCACGCGGTCGGACAGGATTTCTAGATAGCCCGCAATCGCATCGGACAGCAGTTTCAACTCATCGCCGATTTCATCTCGGCCAAGAGCCGTCAGTCGGTGCAGGCGCAGCTCCAGTATGGCCCTGACCTGCCGGTCTGACAGCCGATAGGTTCCGCCCGTCTGATCGGCATCGGGTTCGATTGCTTCGATCAGCTGGATATATTGCGCAATATCGCCAATCGGCCATTCCTTGGCAGCCAGTTTTGCCCGCGCCTCGACCGGATTGGGCGAACTGCGGATCATCGCAACTACTTCATCCAGATTGGACACGGCGACCACCAGGCCGAGCAAGATATGCGCGCGGTCCCGCGCCTTGTTTAGCTCGAACTTGGTACGCCGCGTGATCACTTCTTCGCGGAAGGTGATGAATGCCTGGATGAAATCCCGCAGCATAAGCGTTTCAGGACGCCCGCCGCGAATCGCCAGCATATTTGCCGGGAAACTCGACTGCGCCGGGGTGTGCCGCCAGATTTGATTGAGCACCACTTCGGCGGTGGCATCGCGTTTCAGATCGATCACCACGCGCACGCCCATCCGGCTCGATTCGTCGCGAATGTCCGAAACGCCTTCGATCCGCTTGTCCTTGGCCGCATCGGCCAGTTTTTCGACCAGGCCCGATTTGCCCACCTGATAGGGGATGGATGTCAGGACAATCGATTCGCGATCACCGCGCTTGGTTTCGATCTCGTGGCGGCACCGCTGCAGAATCGAGCCATGCCCGGTGGTGTATGCCGCCCGTGCGCCCGCATTACCGAGGATCAACGGTGCGGTGGGGAAATCGGGGCCTGGAATGATTTCGAACAATTCTTCCGAGGTGATCCCGGGATTGTCCATATAGGCAAAGCATCCGTCGATCACTTCGCCCAGATTATGCGGCGGGATGTTGGTCGCCATGCCCACCGCGATGCCGCCCGCGCCATTGACCAACAAATTGGGGAAACGGGCAGGAAGCACGGTCGGCTCCATCCGGGAACCGTCGTAATTCTCGACGAAATCGACAGTGTCCTTGTCGAGATCGTCCAGCAGGCTGTTCGCGACCTTTGCCAGGCGCGCTTCCGTGTAGCGCATCGATGCCGGCATATCGGGATCCATCGATCCGAAATTGCCCTGACCATCGACCAGCGGTACGCGCATCGACCAGTGCTGGGTCATTCGCACCAGCGCCATGTAAATCGCGCTGTCGCCATGCGGGTGATAATTGCCCATCACATCGCCGACGATCTTCGCGCTCTTGCGGTATGGCCGCCCGGCCACGAAGCCGCCTTCGTCACTGGCGAACAGGATGCGGCGGTGCACCGGCTTCAGCCCGTCACGCACATCAGGCAATGCGCGGCTGACGATCACGCTCATCGCGTAATCGAGGTAGCTGGTCTTCATTTCATCGACGATGTCGATCCTGGCATATTCGCCCGAAGGAACCGGCGGGGTGAGGGTTTCAATATCGTCGCTCAAGGGGACTCTTTTCGTTATGGGCCCGCCCCGTCAAAATGCAGTTGCGGTGCACGGACGCGGGGTTATCGGGCGGTGTAGTGTTGTCATTTGCAGGATAGGCCATCGCGAACGTAACTGCCACCAAAACCCCACCCCGAGGCCCTATTTGGCCGGGTTTTCCACATTTGTCTGGTATGCAGCGGCTTCACGCTATGGCAGAATGCCCCGGGCCGTGTTCAATGGCCATTCAGGCCGCTGACTGCAAAAACCTTGTAACAGCGGCGGGGCGGAACCAGAAAGGTGCCAATTCGTCTTCAGGTCAGACAGACCATCTATTTAATCCCGGGAGATTCCTCGATGTTTTCATTCACTCGCAACCCAGCCGCGCACGTCAAGCGTAGCGGATATCAGCTTGCGTTGGCAATTGCTCTCGCGACCGGTGCCACACTGGGCATAACCGCGCTGGAAGCTCCGGCCTTTGCGCAGAAGAAGGACAAAAAGTCCAAGGAAGCCGAAAAGCCCAAGGCGGATTATTCGAAGGGCTTTGTCGCCGCATATTCGCCGATCAATGATCTATTCCAGGCCGAGCCAAAGGATAACGCTGCGATTACCGCAGGGATTCCCACTGTCCTGGCAGCTATCGAAACGCCCGATGACCGGTTCGCCGCAGGCAACCTTATCTATTCGTTCGGACGGTCCACCAGTGACCAGTCCTTGCAGCGCAAGGGTATCGACATGATGCTCGAAAGCGGCAGGGTCCCTGCCGAATCGCAGGATGATTATTATTTCCTTTCCGGGCAGCTTGCCTATCAGGACAAGGATTGGGAAGCAGCGCGCACGCGCTTGCTGGCTGCGATAGACGCTGGTTATGACAGCAATGGACCGCAGGCAATCATCGCAGAAACCTATTTCAGCCAGGACAAATTTGCCGAAGGGCTCGAATATCTTGCGGCCGAAATAAACAAGCGCGCCGCCGCCGGTCAACCAGTCGACCAGCTATGGTTGCGGCGGGGAATTGCGGTGTCCTACACCAATGATTTTGGGGAAACTGCGGGCGCCTTTGCCCGGATGAACGCGAAGATGTTCCCTGATCGTGACAGTTGGGGGGATGCAATTGCAATCGAGCGCAATTTCAACGATTTTGATGCGCAGGAAACGCTTGATATTTTGCGCCTGTCCCAGCGGACCGGCAGCTTGCGTAATGAACGCGACTATGTCGACTATATCGAAGTTGCCGATGCACGCCGTCTTCCGGGCGAGGTAACCAGCGTGGTTGCAGAAGGCATGGCAGCTGGCCTGCTCAACGCCAAAGACCTGTTCATTGCGGAAAGCAGCAGCACGGCCAAGGCTCGGCTGAGCGCCGATCAGGCAGAATTGCCCGCGTTGGAACGCGATGCGCGCAAGCCCAGCTCCACTGCTGTGACATCGACAGCCGCCGGTGATGCCTTCCTGAGCTACGGGAAAGCCGCCCAGGCGGAAGAAATGTACACGATTGCATTGGGCAAGGCCGGGGCTGACTTGCCCCGTGTAATGACCCGCCTGGGAATCACACAGGTTGATCAGGGCAAGATCGAAGAGGCCAAGGCAAGCTTTGCCAAGGTTACCGGAAATCGGGCCCCGATTGCCAAGTTATGGACGGTTTACGCCGAACAGAAAGCGGCAGCTGTGCCAGTGGAAACTGCTGCTGCAATGTAGATTGATATGATTTGATAAAATGAGGGTGCGGGCTTCGGTCCGCGCCCTTTTTTGTGCGTTGAACCCACTGGCTCAACGCAGGCGTTTCACGAAAATCTGTCCGTTGTCGCGCCGTTCCAGCTTGAAATTGTCGAGCGCCTTGAACATGTCCGATAGCCGTTTGTAACCGTAATTGCGCACATCAAAACTTGAACGGTTGCCCGCAATACTGCCAATTTCGCCGATAGCGGCAAAACCTTCGTCGTCACGCTTGGCCGCGCGCCATGCCATGCCCAGCAATTCGACCAATTCAGCGTCCACCGCACCTGCATCCTTGGCCGTACGTTCCGCAGTGGGGCCGACCTTGTCGGCAGCGTTACCGGCTATCAATTTTTCAATTTCGATGAAGCGGGTGCAGACGGAACGGAATGATTCCGGTGTTTTTGTTCCGCCAAAGCCATAGACAATAATTCCGTCCTGCCGCAGCCGGGTGACCAACGGGGTGAAATCGCTGTCCGATGTCATGATCCCGAAACCATCTACCTTGCCCTGATACAACAGATCGATCGCGTCGATCGTCATCGCCATGTCGGTTGCGTTCTTGCCCTTCGACACGTCGAATTGCTGGTGCGGGCGGATGCCGAATTTGTTGGTGATCGTGTCCCAATTCACGAGCGCCTGTTTCGCGAAATTGCCATAGGCGCGGCGAATGTTGACCTGGCCCAGTTCGGCCATGACGGTCAGCACGGGATCGATGCCCTTGGGATCGATATTATCAGCGTCGATCAGCAGGGCGATGTTCTGAAGAGTTTCATGAGACATGCCGCATGGGATACAGCCGGTTTCGTGGTGTGCAAGCCGCAAGCTGGATTAGTCCGCCGGTTCGAATAGCCCGGTTTCCTCGTTCAGAATATGCAGAACGCCTTCGGATATGGCGAAAAACGTGCCGTGCAGTTTAAGCTCCCCGGTGCGTTCCAGTTGCCTGACGCAGGGGAAGCTGCGCAAATTATCAAGACTGACACGCACTGCGGCGTGTTCCATCGCGCGTTCGGCCTCGCGCGAATCGGTACCGTATTTATCGGCGACCATGCCCCGCACTCCGTCAAGCAACCCGATCCAGTTGGCAATAAAGCCGCCTTCGCCTAGGGGCGCACCCAGCAATTCCTGCGTCAATGCGGCCTTGGTCCCGCCGCACATTCCGTGGCCCATGACCACAATCTGACGCACTTTCAGAACCTGTACCGCAAATTCCAGGGCCGCAGAGACACCGTGTAGACCGGGCGTGGTCTCGAACGGAGGGACCAGTGCGGCGACATTGCGGACCACAAAGATCTGCCCGGGATCGACGTCGAAAATCTGCGCCGGATCGACCCGGCTGTCCGAACAGGCAATCACCAGCAATTTGGGTGACTGCCCCTGTTCGACCAAATCATCGAACCGCTCGCGCTGTTTTGGATAGCCTTCGGCGCGGAACCGGCGGTACCCCTCGAGAAGATGGGCAAATTCAGGCATTAGAACCGTTCACCGCGAATAACCTCGACATCCCACATGGTCAGCAGCAAGCTATGGCTGGACAGGATCGGCGCAAGGCTCTCCGCCAGCGCCGCAGCCTTGTCCTGGGAAGCGATGGTCAGGATCAGGGACTTGTCGGTTCCCATTACGCGTTCCTCGCGCCAAGCGCCCTCTCGCCCGCTGCCTGATTGGACCGGCAAGACAGTCCAGCCGGTTATACTGGCGCGGTCGATTGCATCTGTCACGCGTCGGACCAGCGGGGTATCTGCAAGTATCTCGATACGTTTGCGGATCACGGTTTCGATCATGGGACGATGCCTCCCGGGCCTGCAAGCGCCACAGCGACCGAAGTGATCAGGCCGATATTGACGAGGATGTTGAACGGGAATGTGATGCTGAGCGACATGGTAAGGTACAATCCTGGATCCGCTTCCGGCAAAGCCATCCGCATTGCCGCGGGTACCGCAATATAGCTCGCGCTGGCACATAATACGCCGAACCCAGCCGCCGACCCGACGTCCAATCCAATTGCCGTACCGGCCAGCACGCCTATCATTCCGTTGACCAAGGGCAGGCCAATCGCAATTGCGCTCAGCCGCCAGGTAAGCGATTTGGTCATCATGATGCGCCGTGCAGCAATCAGGCCCATATCCAGCAGGAACAAGCACAACACGCCCTTGAATCCGGCGGCAAAGAAGGGACTTACTTCGGAAAATCCGGATGGCCCGGCAATCAGGCCGATCATGAAGCTGCCCAGCAGCAGCACGACCGAGGCGTTGAGGAATACTTCTCTCAACATTTCGCTCCGCTCGTTCCCGCTGTCTGACTTTAGCCCCTTGGCCAGCATCAAGCCTGACAGGATCGCTGGGGTTTCCATCGCGGCCAGCACTGCCACCATATACCCGGCGGGCGGTATGCCCGACAGGTCGAGAATTTCTGTCGCAGTTACATAGGTGACCACGCTGACCGAACCATAATGCGCCGCAACGGCGCCGGCATTGATCCGGTCTAGGCGGCCAAAACCCTTCAACACTGCATAGGCGGTAAACGGCAGCAGGAAACTCGCTGCAAAACCGGCCAGCAAAACAATCGCAATGGTTGAGCTCAAACCCGATTCGGCAACAGCGACGCCGCCTTTCATGCCGATAGCGGCCATCAGATACAGCGACATGCCCTTGGCCAGCGCTTCCGGAATCGCTAGATCTGACCTGACGAAAGCCGCCAGGAGCCCCAAAACGAAAAACAACACGACTGGCGATGTGAAGGTGTGAAGTATGGCGGCGTCCATAGCCATGCTGCTAGCCTCGATCAAACCGTTCTGCAATCTGGTTCCGAGAGGCGAACTCACAATCATTCGCCAGATGAAAATGCAACGTGGGCGCGCAGCACGCGCAATTTCCCCGTATGGCTTGCGGCTTGGCAGGCTGCGGCCTAAATGGGCCCGTATGAACCAATACTCCAACGCCCCCAATGATGCCGCCGCTTCTGCTGAGGAGCGCCCGGTGCGTGCCCGCAAACCGGACTGGATCCGGGTCAAGGCGCCGGTCAGCAAGGGATATCACGAAACCCGCAAGCTGATGCGTGACCTCAACCTCAACACCGTGTGTGAGGAGGCGGCGTGCCCCAATATCGGCGAATGCTGGACCAAGAAACACGCGACCGTGATGATCCTGGGCGATGTCTGCACGCGTGCCTGTGCATTCTGCAATGTGAAAACCGGCATGCCCCGGATTGTCGATCCGCTGGAACCAGAACATACCGCAGCTGCTGCGGCCAAGCTGGGGCTGGAACACATCGTCATCACCTCCGTCGACCGCGATGATTTGCCTGATGGCGGCGCCGGTCAATTCGTCAAGGTGATCCAGGCCCTGCGGCGCGAAACCCCGAATACCACCATCGAAATTCTTACGCCCGATTTCCGCGGCAAGATGCGCCCCGCTGTCGAGGCGATTTGTGAAGCCGGACCAGACGTTTACAACCACAACCTTGAAACCGTGCCGCGCCTGTATCCCACTATCCGCCCCGGCGCGCGCTATTACGCCTCGCTTCGCCTGCTGGAAGAAGTGAAGAGCCACGATCCGATGATCTTCACAAAATCGGGGATCATGCTGGGACTGGGCGAACAGCGGTTGGAGGTTCACCAGGTGATGGACGATATGCGCACCGCCGACATCGATTTCATGACCATGGGTCAATACCTCCAGCCAACACCCAAACATGCCAAGGTAGAGGATTTCGTTACCCCCAAGGCGTTTGACGCTTTTGGCGCGATTGCGCGTGCCAAGGGTTTCCTGCAGGTCGCGTCCACTCCGCTGACCCGGTCAAGCTATCACGCAGGCGATGATTTCGCCCAGATGCGGGCCGCCCGTGAAGCGAAGCTGGCTAAAAAACTGACCGCCTGATGCCCGGAATCCGCGAAACCCGGTTGCTACCGTATAGCTGTGAACAGATGTTCGATCTGGTTGCTGATGTGTCGCGTTACAAGGAATTCCTGCCGTGGGTGGTCGCCACCCGGGTGCGCTCGGATACAGAGACTGAAATGACCGCCGACATGGTGGTCGGTTTCAAGAATTTGCGCGAGAGTTTTACCTCGAAAGTTACCAAGCAGCGGCCCGGAATGATCGATGTCCAATATATCGATGGCCCGCTGAGGGATCTCGACAACCGCTGGTATTTCGAACCCTTGCCAGGAGGCGGGTGCAAGATCGATTTTTCGGTTGACTTCACATTCAAGAGCCGCCTGTTCGAAGCCTTGGCAGGCCAATATTTCGACCGTGCATTCCGCAAGATGGTCACAGCATTCGAAGACCGTGCAATGCAGCTTTACGGCAGCAGCAATTCCAGCGCGCACAGCGTCGCCTGAAGGCGCACTTCCGCGCGGCTACCCCCGTCGAAGAATTTGAGCTCGCCCTCGGGCTCCCCGGTGCTGTTGCGGATGGCCCGGGCAAAAACGACCGTCCCGACGGGCTTTTTTTCGGTGCCCCCGTCTGGCCCGGCTACGCCGCTGATCGCAACCGCAATATCGGCGTTGCTGTTTTTCAGCGCGCCATTGGCCATCGCCCAGACGCAGGCAATAGAAACCGCGCCGAATGTTTCGATGATATCGCTCGAAACCCCGAGCATCTCCATCTTGGATTCGTTGGAATAGGTCACGAAACCGCGGTCCAGCACTGCCGAAGATCCAGGAATTTCGGTCAATGCCGCAGCTACCAGCCCGCCTGTGCAACTTTCGGCCAGCGCAATGGTCCGCCCCGCAGCGGCATTTTCTTCCACCACGCGGCGGGCGAGCGCATCGATTTCTTCGGGCAGCAAGGCTTTCATCATGACTAGTCACTTTCGCATATATTAGGCTTTTTGATATTAGCCATCCGAAGCAGGAACACGGTCAGCCCGCCCATATTCTCTGGCGGCAAGGGGGCCAGTAACGACACGCCGCGTTCGATGTTGCTGCAATCCTTGATCGGAATTTCTTTCGATACTTCCTGTTGGATCAAAGCATCGACAAACGGCCTGACCGCATCGGCGGGCAGGGTGGCCAGCATGGTTGCCATGCCAGCGTCCTGGCGCGTGGTATTGCTTTGCGCGAAGCCGAGCAGAACCCGGCGCGCGCCCGGCCATGCCGCTGGTTGCAATGCGGTATAAGATGCCGCTAGTTTCGGGCCCTGGGTGCCGATGTATCCGTCAGCGGGGAGGGATGGCCCGCATTTTGCCCGGAACGCGCTGATCAAGGATGGTATAGCAAAAACCACTGCATCGGCCAGGTCAGCCTGCTTTATACACGATTTTACCGCTGCCTGCGCCATGGCAACCTGTGATTGCGACAATGCCAGCATTGCTGCCGCGCCGGCCAGAACATTCAAATATTTCATCGTTCCATCATCCTATGCCAATGCCAAGACAGTTGCGATGGCCTGCGCCGCGATACCTTCCTCGCGCCCTGCAAAGCCCAACCGTTCGGTAGTCGTAGCCTTCACATTGACCTGAGCTGTATCAACCCCCAGCAGTTCGGCCAGTTTCATCCTCATTGCGTCTCTGTATGGGCCGATTTTCGGCGCTTCGCAGATGATCGTCAAATCGACATTTCCGATCCGGTAACCCGCCTTGGTCACAAGCATGGCTGCGTGTTCGACAAACTGTGTCGAACGCGCGCCTTTCCATTGTGGATCGCTAGGCGGGAAATGCTGGCCAATATCGCCTTCGCCGATCGCGCCGAGCAGCGCATCGACAACGGCGTGCAGCGCAACATCGGCATCGCTATGCCCGGCAAGCCCCCGGTCATGCGGGATCAGCAACCCGCCGAGCCATAATTCCTCGCCCGCAGCCAACCGGTGCACGTCATACCCCATGCCGGTCCGCATGCCCGTCCGCATTGGGGGCAATTCCGCCATGAAATCCTCAGCAAATGTCAGTTTCCTGAGCGCTTCATCACCGGCAACATGCGCCACTTCAAGTCCAGCAGCCAGCGCGACCTGAGCATCGTCCCCTGCGGATATGGGGCTATCCCATGCCCGGTGGGCCGCCAGAATGTCGGCAAAGTGGAACGCCTGCGGGGTCTGAACCCGGCGCAGACTGTCGCGGTCCGCCGATCCGGCCATCCTGCCTGCAGCATCAACCGACAGACTGTCCACCACCGGCAGAACCGGAATGGCTCCGGGGGCATCCACCAGCGCAGCCAGCAGGCGGTCTATGACATCGGCGGGCAGAATCGGACGGGCGGCATCGTGGATCAACACAAACTCTGGTGCATTCCCCTCCAGAGCGGACAAGGCTTTTGCGACAGACATCTGCCGTGTAGCACCGCCCACGATCAAGCGGATGTTGGCAATACCGGACAGTGCCGCTCGAGCGGCGCCTTCGGCCCCGCCGGGTATTGCCACGAATATCGGATTTGCCCCGGCAGCAACCAGTGCTTCCGCCGAATGCCGCAGCACCGGCTTGCCCCGCCACACCGCGAATTGTTTCGGCAATGGCTGTCCAGCGCGCAGCCCCTGTCCAGCGGCCACGATAATCGCCGCGAAGCCGTCGCGTTCGGGCATGCCGGGGATGGGGGCCTGTGTCGTCGCACGTGTCATCGCACGGGCGCTAGCGGCTTGCGTCCGATGCTGCAATGCACTAAGCGCTGCCCAAATTTTAGGCACATATCGAAGATGAGCACGCTTCCTCCTCCACCGGCGTTAAGCCCGATCCACATCGGTCCGATTGCGATCGATTGCCCGGTTGTGCTGGCGCCGATGACTGGCGTTACCGATTTGCCGTTCCGGACCCTTGTGCGGCGCTACGGTTCCGGCCTTAATGTGACCGAGATGGTTGCCAGCCAGGCCATGATCCGGGAAACGCGCCAGTCGCTGCAGAAAGTGGCATGGGGCCAGATCGAAGAACCGATTTCGATGCAATTGGTGGGCTGCGATCCGGTTTCGATGGGCGAGGCGGCCAGGCTGAATGAAGATCGCGGGGCCGCAATAATCGACATCAATTTCGGCTGCCCGGTGCGCAAGGTCACCAATGGCCTCGCCGGATCGGCGCTGATGCGGGAAGTTCCGCTGGCGACAAAGCTGATGGAGGCCACGGTCAGGGCAGTATCCGTGCCGGTGACGGTCAAGATGCGGATGGGCTGGGACCATGACAGCCTGAACGCGCCGGAACTGGCGAAAATCGCCGAAGATATCGGGGTCAGGATGATCACCGTACACGGGCGCACTCGTAACCAGATGTACAAAGGGTCAGCGGATTGGAGCTTCATCCGCAAGGTCAAGAATGCCGTGTCCATCCCGGTCATCGTCAATGGCGACATTTGCGGGATCCAAGATACCGCGCAGGCGCTGCAACAATCGGGCGCTGACGGGGTCATGATCGGCCGCGGAGCTTACGGCAAGCCATGGTTGCTGGGCCAGGTAATGCATTGGCTACGCACCGGCGAAGCACTGCCAGGCCCCGGTTTCGACGAGCAGTTTTCTGTCCTGATCGAACATTATCGCGGCATGCTGGAACATTACGGCACCGAAGTTGGCGTCAAGGTCGCGCGCAAGCATCTGGGTTGGTATACTAAGGGGATGCAAGGCTCTGCCGAGTTCCGCAACCAGGTGAATTTCGTGGACGATCCGGCGCAGGTGATGGGCGAGCTAGAGCGGTTCTACACCCCTTTCATGCACCGCCGGGCGGCGTGAGTTTCGAGTCGGTGAAGACGGGACGATCACTTCATCAAGGACCGCGCCCGCCCGCGCAGATCCAAATGGCCGGCTTGATATTTTCCGTACTGCTGCTCGACCGCGACCTGCGCATTGCAGAGGCGAATCCTGCCGCCGAAAGCCTGTTCGGGCGCAGCAGCAAACGCCTGACGGGAATGGTCGTCACAGACCTGGTTGATTTCGGCATGGTCGGTATTCAGGAACGGCTGGCAATCGAAGACCAGCAATTGGTCGCTCGGGGTGTCATCGCGATCGTGGATGGAGAGCGCAAGCGCTTCAACCTGACAGTATCCCCCATGGCTTCGCACCCTGGCTGGAAAGTATTGTCGCTATCCGATGGCAGCCGCGATGACGTTTCGGGAGAAGGTGAGAAGGAAAGCACGGTCGGTGCACCAGCGGTACTCGCGCATGAAATCAAGAACCCGCTGGCAGCCATCCGGGGTGCCGGGCAATTGCTCGCTCGGCGCGTGGATGAAAAAGACCGGCCGCTGGCGGTGTTGATTTCCGACGAGGTCGACCGGATCGCGCGACTGGTGGACCGGATGCAGAAACTGGGCAGCAACACACCCGATCCCGTTGCGCCGTTCAATCTCCACGAGGCCATCCGCAATGCCATGGCCACGGTGCGGGCAGCCGCACCGGCGAATGTATCGCTTGTGGAGGAATTCGACCCGTCCCTGCCGCCGGTTCTTGCCAGTCAGGATGCGCTGGAACAGGTCATGATCAATCTGCTGTCCAACGCCTGCGATGCATGCTCCGGACTTGAAAGCGGCGAGATCATTGTTAAAACCCGGTTCGTCAGCGGATCGGCCATGAGTGCCATCCGCCTGGGCCGGTCGGTCCGTGTCCCGATCGAAGTGACCGTGATCGATAATGGTCCGGGGGTCGATCCGCAGCTGGCGAACCGTATGTTCGAACCGTTTGTAACGGCAAAAAGAGGCGGGCAGGGCCTGGGTCTGGCATTGGTCAAGAAATTGCTCGCCGATATGGACGGGCGGATCGGCTATAGCCGCGATGACAAGTCGGGATTGACCCATTTTCGGATCAACCTTCCGGTGGCGAAATAGAGGTACGATCGATGCGCGGACATATCTTGTTGGTGGAAGATGACAGTTCCATCGCCACGGTGGTTACCGCCGCGCTGGAGGATGAGGGCTTCGCCGTCACCACGACCGACAGCATAGCGGGGCGGGACCGGCATCTGTCGGTCCAGCACTTCGATGCCATGTTGACCGACGTCGTTCTGGCCGATGGGG
The DNA here is from genome assembly GCA_041741895.1 of Pontixanthobacter sp. Classification (GTDB taxonomy): domain Bacteria; phylum Pseudomonadota; class Alphaproteobacteria; order Sphingomonadales; family Sphingomonadaceae; genus Allopontixanthobacter. Next base: position 21,608 of record JBGSJO010000068.1, read on the forward strand.
ACGGGATCGAGGCCCTTGGCGCAGTGTGCGGCAATCACCCTGACATGCCGATCATCATCCTTTCGGCGCAGAACACGCTGGATACTGCAATCAGGGCGACCGACACCGGTGCCTTCGAATATTTTCCCAAGCCTTTCGATCTGGATGATCTGCTGCGCGCGGTGGAACAGGCAACAGGTGCGCGCCAGACACGGAGCGGCGAAATTGCCGAGGCCGGGGAAGGCCTCCCGCTGGTAGGCCGAAGCCAGGCGATGCAGGGCGTGTTCCGCATGATCACGCGGGTGCTGCGCAATGATCTGACCGTGCTGATCCTTGGCGAATCCGGTACCGGCAAGGAACTGGTGGCCGATGCGATCCACCAGCTCGGCCACCGCAAGACCGGGCCGTTTATCGCGGTAAATGCCGCCGCGATTCCCAGTGAATTGATCGAGAGTGAGCTATTCGGCCATGAAAAGGGAGCCTTCACCGGCGCAGTCAATCAGGCAATCGGCAAGTTCGAACAGGCCAATGGTGGAACCTTGTTTCTGGACGAAATCGGCGATATGCCGCCTGCTGCGCAGACCCGTTTGCTGCGGGCACTGCAATCGGGGCGTATCCGCCGGGTCGGCGGGCGGCAGGAAATCTCCGTCGATGTGCGGATCGTTGCCGCTACCAATCGCGATTTGACCCCGATGATTGCTGCCGGGACATTCCGGGAAGATCTGTTCTACCGCCTCAACGTGGTGCCGATCCAGCTGCCGCCCCTGCGCGACCGGGTGGGTGATATCGGCGCGCTGGCCCGGCATTTCCTCCGTCAGGCCGTGGAGGAAGGCCTGCCGCCACGGCAATTGGATGCCGCCGCGATTGCGATGCTGGAACGCCAGCCTTGGCGCGGCAATGTGCGGGAATTGAAGAATACAATCTACCGGCTGGCGCTGATGGCACGCGATGAAATGATCGATTCAGAGACTATTTTCACTGTGCTGGACGAGGCGTTGCTGGTTGCTGGTTCCACCGATGACAGCAACGATTTTGCCGGAGCGCTGGAAAAGTGGCTGGCGCTGCACAGGCCCGCGACTGGTAAACTTTACCAACAATCACTTGCCGCGTTTGAAAAGCCACTGTTTGAACACGCACTGCGCCAAACTGCGGGGAATCAGCTGCGCGCCGCCGAATTGCTCGGCATTAACCGCAATACCTTGCGCAAGCGCCTGGTGGAATTGGTGATCGATCCGGAACGGTTCGCCCCGGCAAGATAGCGCCAGTCAGTTAGCTTTTAACAGAAGATACCCTCCATTCGACGCAAAATGTCTTGCATAAATGCAACACTATCGTTGTAGAGATGCAACGATGAAGAGCGCGTCTCCTGCGATGTTACACAGAAGCCCCCGCTGGATGCGGCGCTTCGTTGTGGTCTCCCGCCGTGCGAATTTCTTCCTGATCCTCGAAATTGCTGCGGCGATTGCCTTTGCGATCATGGTCGCCGCGACCTATTACAGCTTTTCAAGTGCGCCCCCGGGCGGGCAATTGCTGCCTTCTGGACAGGTGGCTTCGCTCTTGATCGGTACGCTGATACCTGCAATCGCGCTGGTTGTTCTGGTCGGGCGGAGGCTGGCCATCCGCCGCGCCGCGGGCAGCACCGCGCGCCTGCATGTCCGGTTGGTGTTTTTCTTTTCGATGGTGGCCGCGATCCCGACCTTGCTGGTTGCTGGTTTTGCAGCAATCCTTTTCCAATCCGGCGTTGATTTCTGGTTTTCTGACGATTCCCGCGGGCTGATGAAGAATGCCAATGCGCTGGCGGAAAATTATTACGAGCAGAACCAGCTCGAAGTCGCCAACGAGACCATCGCGATGGCCAGCGATATGCGGTACTGGCTTGATCAGGGATCCCTGGCAGACAGCGGGTTTGCCGATTTCTACCGTTATCAGGCGCAAGGCCGGGACCTGAACGAATCCGCGATCCTGCAGGAATTGCCCGACGGCACACTGCGCACTGCGGCGATGTTCGACCTGCCAGCCGACAACCAGCCGCAGAAATTGCAGTCAGGAATTTTCGACCGGGTTCGCGGAGGCGAATCGGTGGTTGTCATCGGCGGCCCAACCCGGATCGAGGCGGTTTCCGCGATCGACCGCGAAAGCGGAATATATCTCTACAACGCGCGCAATTCCGAAGCGCAATCCTTCACCTCCTTCGAAAGTGCGAAAAACATCGCATCTGCTTACGAAGTGCTGACCAACCGGGCGCGGGCGCTGCAACTGCGGTTCAATCTCGCGTTGTTTTTCGTGTCGATCATCCTGGTGATGATCGCGGTCTGGTTTGCGCTGCGTTTTGCCGATCGCCAGGTGGAACCGCTTACCGAACTAGTCGGCGCAGCGCGCAAGGTGGGGGCAGGCAATTTCTCGCTGCGGGTGGATGGGCGGACCGGCAATGACGAGATTGGCCAGTTAAACCGCGCCTTCAACCGCATGACCGCCCAGATCGAGCAGCAAACCGATGCTCTGGTCGGGGCCAACAGCCAGCTTGATGCGCGCAGGGCCTTTATGGAAACCGTGCTCGAATCGGTTACTGCCGGGATCATTTCGATCAGCCCCGATGGCCAGGTCATGCTGATGAACAGTCTTGCCCAGCAATTGCTGATGGGCGAACGCGGACCGACACCGTTGAAACTGCCTCTGGAGGCATTGTCCCCGCAGATTGCTGCTCTCGCTGCGTCCGGGGTTTCCAGCGGTATAGTCAATTACAACAAGGGCGGCGATCTGTTGACGCTGGCCGTAAAAATAGCAGCTGCGCCGGAAGGCAAGGTGATCACTTTCGAGGATATAACGCGGCAATTGCTCGATCAGCGGCAGGCAGCCTGGTCGGACGTTGCGCGGCGGATCGCGCATGAAATCAAGAACCCGCTTACACCCATTCAGCTTGCGACCGAACGGCTCAAACGCCGTTATCGCAAGCAGATAGAGGTGGACGGTGAATTGTTCGACGATCTGACCAACACCATTGTCCGGCAAGTCGGCGCGCTGCGGAAGATGGTCGATGAATTTTCTTCCTTCGCGCGCCTGCCGAAGCCGGTATTCCGCGAGGAGAATGCGGTTGATCTGGTGCGCCAATCGCTATTCCTTCAGGAAGTCGCGCATCCGGGGATCAATTTCAGCTTCAGCACCATCGCGGATGGGCCGGTGAATATCGCCTGCGACCGCCATCAATTGGGCCAGGCGATGACTAATGTGCTGAAAAATGCGGTGGAAGCGGTGGAGGCAAGGGCGATCACTGCCGAACCGGATTATCGCGGCCGGATCGTGGTGGAAATAAAGATCGTGGATGGTGATCTGGTCGTGAGTGTCGAGGACAACGGTGTCGGGTTGCCACAGGATCAGGACAGGATTGTCGAACCTTACGTCACCACCCGGGAAAAGGGGACGGGTCTGGGCCTCGCCATCGTCAATAAGATCGTCGAGGAACATGGGGGAAACATGACCTTCGCGGCTGCGGAAGGCGGGGGGACCCGGGTAACGCTACGCTTCGCCAGAAATCCCGTGGAATCGGTACAAAGCAATTCGGGCGCGCAAGGCAATTCGGGGGCGCAAGACAATTTGGGCAATGGCACAGCCAGATGACCCATAGAAAGGCAGATGCGCAATGGCGCTAGACATCCTCGTTGTTGATGATGAACGCGATATTCGCGAGCTGGTTTCGGGTGTCCTCAGCGATGAGGGCTATGAATGCCGAACGGCCGCCAACAGCACGGCGGCACTGGCAGCAATTGACGAGCGCCGCCCCAGTCTGGTGTTGCTGGATGTGTGGCTGCATGGCAGCGAGATGGACGGGCTGGAAGTGCTCGATGCGATCAAGTTGCGCGAGCCGGAACTTCCGGTGATCATCTTTTCCGGACATGGCAATATCGACACGGCGGTTTCCGCCGTCAGCCGCGGCGCGATGGATTTTATCGAAAAGCCGTTCGAGGCTGAACGGCTGCTGCTACTGGTTGACCGGGCGACCGAAACAGAGCGATTGCGGCGGGAAAATACCCGGCTGCGCCAGGGCTTCACCCACGGCGAAGAATTCACGGGCAATTCCGCTGTCATCAACCAGGTGCGCGCCACGTTGAAACGGGTCGCGGGCACCGGCAGCCGGGTGCTGATCAACGGACCTGCCGGTGCAGGCAAGGAAGTGGCCGCGCGATTACTGCATAATTGGAGCCCGCGCAGCGATAGTGCCTTCGTTATCGTCAATTCCGCCCGCATCACGCCCGAACGGTTCGAACAGGAATTGTTCGGCGAGGAATCAGACGGCAAGCTGGTGCGTCCCGGCCTGCTGGAATTGGCCGATGGCGGAACGCTGTACCTGGACGAGGTGGCGGATATGCCCCTGTCCACCCAGGCACGTATCCTGCGAGTGCTGACCGAACAGAGCTTTGTCCGGGTCGGCGGCAGCCGGCAGATCGGGGTTGATGTGCGGGTGGTGTCTTCCACATCGCGCGATCTCCAGCATGAAATGGAACAGAAGAACTTTCGCGAAGATTTGTTTTACCGGCTGAATGTCGTTCCCATCACCATCCCTTCGCTTGCGGAACGGCGGGACGATATTCCGGCGCTGGCAGAGCATTTCTTCACCCGTTACGCGGCGGAACAAGGGATTATTGCGCCCGATCTGACCGAGGATTCGATGGCCGCCCTCCAGGCCTATGACTGGCCGGGCAATGTTCGCCAATTGCGCAATGTGGTGGAACGCACGGTCATCCTGACTCCGCGCGAACGGCTTGATGCGGTGGAACCCGATATGCTGCCGAGCGAGATCGTAGGCGGTAGATTGGGCGGTACAACCGGCGTTTCAGCATTGATGGGCATTCCGCTGCGTGAAGCACGTGAAAGCTTCGAACGTGAATATCTCAGTATCCAGATCCGCCGTTTTTCAGGCAATATTTCCAAGACGGCCAGCTTCATCGGCATGGAAAGGTCTGCCTTGCACCGGAAATTGAAGCTGCTGGGCATGGGCGAACGTGATGCGGAGGATCGGAAAAGCTGAACAGTGCTGAGCGCAGTGTAATCATTTCGCGATTACATGTAGCTTGGGTTGCAAAATGCGATACAGTCACAATCTTGCGAAACTATCGGTCAACTTCTTCGTTGAGAAGTCGGTGGACCAGAATGCGAACCGCAAAGGCGGGCGCCAAAAATAAGGTGACAGACAATGTCAGAAGGACGTACTTTAACTGCCCGGCAGAAGCCCACGCCGGCCGAGCCTGAGAAAAAGGGCAAGCAGGCCAGTCTTCAGGATACGTTCCTGAATCTGCTGCGTAAAAACAAAACCCCGGTGACCATGTTCCTTGTGAAAGGCGTGAAGCTGCAGGGGATCATTACCTGGTTCGACAATTTCTCGATCCTGTTGCGGAGAGATGGCGAATCCCAATTGGTCTATAAACACGCGGTGTCCACTTTGATGCCGGGCCAACAGATTGATGTGGGCCAATTCGATAGCGCGGATAGCCAGCGCAAGCAGCGCCTGCTGCAGGATGTATTCCTTTCGCGGGTTAGCGAAGCCGAAGCGCAGGTAACAATGTTCCTGGTCAACGGCGTGATGCTGCAGGGCCGTATCGCCGCCTACGACCTTTTTTGCATGCTGCTGGAGCGGGACGGTTTCGTCCAGCTGGCTTACAAGCATGCAGTGTCAACCATTCAGCCAACGACACCCGTCGACCTCTCGGGCGAATGGGAAGGTGAAGACGACTGAGCTTTGATGATGACCTGATGGGCGAAGTCTCGCGCGGTGCGCGGGCTATCGTCATTTGCCCCGATATCCGCGGGTCAAAGCACGATCTGGATGCAGCTTCGCGGCTTGAGGAAGCGTGCGGTCTGGCGTTGGCCATCGGTATCATTGTTGCCGAGGCAATCGTGCTGCCGGTGCGGGATGTCAAACCCAGCACTCTGTTCGGTTCCGGGCAGGTGGAAACCATTGCCACCAAATGCGAGCTGGAAGAGGTTGAGCTGGTCATTGTCGATGGCGCGCTGTCCCCGATCCAGCAGCGCAACCTGGAAGACAGGCTCAAACGCAAGGTCATCGACCGTACCGGCCTGATCCTGGAAATATTCGGGGAACGCGCCGCGACGGCAGAAGGCCGCTTGCAGGTCGAACTCGCACATCTCGATTACCAGCAGAGCCGCCTGGTGCGCAGCTGGACCCATCTGGAACGGCAACGCGGCGGCTTCGGCTTCCTCGGCGGTCCGGGCGAAACCCAGATCGAGGCCGACCGCCGGATGATCCGCCAGAGGATGGCGCGGCTTCGCAAGGAACTGGAGCAAGTTCGCCGCACCCGCGCCCTGCACCGTGAACGGCGGGGCAGGGCGCCGTGGCCGGTGATCGCACTGGTCGGCTATACCAATGCCGGCAAATCCACCCTGTTCAACCGGCTGACCGGTTCTGATGTAATGGCGGAAGATCTGCTGTTCGCGACGCTCGATCCGACGATGAGGGCAATTCGGCTACCGGGTGTGGAAAAAGCGATCCTGTCCGACACAGTTGGCTTCATTTCCGACCTGCCCACCCAATTGGTGGCCGCGTTCCGCGCGACGTTGGAAGAAGTGACTGCAGCCGATGTAATCGTGCACGTACGCGACATTCCCAGTCCCGCATCGGCGGCGCAGAAATCGCAGGTGCTGGAAGTTCTTGCCGGATTGGGCGTGACCAATGCCGAAGATGGCGAAAATCCCATCCCGATCATCGAAGCCTGGAACAAGTGGGATTTGCTGACCCCGGAGCAGAACGAAGAACTTTCTGAATTCACTGCGGCTGACGATGCCATCGTGCCTATATCGGCAATGACAGGTGCCGGGTTGGAGGAACTGACGGCAACGCTCGACAAATTGTTGACGGCCAGCTCGAAACTCTACGAGATTGTTCTGCCTGCAGGCGAAGGGCAAAAACTGGCCTGGCTTCACGCGCATGGTCAGATCATGTCGGAAAAGGACGCCGGGCAGGATGAACATGGGCCATTGCGCGCATTTGCGGTGCGCCTGTCACCCAAGGAATTTGGCCGCTTCGCCAGCCTTTAAGGGTAGTTTTCGGTCGCTACGCAGCGGAAATGGACGGAAGAGGGCAGGGGCAAGCCAGGCCTTTGGATTAGGATTCCGACTGCTTCACCCGGTTCCACAAGGCTTCCTGATCGTCGAGGGAAAGCTGCGCGAAATCATCCGCCAGCGCCTCCATTGCGCGATAGCGGCGTTCGAATTTGTCATTGGCCGCTCGCAATGCGTCTTCCGGGGCGATGCCATAGGCGCGGACCAGGTTTGCGGCAGCAAATAGCAAGTCGCCGGCTTCCTCGATTTGTTTGTCGGCAGGTGCTTCGGCCAATTCCAGCGCCTCTTCGGCGACCTTTGCGGCGGGGCCTTGCGTGTCCGGCCAGTCGAACCCGTCACGCGCGGCCCGCTTTTGCAGTTTTTCGGTGCGGAGTAAGGCAGGCAGCGCGCGGGCGACGCCGTCCATCGAACTGGTTGCGCCTTTGGCTTCGCGTTCGATGGCCTTCATTGCCTCCCACCCACTTTCGCCCATGGTGCCGCTTTCCCCGCCAAAGATATGGGGATGGCGGGCTTCCATCTTGTCGCTGATGGCTGAGGCAACGTCGCCGAAGCTGAAAAGTCCTGCTTCTTCGGCCATGCGCGCGTGGAATACGACCTGGAGCAGCAGATCGCCCAATTCATCGCGCAGGTCATCCATTGCGCCGCGGTCTATCGCATCGGCGACTTCGTAAGCTTCTTCGATGGTGTACGGCGCGATCGTTTTGAAATCCTGCGCCAGATCCCATTCACAGCCATCCAGCGGATCGCGCAAAGTGGCCATGATGCGGAGGAGGCGGTCGAGGCTGGAGTTCATTTGGCCAAGGATATTGGAATGATAATATATATTATGTTAAATATAATCTCATGCGTTGGGGCAGACTCTCTCACCCGGCCACCAGACTGATGAAAAGGAAAACCATCACAAAGATGCCCGCCCATGTCAGTGCCATGACCAGACCCTTCTTCCAGTTTAGCCGCTGTCCTGCCAGCGCGCTGCCAGCCAGCACCAGAAAGCCGAACAAGGATATCAGTTGGACGGTATCAAATTCGTTCACAATTCAATCTCCAACCCGTCAAAACCGACAAGGACACCGTCCGGCAATTCAGCTGACAGACTGGCATAATCCATACTTTTGTCGAGATGGCTCAGCACGGCGCGTCTCGCACCTGTGCGCGCGATCAAGTCCAGCGCCATGGCAAGATTGGCGTGCGTTGGATGCGATTCGCGGCGCAGACAATCGGTCACCAGCAAGTCGCAACCTTCAAGCAGATTGACCATTTCGGGTGTAATCGCACTGAAATCCGTCGCATATCCAATTGAAAAACCGTCAGCATCGAACAGGAATGCGGTGCTTTTCGCCGGGCCATGCGGCATGATGCACCAGCGCACGGAAAATCCCATGCACAGCCGGATATTATCCAGTGTTTCAAGGTTCACGATAGTTGGATAACCGTGCTGGCCAGCAAAGACATAATCGAACCGCTGGCGCAGGCGCCGCACGGTTTCCTGGCCCGCAAAGCCCGGAATTGCGCCGCTGCGGCCATATCTTAGCGGCCGCAGATCATCGATTCCATGGCAATGATCGGCGTGATCATGGGTCCAGAACACCGCGTCGATCCGGTCGATATCATTGGCGAGCAATTGCTGGCGCAAATCGGTGGAAGTATCGACCAACAGCCGCTTGCCTTCCTTGCTTTCAACGATGATCGACACACGGGTGCGGCGGTTCCTGGGCTCGGCCGGGTCGCAGTCTCCCCAATCATTGCCGATCCGCGGGACACCGGTGGAGGTTCCCGAACCCAGCATCACCAATTTCATGCCGCCGCCTTCGAAAACAAGGCGTAGAAATTGCGCGTCGTGTATCCTGCCAGAGTTTCAAGGCTTTCCCCGCGCAGCTCTGCCACAAATTCTGCCGTACTGCGGACATAGGCCGGCTCGCACGGGCGGCCACGATATGGGACCGGCGCGAGGAATGGGCTGTCGGTTTCGACCAGCAACCTGTCTGACGGCAATTTCGCTGCGATTTCCTGCAGTTCCTTGGCATTCTTGAAAGTCACGATACCCGAAAGCGAGATCGTCAGCCCCAGATCCAGCACCTTATGCCCAAATGCGGCGGACGCCGTGAAACAATGGATCAATGCGGGAAAGGCGCCCTTCTCCATTTCCTCGGTCAGAATGCCGACGGTATCATCCTCCGCATCGCGGGTATGGATGATGATTGGCAAGCCGGTTTCGCGCGCGATGCCGATATGCATCCGGAACAGCGCCTTCTGCACCTCGCGGTCGGATTTGTCGTAATAATAGTCGAGCCCGGTTTCCCCGATCGCGATCACTTTCGGGTGGTCAGAGGCCGTCCGCAGGGGATCCGCACCAAGATCGGCGTGGGCATCGGCCTCATGCGGATGAATGCCGACGCTGGCCCAGACATCGGGCTCACGCTCCGCCGTGGCGATGACGTTATCCCACTCGCTTTGTTTGGTGGAAATATTGAGAAAACCACGCACACCTGCCGCGCGCGCACGTTCCAGCACGCCTTGCTGATCCTCGACCACGCCTTTGTATTGCAGGTGACAATGGCTATCGATGAGCATTATGCAGGCTCGCTCTCAGGCATGTCCAGTCTCGGAAAAACGCCTTCCGGCTTTTCAAGTCTGAAGTCGCTGGCGGCAAGATCCGTGAACCAGTCGCCACCGTCCAGTGCCGCAAAGTCGCGTGCATCGGGCGCGATACCCATCTGGTCGAGCAAGCGGTCGGCAGATGTCGGCACGACGCAGCGCACCGCGATGGCCAGCATACGGACACAGCGAAACAGAGTCATCAGCACCGCTTCCATCCGCGCGGGATCTTCCTTGCGCAGCGCCCATGGGGCTTGGTCATCCACATATTGGTTGCAGGCAAATACTGACCGCATCCATGCTTCCAGTCCGACAGAGAAATTCAGATTTTCGAATTCAAGCGGCAGCTCGTTCACGCATGCGTTGCGGACCAGACTTTCCAGCGCGCTGTCATCCGCATGGGGCGCTGCAATCTTCAATTTGCCATCCATATTCTTGAAAATCATGGACAAACTGCGCTGCGCCAGATTGCCGAAGCTGTTGGCCAATTCTGCATTGGCGCGGGTTACGATGGCTTCGGGCGAATAACTGCCGTCTTGCCCGAACGCGACTTCGCGCATCAGGAAATAGCGCAGCGGGTCGACCCCGAACCTCTCGGCCAACGCCATTGGATCGGTCACATTGCCAAGCGATTTGGACTCCTTTTCGCCCCGATTGAGCAGGAAACCGTGTCCGAACACCTGCTTGGGCAGCGGCAGGCCGGCGCTCATCAGGAATGCGGGCCAATAGACCGCGTGGAACCGGACGATATCCTTACCGATCAGATGCAGGTCGGCCGGCCAGAATCTGTTCATCAGTTCTGTTTGGTCGGGATAGCCGAGGCCGGTGAGATAATTGGTCAGCGCATCGACCCATACATACATGACATGGGCGCCCTCACCTTCATCCGCACCCCCATCCGCCTGGGGCACTTTCACGCCCCAATCGAAGCTGGTGCGCGAAACTGACAGGTCGCGCAGGCCGCCGGAAACGAAGGCGATCATTTCATTGCGGCGGCTGTCAGGTTTCAGGAATTCAGGGTTTTTATCGAACAGTTCCAGTAATTTATCCTGGTATTTTGACAGCCGGAAGAACCAGCTCTCCTCTACCGTCCATTCAACCGGAGTGCCTTGCGGGGACAGTTTATCGCCCCCTTCCCCAACCAGCTCGCTCTCGTCGTAAAAGGCTTCGTCGCGGACGGAATACCATCCTTCGTAGCGGTCGAGATAAAGGTCGCCGTTCGCCTCCATCGCTTGCCACAAGGCCTGGCTGGCGCGGTGATGGTCTTTATCAACGGTGCGGATGAACCGATCATAGCTGATGCAAAGTCCGTCACACATATCTCTGAAATAGAAGGACATTTCATCCGCAAGTTCGCGTGCGGTACGTCCCTGTTCCTCTGCCTTGCGGAGCATTTTCAGGCCATGTTCGTCGGTTCCGGTCTGGAACCGGACTTCCCGGCCGCGCAGGCGCTGGAAACGGGCGATCACATCGGCCGCAATCGCTTCATAAGCGTGGCCGATGTGCGGGCGACCGTTGGGATAGGAGATCGCGGTGGTGACATAGAATGAATCAGGCATGGGCGCGTTCCCTACGGGGGGCCGCAGAGGCAAGCAAGCTACCGATTTCCATAACCAGCAATCCCGCGTCGAAATTATATGTGGATGCCTGGCCGGTCAGGGTGACCAATTGAGCATGGGCCTCTGCCATGGCGGGGATTTGGTCGCCTCCGCATTTCTGCGCCATGCCGCCGATAACGGCTCTGGCAAGATCCAGTGCGGCCTGCAGCCGCGCACGGTCGGGACGCGTCCCGATTGCGTCGGCCAATTGTCCCCGCAGAATAAAATCGGGATCCCCGTTCCGGGCAATCCGCTGCATGATCGTATTGAGCGGTCCCAGGTCACGGACGATGAAATCCAGCGCGGCACCGGGTGATCCATTGGCGGCTGCAATCGCGGCATCCAGCGCGGCCCGGTCCGCTTCCGGAACTTCGCGCGATAGCAGCATCGCCATCTGGTCATCGCCCACTATCGGAAAACGCAATGTCCGGCAGCGCGATCGAATGGTCGGCAGAAGCCGGGCGGGGCGATGCGCCACCAGCAGGAAAAAGGTCCCTTGTGGCGGTTCTTCCAGGCTCTTGAGCAACGCGTTGGATGCGCCTTTTTCCATATCGTCAGCCGGATCGATGATGATCGCGCGGCGATCGCCAAGGGTCGGGCGTGTGTTCAGCCGTTGCTGCATAGCCCGGATCTGCGCGACGGAAATGTTGCGTTTCAGTTCGAACGGCTTGCCGTCGGCCTTCTTTCGTTCTTCCTTTTCGTCCTTGGGCAGATGAGTCAGGATATGGATATCCGGATGATCGCCCGCCGGTTGATGCACCCCGGCGGCGGCCACCAATTCGCGCGCGGCGGCAAGGGCAAAGTGCATTTTGCCCAGGCCGCTCTTGCCCGTCAGCAGCCATGCGTGATGCATCCGCGGCCCCGCCATCGCATCGCGCCATTCGCGCCACGGTTCTTCATGGCCAATCATCTGGTTCATGCCGCGTTTTCCAGCAGAGGGGCGAGCGCCGTCATGATCCGGCGGTGGACCTCGTCCGGCGTGCCCTGCCCATTGACGGTCACGAACAGGTCCGGTTCCGATGATGCGACGTGCCCGAAAGCGTCTGCAACCTTTGCATGGTAGCTGGCATCGCGCCCGCCAATCGCATCGGCAACGCCCATATCGCGTTCTGTCAGACGGGCCGTGACCGCATCAGGGGAAACTTCGATCAGAACTGTCAGATCGGGGCGCAGACCCTCGCTGCCGAAATCGTGCAGCGCCATGATCGCCGCATCACCCAATCCGCCAGCGCCCCCTTGATAGGCCCGGCTTGAATCGAGGAATCTGTCGCAAACGACCCAGTTTCCTGCGTGCAGCGCAGGCCGGATCAATTTCTCGACATGATCGGACCTCGCGGCGGCGAACAACAATGCTTCGGCGCGCGGCCCCCATCCTTCGCCGGGCGGTGACAGCAGCAGGCCGCGGATTGCCTCTGCGCCCGCAGTTCCACCGGGTTCACGTGTCACGACGACATTGCGCTCGAGTGCCTCCAGCGCAGCGGCCAGCAAACGGGCCTGGGTTGATTTACCCGTCCCCTCCCCACCTTCCAGCGCGATGAACATACCCCGCTTCACGTAAATATCCCCATCAATCCATTCACTAATCGCCGCCACACACCGGCTTTTTCGACCGCGGCAGCCGTCACCAGGGGCACGCGGGATGGCGGCAGGCCGTCAACTTCGATTTCCAGCTGGGCGATACGCTCACCTTGCCGAATAGGAGCTTCCAGCGGACCTTCATAATGGATGGTCAGTTTGACCGGGCCTTGCCTGCCCGCTGGGAAAGTCGCTTTGATGGCGGCGGGCGCTATCAAGGCGACCTTCGATTGCATCCCGTCCTGAACTTCTGCCGTGCCGACAATTGCCCCGGCAGCGAACAACGGACGGGCCTCAAACTGGGAGAAACCCCATTCGATCAATTCGCGCGCCGCAATCTTTCGGTCACGCCCGTTATTGCTGGCGGCGACAACCATCACCAAACGGTGCCCGTCACGCATGGCTGTACCCAGATATCCGTAACCGGCCTCGTTGGTGTAGCCTGTCTTCATTCCGTCCGCGCCTTCCACAACCCCGATCATCGGGTCATGATTGCGCTGGGCGTACCCATTGTAGACGAAGCCTTTTCGCCCGATGTAGCGGGCGTATTTTTCGGGGTGGCGGGTGATCATGGCGCGGGCCAGGGTAACCAGATCACGTGCACTCGTGTAGGTCCGGCCTTCGTCCATCCAACCGTTTGGTGTGCCAAAATGGCTGTTGCCCATGCCCAGTTCACGGGCCTTGGCGTTCATTTGCTGGATCCAAATATCCACTGATCCTGCCGCACCTTCGGCCAGCACAACGGAACCGTCATTGGCTGACACGGATGCGATCCCGATCAGCAAATCGTCCACCGATACCCTCACATCGCGCGGCAGGAACATGCGCGAACCCTTGTTGTGCCATTCCGCGTAGGTTTCCGGCCGCATGGTGAAAATCATATCAGGTGAAAGCTTGCCGCTGTCCATCAGCTCGAATGCAACGAACAATGTCATCACCTTGGTGATCGATGCGGGCACAAATCGGCGGTCGGCATCGCGCTCCATCAATTCCTGGCCGGAGTTGAGGTCTACCAACAGGGCGATCGGTGCCAATTCGGCCGGGGGCACAGTGAAAACGGCGGTGGGCCGGTCCACCGCATCCGCATAACCCAGCGGCGAAAGCGCCAGGGTTGATGTTGCCAATAATGCCAGAATTCTAGAAAAAATTTTCAAACTCGCTCCCGCCACCGGGTGCGAACCGGCGGATCAGCCTGCTGTTGTTACTTTGGCATCGCTATACCCTGCCTCTCGGGCCTTGGCGAGCGCTGCTTCGGCCTGTCCACGACTGATGAACGGTCCGATGCGGACACGGAAATACTTGCCCGCTGGCAGGACAAAGCCGCCGAGAGATAATGCGACCTTTTCTGCGCTGGCCCGGTTTGAAAATGTGGCTGCCTGGATCACGAACTTACCAGCAGTGGTGGCTGGATCTCGTACTGCCAGGACATCTGAAATAGGCTCCGGGTGCCGCGTTGCAGCTGGCTCTGCGACTTTCGCAACCACATTGGTTTGCGGCGCAACTGCGGCTGCCGATGGCGGAACATCGACGGGAACAGGTGCCGACGGCGCGGCGCGGGCCGCAGCAGACAGGCCGAGATCGGCGGAGCCGCGTTCCGGCAATTTTCGCTTCAGGACGGCGACCAATGATTGGGGGGTTTCCATCCGCTCTGGCGCGATCTCTCCCTTGCGCAGTCTGGCCCGCTCCACTTCAGGCGGGTTGACACGGCGCACGCGTACCGGGTTGCCATCACTGATGCCCAATTGCGCCTGTGCACCCGGTGATAGCGCAACCAACTGTTCGCCAGTCATGGGACCACGGCGTTCGACCCGCGCGAGAATGGTCCTGCCGGTAACCAGTGAAGTAATTTCAATATAGCTGGGTAATGGCAGGGTTTTGTGCGCCGCCGTGATCGCCGCCCCGCCATCTGTATCGGACGCGGCATAGCCGACTTCGTCATAACTCATGGTGTCAACCGGCGTGTACCGTGTACCGTCCACCAGATAGGGTTCGCCCAGTACGACCGGATAATCGCCAGCGGGCCCCGTTCCCGATATCCAGGCCCCGCCATTGCCGGTCGATGCAACCACCGCCGAACTATCCTCGCCGCGCCCGCAGGCACCCAAGGCTGCGAGTAATCCGATGGCTATCGCGCAGCGGCTGACCGGCCCGATGTCTGGACGGCTGGTTCTATTGGTTAATCTCATCTGCAAGCAATCCCACGCTCATAGCGTAATAATTCGAGCAGTTATATTCGAGGATAACCCTATAATTTGCGGTTAAGAGCCATGCAGGTTTTCCCGGCCCGTCGGGCTGGAAAAATGATGTCATGACGTCATCGGCAAGATATTTCCCCGGTTGGATGCCCAGCGCGCGCCATTCACGAACGGTCTTCCACTGGCTGTGGCGTTCATGGACCCGGGCACAGACGGGTGACGTCAATTTGCTTTCGGTCGCTGCCCGGTCAAGATTGCCTGGCACGGTGGCGCGCACGCCCCATGGTTGGCCAGTACGCCATCCGGCATCGCGAAAATAATTGGCGATCGAATGGAGAGTGTCCGCACGGCTGTTCCAGATATCTGCATCGCCATCCCCGTCGCCATCAACTGCCAGGCGTAGATAGACGCTCGGCAGGAATTGCGGGTTGCCGAAGGCGCCGGCCCAGCTGCCAACCATGGTGGAGCGGGCGAAGCCCCGATCCGCGATTTTCGCCAGCGCAATCCATTCATTCGCGAACATTTCGCGGCGACGGCCTTCCCAGGCGAGCGTTGCGAGCGAACGGGACAAGTCGAAATTGCCTGTGTAGCTGCCGTAATTGGTCTCATGCCCCCAAATCGCGATGATGATTTCTGCCGGAACGCCGTATTTCTGCTCGATATTGCGCGTGATGTTACGCGATTCGGCATAGGCTCTGCGCCCGCCAGCAATCCGCGCATTGTCCA
Source organism: Pontixanthobacter sp. (assembly GCA_041741895.1). GTDB lineage: Bacteria > Pseudomonadota > Alphaproteobacteria > Sphingomonadales > Sphingomonadaceae > Allopontixanthobacter. The sequence goes on from JBGSJO010000068.1 coordinate 37,347, forward strand.
CATGGCGCGATAGATAGGGGGCAATCGGCGGATACCCCCCATCAGCACTCGGAGTGCCTGGCTGCGCCCGATCCAGTTCGATCACGCGCATATTGGGGGAAAGTCCGGCTGTCATCCGGTTGATGGTGGGTTCGCTGACGCCTTCCGACCTGGCCCGCGCCATCAGCAATTGCAGGTAGGCGTCGAACGACAATTCCTGGCTATGAACCTCTGTGGGCGCAGTCGGCACACCCAGAACGATCGCCGCGCAGACGAGGAAGATACTTCTAAGAAACATCTTGGCCTGATGTCACAGCCATTATGAATCGCCAATGACTGTTCATGGTTTTCACAGGCAGTTCGTCCGATTTTTGGCGCGATGCCGTCAAATGAGTGCAATTGCCGGGATGACAAATCGACTTTGGCACGCTAGCGCCCTTTCCCGAGCGGACAGGTGGCAGAGCGGTTGAATGCACTGGTCTTGAAAACCAGCGTGGGTGAAAGCCCACCGTGGGTTCGAATCCCACCCTGTCCGCCA
>JBGSJO010000069.1:0-32639 GCA_041741895.1 Pontixanthobacter sp.
GTTGCAGGGCGGAGCCGGGTTCCGGCTCGGGCGGGATGGGGATGAGGTTTTGGGTCATGCGCGCATAATAACCTATCTGGTTATAGATAGGAAAGCGGAATTCGTGGGTTATGAAACGGGACAGATTCGCGGCATTAGGAGCAAGCGCGGATCTTGGAGCGGTCTCGGAGCATTTTGTGGTCTTTCTGGGGCTGAAAGCAGGGATTTTATGCCCATATTGCCTTTAGCGAAGGAATTCATCGAGAGGTGGCTCGGTTTGTCTGAACAGTGATTGGCAATAGATAAGTGGATTGTCTGCCGGTTGTTTCCTCGCAATGCCGATGTGGGTGTCATGCAGGGAGGGCGTAGCCCGACCGGAGTGACGCCCACATCGGCGGCCAAATTCATGCTGCCATCTTTACTGGCAGGTTGTCAAAATATGTTTGATCCGGTGTCCTGGCGGCCAGGCTCGAATGCGGCCTGCGCCCGTTGTAGAAACTCAGATATCGGCCAATCGATGATCGGGCTTCGCTGACGGCGCCGTAGGCGTGCAGATAGACCTCCTCGTATTTTACCGAACGCCAGAGGCGTTCAACCACGACGTTGTCGCGCCACGCGCCCCTGCCATCCATACTGATGGCGATCTTTTCGCGCAGCAGCACGCCGGTGAAAGCCATGCTGGTAAACTGGCTGCCTTGGTCGGTGTTGAAAATCTCAGGCTTGCCATATCGGGCAAGTGCTTCTTCCAGCGCCTCGACGCAGAACTCGGCCTCCATTGTGATCGACACCCGCCAAGCCAAGACCTTGCGGCTGAACCAATCCACGATAGCAACCAGATAGACGAACCCCTTGGCCATCGGGATGTAGGTGATGTCGGTCGCCCACACCTGACCCGGCCGCACGATCGGCAGCCCTCGCAGCAAATACGGGTAGATCTTATGCCCCGGCGACGGCTTTGAGGTGTTCGGGCGGCGGTAAATGGCTTCGATCGCCATCTTCTTCATCAGCGTGGCGACATGCAGGCGGCCGATCTCGATGCCTTCCTGCCGGAGCAGATCGCGCAGCATCCGACTCCCCGCAAAGGGGAACTCCATGTGCAACTCGTCGATCCGCCGCATGACGGCGAGATCGGCGGACGACACCGGCTTGGGAAGATAATAAACGCTGCTTCGGCTGATCCCCAGCTCCCGCGCCTGCCGCACGAGCGGCAGGTTGTGCGAACGATCGATCATCGTTTTGCGCTCGGCAACAGACCCGCCTTGCCGAGCGCTCCGGCCAAAAAATCGTTCACCAGCGTCAACTCGCCAATCTTGGCGTGCAGCGTCTTTACGTCGATCGCCGGCTCTGCCGCTGCGCTACCGCCGTCCGATCCGAAAACACCCGCAGCCCCTTCCAGCAACTGACTGCGCCAGGCCGTGATCTGGTTTGCGTGAACGTCAAACTGCTGCGCTAACTCGGCCAGCGTCTTCTCACCCTTCACACCGGCCAATGCCACCTTCGCCTTAAATGCCGGGCTGTGGTTCCGGCGTGGTCGTCTGCTCATATACGCTCCTGTCATGCGGCCGCTTTGGCCGCCGTTAGACAGAAAATCCACTTATCCCGCTGTGCAGTTTTGCCGAGCCACCTCTAAGTTAGATTTTTCTTGTGGGGGAATAGTGGAAATGATACTTTAGCGTATATAGCATGCGCGAAAGTTAGAAAATGGCCCTGCATCTCGTTGGAGAAACAATCGACAAAGCCCGCGCTCACTATCAGGCCGAAACCGGTAAACTGATCCAGATTATGCGCGGCGTGTACGTCAATGCGGACGAAGACATTGACGCGACAATTCTCCGTCATGCCATCCGTATCGCGCGATATTTGTATTCACGTGCCTATTTGTCTGGCGCAAGCGCTGTCCTCCTAAGACCTACCGACACTGGCAAACTTTATATCACGGGACCACGGAACCAGCGTACGAGACTGCGCAGTCTGGAGATCATCCAGAACAAGGCGCCAGATGCGCCTTCGCTTGCCAAAGCAGTTATCGACGATGGCATGGGAGAGTTTACCGTTGATGTATCTTCTATTCGACAGCGGTTCCTTGAGTCATTTCGGGCGCGCAGCGAGCACGCCGCATCAATTGACAGTGCCATGCAAGCCAAGCTCGCCGAAAGACTGATTGAGGAATACGGCTCTCAAGAAAAGGCTGCCGAAGCCGTATGGGCTCTAGCACGCGAAATTCAGTGGTATCGAGAAAGCGAAGAAGCCGATCGCTACCTCCACAAGGGTATCAAGTTCAAACCTGCCCCCAACCAGGCGGCTCTTGAATTCATCGTTGCTTGGCATGGCAAACCAATTGGCAAGCTCACCCATGATGGTTTCGAATGGCGTTGGAGCGCCGACGCAGGTTTCACCTTGCCGCTGGTGCGACAGACCGTTCCGGGAAAACTGCCGCCATTTATTAGTTCTCTCCTGCCAGAAGGCTGGCTGGAAAAGGTTCTCAAAGCTGATGATGAGCGTGCAGCGTTGCGTTCGGGCAAGCGTTATATGTCCAATGTCATCGTTACGGAAAATGCCGAGGAGATTTCGACACTACCTGCCGACGTCTTGCAGGCGCGGCTTTCGAGTTTTGAAACAGGTGGCGTCTTCAATGGAGTCTACGGAGGGCCAAAACGCGGCGATCTGGAAGAAAGCTTCGAACAGAACCTAGCCAGCCTCTATGCTGAATCAAGTACACCACGCCTTTCGGGCGTGCAGATCAAAGCGCCGATGTACCTTGAGCCCGATGGATCATTAGTGACTGCGACCAACGAGCCCTTCACTCATATTCTCAAACCGGCCGGCACAAGCGGATTTGAGGCTTTGCCTATCGTTGAATGGATGAGTCTAACTCTCGGACGCGCCGCGGGATTCTACGTGCCGGAGTTCGCGCTTGTTGATATGCCCGCAGGCATGATGCCTGCGCTGCTTGTCGAACGGTTCGACGTTCGCACTTCTTTGGACGACAACCGCATGCTGGCGCTCGAAGATTTCTGTTCACTTCTCGATCTCAGCGCAGGCGACAAATATCGTGGAACGATAGAAAAGGCAGGGCGCGCTCTTCACGGCCTCTCGACTGCCCCGGAAGAAGATGTACTCACGCTTCTGATGCGCGGGCTATTCGCTTGGTTGATTGCGGACGGTGACATGCACCTTAAAAACCTTGCCGTTCTCAAAACTGGTGTTGCAGATGCACCGACCTTTGACAGCGTTCGAATGGCGCCACTTTATGATGCTGTTACGACAGTCGTCTTTCCCGGCCTGCAACATGATCGCATGGCCATGAAACTCAACGGTAAAGATGACAGGCTGAAGAAAGCGGATTTCCTAAAAGCCGCTGCTACTCTAGGCTTGCGGGCCGCCGACGTTGAAGAGGCGATTGGGGAAATGATTGACCGTCTATCTCAAGCGGTGAACTCAGCCAGACTGCCTCAAGGTATTGCGGTCAGAGAGCCGGGGCAGGAAGCCATAACACGGATGATTGAGATCTGCCGCAACCGCATCGCGACATTCGCTTAGTGCCATGTCTTTGTTGGGTTACACCTGACATCTATTCCCAGAGTACACAAGGATGGTCAGCTCCTTATAGTAATGGACAGTAATCCAAGCAGGCCACCCTGGCCGATTTCAAGCTGTCAGAAATGACAGCGTCAGCGCTGTTCCGTCCGAAATTTCAGCGCTAAGCCATAAGAATGAGAGTCCATTATGTAAAATAGCGACAGGTCTTCGCTACTTGCCCGGTTCGCTCTGAATGCTGCAGCACTCGTAGCTTGCGCTGCACCTCGCGCTCGTCGTTCTTCCTCATCAAAACACCTCCTTCCATCACTGGAATAATACAAAAGGTGTCTCGCGAGTCCCTACAAGTTGAAGGTTTCGCCAGCTTCCGCCTTGCGGGCCAGATATTCGCAAACCGGCAAGCCATGTTGTTTCAACCCGGCGACGACCGTTTTCAGGCCGATTGTGTCCGCCCAGAACGTTGGGCCACCGGTCCACAGCGGCCAGCCGTAGCCATTTATCCAGACGACATCGATGTCCCCTGCGCGCTGGGCCATTCCTTCGTCCAGGATCATCGCACCTTCGTTGACCATCGGATAGAGCAGGCGCTCGCGTATCTCGTCTTTCGAGATAGTGCGCTGTTCGCGGCCTTCCCTGGCGGCGAAGTCTGCGATGATTGCCTTGACTTCATCCGATGGCGTGCGGCTGCGTGCCTCGTCATAGTCATAGAAACCCTTGCCATTCTTCTGCCCGAACCGCCCGGCCGCGCACAAGGCATCGCGGATGGTCGTGATCTTGGCGGGGTCACGGTGCCAACCGATATCGATGCCGGCAAGGTCGGCCATCTGGAAAGGCCCCATCGGAAATCCGAATTCGACCAGCGCGTCATCGACTTCCCAGTAATTCGCGCCTTCGAGAATGAGCGCATTGGCCTGCTGCTGGCGCGGGCTGAGCATGCGATTGCCGATAAAGCCGTCGCATACACCCGCCACCACGGCCACTTTACGGATTGTCTTTGCCAACTTCATGCAGGTCAGCAGCACATCGTCGCGGGTTTCGGCACCCCTTACGATTTCCAGCAGTTTCATGACATTGGCGGGCGAGAAGAAATGCAGGCCGAGGACGTATCCGGGACGCGTGGTGGCCTGGGCAATCACGTCAACATTGAGATAGGAGGTGTTGGAAGCGAGGATCGCGCCTTGTTTGACGATGCTGTCCAGCTTTCCGAAAACCTCTTTCTTCACATCCATGCTTTCATACACTGCCTCGATAACAAGGTCGCAATCGGCAAGGTCCTGATAATCCAGCGTCGGGGTCAGCAGCCGCATCGCCTGTTCGACCTGTTCGGCAGTAATCCGGCCCTTATTGGCTGTGCGTTCGTAATTCTTGCGGATGACGCCAGTGCCGCGGTCCAGTGCGTCCTGCTGCATTTCCAGGATTGTCACCGGAATGCCGGCAGACAGGAAATTCATCGAGATCCCGCCGCCCATCGTGCCCGCGCCGATCACGCCAACTTTCCTGATCGGAATAAGCGGGGCAGAGGAATCGACATTGTCGATCTTGTTGGCCCCGCGTTCTGCGAAGAAATAATGCCGCATGGCCGCGCTTTGGGTGCCCTGCATCAGGTCCATGAACAGCGATCGTTCTTGCTGCACCCCTTGCGCGAAGGGAAGTTCGGTTGCCGCCTTCACGGCCTTGATGGCGGCATTGGGTGCATCGAAGCCGTGCAATTTGCGGGCGCTTCTGGCGCGGAATTCGTCGAACAGGGCGGGGTTCTTGATCCCGTCTTCCTGCGCACTTCCTTCGCTGCTGCGCTTGACTGGTTCGCCGATCCGAGTGCGGGCGAAATCGATAGCATCTGGCGCGAGAGTGTCTTCGCCGGTGATCGCGTCGAGCAATCCGATCTCGAGCGCCTTTTTCGCCGGAATCGGGTCCCCCCCGACAATCATTGGTAGTGCATTTTCAACACCCACCACCCGCGGCAGTCGCTGCGTACCGCCCGCACCGGGAATCAAGCCCAGCTTGACCTCGGGCAGCCCCAGCTTCGCGCTCGGCACCGCGACACGGTAATGACAGGCGAGGGCAACTTCGCATCCACCGCCCAGAGCAGTCCCGTGGATCGCGGCAATGACCGGCTTATCGGCTGATTCGATCGTATCGAGCACGTCCGGCAAGCTTGGCCCGACCGGCGGCATGCCGAATTCGGTGATATCTGCCCCGGCAAAGAAGGTCCGCCCGTCGCAGCGGATCACGACTGCCTTGATGGTGTCATCTGCCAGTGCTTGGCCGATCGCATCCTCCAGACCCTGGCGAACCTGCTGGCCCAGCGCGTTTACCGGCGGATTGTCGGAAATGATCACCAGCACATCTTCATGGCGTTCGGTACGGATTGGGGATGTCATCGGGATTGTCCTCTTGTTATGATTGTCAGCCGCGGCTTTGCTTCAGGGCGCTGTAGATCAGCGTCTTGAGCTGGCGGCGGATCGGATAGGTGCTTGAAGGATAGACCTGGGTCATGAACACCATGGTGATCCCTTCCAGCGGATCGACGAAAAATGCGGTCGAATAAGCGCCGCCCCAATAGAATTCTCCGGGGCTGGAAGGCATCAATGTCTTGGCGGGATCAATCACCATTGCAAAGCCGAGGCCAAAGCCAGTGCCCGCGTTGCTACTTTCGGAAAACAGGCTGCTCGACATTTCGGTCAGATCGCCGCCGCCCGGCAAGTGGTTGGTGCGCATCAATTTCAAGGTCTTGGGGCTCAGGATCCGCGCGCCATCCAATTCGCCGCCGTTCAGCAGCATGGCGGTGAAGCGGTGGTAATCAGCGATCGTACTGCATAGTCCGCCGCCTCCGCTATCGAAGCGGCCAGGCTGGATCAGGCCGCTGGTCGGACCGGCGTCGATCATCTTCGGCGCCTTGCCAGGCACATATTGATAGGTATCGACCAGGCGCTCGGCATCTGTTTCCGCCACACCGAAAGCCGTGTCAATCATGCCCAGCGGCGCGAATATATGTTTTTGGAAATATTCGCCAAGCCGCATTCCCGACAGCCGTTCGACACATATACCCAGCACGTCGGTCGCGACCGAGTAATTCCAGCCTTCGCCAGGTGCGAATTCAAGCGGCAGTTCGGCAAGAATTGCGATATATTCATCCGATGACAGCCGCCCACGCGCGAAATCAAGGTTATGTTCGCGATAGACCGCATCGATATTGCTACGGTTCTGGAGGCCGTAGGTAAGGCCCGACATATGGGTGAGCAGATCGACGAACCGGATTGGCCGGGCCGCTATGCCGGGCGCGAAGGGAACGCTGCCGCCGCCCCCGCCATAGATCCTCATCTGCGCAAATTCGGGCAGCACCCTGGTTACCGGTTCTTCCAGCGAAATTCGGCATTGTTCAACCAGCTGCATGAAGGCGATCGATGTGGCCGGCTTGGTCATGGAGGCAATGCGGAAAATCGCATCATCGCGCAGATCGCCCCGCCCTTCGCCCATCCTCCCGCGGGCATCGTAATAAACCGGCCTGCCATCGCGTGCGACCACGATCTGCGTCATGGGCAGGCGGCCATTGCCGACATAGTTTTCCTGGAGGAATGGCCCGATCCGGTCGAGCCGTTCACTATCGAAACCGTTTGATGCCGGGTCGACGCAGGTGAACGGGCTTGTCATACTCTATCCTCGTATCCCGGGGGCTTTGGAACTCTTGAAAAAGGGCCTAGCACCGGTAGCACGAAAAAACAGGGCCAAGTGAATTGGCCGGATGAGAGGAAGCCATTTGAACCAGAATGTCAGTGCCGGTGCGGCTGCGCCCTGGACCAAGCCGGATGGATGGCCGGCCATGTCGTTGGCGGACGTGGAGGCGTTATTGTGCGCGCCGGGGCAACGTTTCGAGATGGAGACAATCGACATTCGCGGTGTGTCCACGCGCGTGTGGAAAAACGCTCCGGCTTCGCTGCGACACTTGGCGGATCATGCTCGGACCCATGGCGACCGGGTGATGACGATCTACGAGGACGAGCGGATCAGCTACGCAGCGTGGTACCGTGCAGTGGCCCGACTGGCTGGCGAAATGCGTGACCGCGGCATTGAAAAGGGTGACCGGGTCGCCCTCGCCATGCGCAATTTGCCCGAATGGCCGGTGGCCTTCTTTGCAGCCACGGCAATCGGCGCGATCTGTGTGCCGCTCAATGCCTGGTGGACCGGGGCAGAACTTGCGTTCGGTCTCGTCAATTCCGGGGCAAGGATGCTGATCTGCGATGCGGAGCGGTGGGAACGCATCGCGCCGCACCGCGCAGAATGTCCGCAGCTGACCGCTGTCTTCGTTGCGCGCGCGCGTGCGCCCGATCGGGCAGCCGAACGGCTGGAGGATGTAATTGGCATTCCGCAGGAATGGCCAGGCCTGCCCGATGCGATGATCCCCGATGCCGACATCGCACCTGACGATCCGGCAACCATTTTCTATACCAGCGGTACGACGGGACAGCCCAAGGGAGCGCTGGGCAGCCACCGCAACCTCACCAGCAATATTCTGGCGAGTGGTTATGCCGCCGCGCGTGCTGTCCTGCGCCGGGGCGAAGCCATTCCCCCACCGGCGCAGAAGGTGATCCTTACCGTAATCCCGCTGTTCCATGTCACCGCCTGTTCGGCAGGGCTGATCGGGCAATTGTTTGCCGGGCACACGGTGATCTACATGCATCGCTGGGACACGGCGAAAGGGTTCGAGATCATCGAGCGCGAGAAGGTGAATGCCACCGGCGGCGTACCAACGATTGCGTGGCAGATGATCGAGCATCCCGAGCGGGAAAATCACGATCTCTCAAGCCTGGAATCGATCAGCTACGGTGGCGCGCCGGCGGCACCTGAACTGGTTCGCAAGATCTACGAAATCTTCGGTTCTATGCCTGGCAATGGCTGGGGCATGACAGAGACGATGGCCACCGTTACCAGCCATCTTGCGGAGGATTATCTGAACCGGCCCGAAAGCGCCGGTCCGCCTGTGCCGGTCAGCGACCTCAAGATTGTCGATGAGCAGGGCGTCACTCTCCCGGCCGGTGAAGTCGGTGAGCTGCTGGCCCGCGGGCCGCAGATTGTGATCGGATATTGGGACCGCCCGGATGCGACCGCGGAAACCTTTGTCGATGGATGGGTCCGCACCGGCGACCTTGCCCGGCTGGACGAGGAAGGGTTCTGCTACATTGTCGACCGCGCCAAGGACATGGTGATCCGCGGCGGGGAGAATATCTATTCCTCCGAGGTGGAAAATGTCCTGTACGATCATCCTGCGGTGACCGATGCGGCGGTGCTGGGGATTGCGCACCGGACATTGGGTGAAGAACCAGCGGCCGTGGTCCATCTGGCACCGGGGATGACGGCAAGCGAAAGTGAATTGCAGGCCTGGGTGGCCGCCCGGCTCGCCAAATTCAAAGTCCCGGTAAAGATCATTTTGGCTACGAATATGCTGCCGCGCAATGCCAATGGGAAAATTCTTAAGAAAGACCTCAAGGCATTGTTCGGGGCCGGGCTCGGGACTGGCTGACGGGGGGATATCGCCAGCAGCCAATTGCCCGATGTGAAAAGCCAAGTTGAACGGCGGGGGCGGGGGTGTTAGCGCTTCCTATCGACCGCATCGGCTGCGTCCGGATTGACACCATGCAGCAAAAACCTTCGAATTTGGGACAGATGATATGGACCTCGAATATTCTGCCGAAGAAATCGCCTTCCGGGACGAAGTGCGCCAGTTCCTGGCCGAAAACCTCTCCCTGGAAATTGCCGCCAAGGTTGACGCCGGTGGGGAGCTGGAAAAACAGGACATGGAACGCTGGCACGCGATCCTGAACGCGAAGGGCTGGCTGGCAGCGACATGGCCGGTTGAATATGGCGGCACGGGCTGGTCCACCGTGGAACGGCATATTTTCTCGGAGGAATGCGCGCTGCATAATGCGCCGCGGCTGGTGCCGTTCGGGCTGAGTATGCTTGGCCCGGTGCTGATCAAATTCGGCACCGAAGAACAGAAGCGCGAGATTCTTCCGCGCATCCTGGATGGCCGTGACTGGTGGTGCCAAGGCTTTTCGGAACCCGGCGCAGGGTCGGACCTGGCCAGCATGACTACCCGCGCGGTGCGCGATGGCGACGATTACGTGGTGAACGGCCAGAAAACCTGGACCACCCTGGGTCAATACGCCAACAAGATTTTCTGCCTTGTGCGGACCGGTACCGGGGGCAAGCCGCAGGCTGGCATCAGCTTCCTGAATGTGGATCTTGATACCCCGGGCGTGGAAATGCGGCCGATCAAGCTGATCGATGGCGGGCATGAGGTGAACGAGGTATTCTTCACCGATGCGCGCGTTCCCGCCGCAAATCTGGTTGGTGAGGAGAACGCGGGCTGGACGATCGCAAAATATCTGCTCACCCACGAACGCACGAATATTGCCGGCATCGGCTTTTCCCTGAAGGATCTGGAGCGGTACCGCCGCATGGCATCCGCCATGACCCGTGACGGGCGCAAATTGTCGGAACATCCGATCCACGCTGCCGCGCTTGCAGAACTGGAGGCGGATCTGGAGGCGCTGCAGATTTCGAACTTGCGGATGCTGGCCAATGCGCGCGACGGTGCTGCCAGCCCGATCGACAGTTCGCTGCTGAAACTGAAGGGCACCCAGCTGCGGCAGGATATTCTCGCGCTGATGCGCTCCGCCCGCGGCCCCGATGCCGCATTCTGGGATGAAAGTCCGGCAAATACCAATTCGGACCTGCCGCCCCACGCCGATCACGTCGCGCCCGCCTATTTCAACAATCGCAAGCTATCGATTTTTGGCGGGTCGAACGAAATTCAGCGCAACATCGTCGCCCAGACACTTTTCAGATAAAGCCCACTTTTCAGGTAGATCAATCATGGATTTCTCCATTTCGCAGGACCACCAGATGCTGGCCGACAGTTTGCGGCGGTATTTTTCCGACAAATATCCGATCGAGGTGCGTAACAAGGCAGCCTATTCCGCGCCCTTCCATTCGCCCGAAGTATGGACCGATCTTGCCGAACTCGGCGTGATCGGTGCGTTCATCGATGAAGATCATGGCGGGTTCGGCGGTGCGGCGCAGGACATTGCGGTGGTTTTCGAGGAAGTGGGCCGCGCACTCTGCTGCGAACCGCTTCTGGGCGCCCTGATGGGTGCGAGATTGCTGGCCTTGTCAGGCCAGGATCAAGCGGCCGAGGACATCGTTGCCGGCACGGCGCGCGCTGCGGCGGCGATTTTCGAACCCGGGGTGGTCTGCAATCTGGGCGCAATTTCTGCGGAGGCCCGCCAGCTCGGCGGCGAATGGCGGTTGTTCGGCCACAAGAACGCCATCTATGGCGGCCCCGGGGCGGACCTTGTGCTGATCGCGGCCCATGCCGGCGGGAAGATCGGCCTGTTCCTGGCGCAATCGCCTGACATGCAGGCCGCACCAATGATCGATGGCGGCGGTATCGGCGATCTGGTGATGGATGGCTTGCCCGCGGCATGCATCTGCGAAGATGCCTCCGCGATGATCGAGGAAACCCTCGATCTCGCGCGGATCGCACTGTGCGCGGAAGCAAATGGCGCGATGGACCGGTTGATCGCCATGACGACCGAATATCTCAAGCAGCGGCAGCAATTCGGCCGGCCACTGGCCACTTTCCAGGCCTTGCAGCACCGGCTCGTCGACATGGTGATGGAACTGGAACAGAGCAAATCGATCACGATCCGCGCCGTCGCAAGTTTCGGGTCCGATGATCAGGCGCGGCACGTTGCCATGGCCAAGAACCTGATCGGCCGCGCCGGTACGAAAATTTCCGAAGAGGCAATCCAGCTTCACGGCGGGATCGGCATGACGTGGGAATATGCCGGATCGCATTATGCCAAGCGGCTGGTGATGATCGATCACCAATTGGGTGACCGGCATGATCATGCTGGCCGCCTGGCCGCGATGGGCTGACCCGGGCATTTGCAAAAGGTAAAACCCAGCATCCAAAGCCTGAATCTTAATTGATCGCCTTTGGGTGGGCTTCGTTCTTCTGATAGGCCCGGACAGGGGCGTAATAGCCCCCGTTTTTACTGGATTGCATATATTGACCTACCGAAATTTGAAATTTCTGCTGGCTTCAGCGTCAGTGTTGATGCCCGCCGCCGGCCATGCGCAACAATCCGAAGAATCGGTGGGCAGGCCGATTATCGTCGTGACCGGGCAGGGGCTTGGTGAAACCCCGGCTACGCCTGCCTATGATGTGCAGAAGATCGACCGGGACCGGATCGTTACTGCGACATCCGGCCGGATCGAGGATGTCCTGTCGGATGTTGCCGGATTTCAGCAATTCCGGCGGTCGGACAGTCGATCCTCCAATCCATCAGCGCAGGGTGTCACGCTGCGCGCGCTGGGCGGCAACGCCACCAGCCGGGCACTGCTCCTGCTGGACGGTGTCCCAATGGCCGATCCGTTTTTCGGCTATATCCCCCTGTCGGCGATCGCCCCGGAACGGCTGTCATCCGTCCGCGTGACGCGTGGCGGCGGTTCGGGCGCATTTGGTGCCGGGGCGGTTGCGGGCACGATCGAGCTGGAAAGCGCCGATTCCGCGACACTCGGTCTGGTAAGTGGCTCCTTGATTGCAGGCCACCGCGGCGCGAGCGAAGCAAGCGCAACGCTTGCGCCTGAGCTGGGTAGCGGTTTTGCGGTAATTTCGGGCCGGTGGGATCGGGGACCCGGATTTTACACAACCCCCGCCGATCAGCGGGATCCTGCGAGCGTGCGCTCTGCCTATGACAGCTGGTCATTGGGCGTCCGCGGCGTTGCGCCCTTGACCGGCGACGTTGAATTGCAGGCAAGTGCGCTGATTTTCGGTGATCAGCGCACCCTGCGTTTCGAAGGCGCAGATAGTACCAGCAGCGGCCAGGACGCCAGTGTTCGGCTGGTGGGCCGCGGGACATGGCAAATGGATGCATTGGCCTATGTCCAGGCGCGCAATTTCTCCAATATCGTGATCAGTTCGACGCGCTTCGTGCCGGTGCTCGACCAGCGGCGGACGCCATCGACGGGTCTTGGCGGCAAGTTTGAAGTGCGCCCGCCGATCGGCGATGCCCACGTCCTGCGGCTGGGCATGGATTACCGCAAATCATCGGGCGGGCTGCAGGAAGAAGCCTTTAGCGCATTCACCGGCAATCTGACCGCGCGCCGCCGCGCGGGCGGTGACAATAGTGATCTCGGACTGTTCGTGGAGGATGACTGGACGCATGGCGCGCTGGTGCTGACAGCGGGCGCACGGGCGGATCGCTGGACCATCAACAATGGCCATTTTCTAGAACGTGACAGTAACGGCAACGCTGTGATCGATAGCCAGTTCGTGGACCGCAGCGGCTGGGATATATCGTTCAGGGGCGGAGGCTTGCTCCGCGCCGGAAGCGGGTTGGATCTGCGCGCTGCGGCCTATAGCGGCCTGCGCCTGCCAACCCTGAACGAACTCTACCGCCCATTCGTGGTTTTTCCGGTGGTGACGCTGGCCAACGAAGCGCTCGAGAACGAGGCGCTCCGCGGTTTCGAGGCAGGGCTGGATTTCGCGCCGACGCAGGGCATCAGTTTTTCTCTGACGGCGTTCGACAACAAGGTGAAAAATGCCGTGGCCAATGTCACCATCGCCGCCAATCTGCGCCAGCGCCGCAATGTCGATGCGGTTCGCGCGCGCGGGCTGGAATTGGGGGCGCAGGCGCAGTTCGGGGATTTTTCCGTGAATGGTTCGCTCGCATGGACCGATGCGGAAGTGGAGGGTAGCGGACTTTCCGCAGCACTGGATGGAATGCGTCCGGCGCAAACGCCAAAACTGGCTGTCAGTGCCACGTTTGCCTATGTACCTGCGCGCGGTTGGCGCCTGGCAACCACGCTGCGCCATGTGGGGAGCCAGTTCGAAGATGATCTGGAAACCGACATCCTGCCTGCCGCAACCACCCTGGATGCTTTCGTGCAAGTGCCGCTGGGCAATCGATTTTCCTTCATTCTGCGCGGCGAGAACCTGACCGATATTACGATCATTACCCGCAATCAGGGCGGTTCGATCGATCTTGGCGTACCGCTGACGCTGTGGGCGGGGATCAGGTTCGGGAAATGGTGACGCCGATCAGTCCGGGGATTTTTCACCGTCCGGGTTCGCCCTGACCCGGTCGAGCACGAAATGCGGAACGCGCTTACCCTTTGTCTTCCCCGTGAGGTGAAACGCGAAGCAGCGATCACAGCGATAGGGGCGCAGCGGAAAGTCGGCCTGACTTGCGGCCATGAGCGCATCATCTTCAGTACGGTATCGTACCTTTTTGGCGCAGATGCTTTGTCGCGTGCGGATCGGTGATCCCTCCTGCTCAAGGCGGTATCGCGGTCAAACCATTTTGGCCATGCGCAAATTTCGAGCACAGAAGTGCAGCAGGTCTTGCGAGGATCGGGCGAAAGGCCCAAACCTGCAGCAATGACATTCGACGATCAATTGCAGCGCTATTTCGGCACTACGGACATGGGCCAGGTGCCGCCCGACGCGGTCGCCGCCGGGTTGGAGCGGATGCGGGTGGATTTCGGGCTGGAGAAAGATCGCGGTTACCGCTTCGCGCTGTGGACGGTGATGTATATTCTCGGCGATGCGCCCGATCTGGATGTTTCCTTCAAAGAAGAAAAAGACCGGAACGCGGCGCGCGATTTCATGGATCTGATGGACAGGGCGCCGGATTCGTAGAGCGCATCGGGGTAGGGGGAACAAGCCGTGGAAGCACTGATTATTGTCGTCCTTGGCGCCGCGATCATCTATCTGTGGAACCGCACGACTGATCTGCAGCGCCAGATAGAGTGGCTGAAACAGGTGGTCGAAGCCGTGCCTGCTGGTCCAGTCGATCCGATACCGGCAAGCCGGCCTTCCGAAATTCCGGAACCAGTGGCAGCACAGCGCGCAGCTGCGATGCAGGCCGCGCCGACGCACAGGGCCGAACTTCAGTTCGAAGCAGAACCTGAGCCAAAACCTGAATCTGAAAAGATCGAGCCGCGCCAACGTTTCGCAATGCCCGAATTCTCGCTCGATTTTGAAGATTTGTTCGGGCGGCGCCTGCCGATCTGGGCGGGCGGTATTGCATTGGCGGTCGCCGGGTTCTTCCTCGTGCGATATTCGATCGAGGCCGGGCTGATCACGCCGCCTGTCCGCGTAATCCTCGGCTTTGCTTTCGGGCTGGTGCTCCTCGCGGCGGCGGAGGCGGCATTCAGGTTTGAAGGCTTGATCAGGGATGAACGCGTACGCCAGGCGCTGGCCGGGGCCGGATTGGCGACGCTCTACGCCAGCTTCTACCTTGCCGGTTCGGTCTATGGATTGCTTGGCTCGACACTCTCCTTCGTCGGATTGGCGTCGGTGACCGGCGCCGCAATTGGGCTGTCGTTTCGGTTCGGCTTGCCATGCGCGGTGCTTGGGCTGGTCGGCGGATTCGCCGCGCCGACACTGGTCGGCAGCGAAGATGCGAATGTGCCAATGCTGGCGCTATACCTCGCACTGGTCACCGCCGGGCTGGCATTGACCGGCAAGCGGCAGGACCGCGCGTGGCTGGGCCTTGCATCGCTGGGCGGCGCGCTGGGCTGGGGAATACTGCTGCTGACCACTGGTTTCGACAATGCCACGGATACGCTGGCGGTTGGCGGTTTCCTGCTGCTGGTCGGCGCGGCGATGCCTCTGCTGCTGGCGCATGACAGCCTGCGGGGGTTTGGCCGTGTGGCAGTGGCCGGGCTGGCAACGCTGCAAATGGCTGTCCTGGTCGATCAGGCGAATTACACCTTCCTAGCGTGGAGCCTTTATGCGCTTCTGGCGGCGGGGATCGCGGTGCTGGGCTGGAAATATCCCCGAATGCGCGAAGGCAGCGCGGTTGCCGCTGCGACAGCGCTGTGGATTCTGGCCATCTGGCCCGATCCTGCGGTGAGGGACTTTGCCGTGACCGGTACAGTCTTCGCGGCGATTTTTGCGGGGATGCCCGTGCTGCATGTGTGGCGCGGGCGGGAGGTAACCGTGGATGTCTGGCAGCTGAGCCTGTTCCCGCTTGGCCTGATAGCGGCGGCGATTTGGCATTTTTCGGGTGATTTTGACACGGTGCAGACCGGATTGGCCGGTACGGCCTTTGCCCTTTCCGCATTTCCTGCAATCGCGGCCTGGCGGCTATTGCCCGAGGCAGGGGTGCCGCTTTTGCGCCATGGCGCTATTGCGCTCAGTTCAGCAACCATAGCATTGTTCGCCGCAGGCATTCTGGCGACGCCATTGTGGGCAGCGCCGGTGGTCGGCGGCGTTGTGGCGTGCGGAATTTCGGCGCTTGGCCGGCACAGGTCTGACCGCGCGCTGGCCAATATCGGCTGGGGTCTTGCGTGGACCACCCTGGTCGCGTGCCTGATCACGGTAGACAGATCCGCCCAGTTGGAACGCGCGATGGGCGATGCCGAGACCGAAAATGCGCTGCGGGATATGCTGCGCTGGATTGCCGCTGCCGTGCCATTTGCACTGCTTGCAATTGGCGAGCCGCGCAAGACGCTGGTCCAAATTGCGGAAAGCTCCGCCGCGCTGCTCGCTTATGTGGCGCTGGCCCAGATCATTCCGGCAGACTATCTCGCCTGGGCCGCCGCCGCCGCTGCAATCCTGCTGGCCGGGCGCCTGGCCAGCAGAGCGGCCGCTCCGATCACGCTGTTGGCAATTGCTGCATTGTGGGCGCTGGCACCGCTTGCTGTCTGGCTGGATGCGGGTCTGAATTCCTTGTTCGGGATACCGATCATGGTATCGGACTTGCCAGCAGTCATGACCGTAATGATGCGGATATTGCCGGTGCTGACGGCGGGGGCCGGGCTGTTGTGGTTTGCACCGAATGCTTTTCCCTCAACCCTGCAATTGATGTTTGCCGGGTTTGCTGCGCTGGGATTGGTTACCGCGCATATATTGTTCAAACAAATATTCGCGCTCGATACACCGGAACAATTCCGTAGTGCCGGATTGATCGAGCGGTCAGCTTGGGAAGCGGCCTTGCTGGCAATTGGCTATGGCTTGCACCAGATGGGAACGAAGAGAAATTCTGCCACGTCGAGCATGGCGGGCCAGGTCGCCGCTGCGGCGGCCTTCGCGCATTTCGCCTATTTCACCGTCATATTGCACAATCCGCTGTGGGTGCCGCAATGGGCCGGGCCTTGGCCGATCCTCAATTGGCTGCTGCCCGCTTATGCAATCGGTGCGGCCGCGCTATTGCTGCTGCGCCGGATGTGGGGTGCCGCCCGTCCGATCATTCTGCCGGTGTTCGATGCCATCATCATGGCGTTGATATCGCTGTTGGCCCTGTCTGAGCTGCGGAATGTCTTCGCTGGCGGCTGGCTCACCTCGATCCCGGTCACCCAGACGGAAGACTTGCTAAGGTCCCTGCTCGGGATCGTGCTGGCAATCGGCTTCCTGCTATGGGGATCGCGATCCGGTACGCGGTCATGGCGGATCGGCTCGCTCGTGCTCATGCTGGGCGCGGTGCTGAAAGTGTTCTGGTTCGACACGGCCGCGCTGGAAGGGCTGACCCGGATTGCGTCCGTGATGGCGCTGGGCTTCAGCCTGATCGGGATTGGCTGGTTCTATTCCAGACAGCTGGCGCGCCCGGCTGCACCGGCCATCGCCGAATAGCAGGTTTGGACCCGGCCCGCGGTAATCCGCATCTGGCCGGGATTGTGAAACCGGACTAGCCGAATTTGCCTGCTGCGCTGACCACCTGATTGCCGATCAGTTCCAGCTGCGCCCGCGCCTTTGCGTCTCGCAGATTGCCGGCTTCGTCGAATGTTGCGGTGGTAGTGCGGATTGCTGCGCCAACCGGCGTTGGCCAACCGCGCAGCGCGTGGGTGATGGTGCGAAGTGTCAGGAGCGTACTCATCGCCGCCTGATGGCCGAATGACGTTGCGATCAAACCGACTGGGCGACCATGCAGATACGGGCGTTCGTCCGCCGACAGATCCTCGATATAATCCAGCGCATTCTTGACCAGCCCGGAAATGCTGCCGTGATAGCCGGGTGATGCGATTAGGATGCCATCTGCGGCCCGCACGGCGGCGACCATGTCCTCACCGGCTTCCTTGCTGTGGCCCGGCCCGCCGTAAAATGGCAGCGAGCTCATATATTCGCCGTCGAAATGCAGCACGCTCGCGCCAGCAGCCTCAGCAGCGGCACCGGCCACGGCAAGGATCTTCTCGGTCGAGGAGCCAATGCGCGGCGTTCCGCCCAATGCTACGATCCGGATCATGTGGCTGCTACCTTCAGGCTGAGGTATTCGGACAGCGCCGCCACTTGCCTGTCGTTGAATAGCAGACCCAGCTTGCTTCGCCGCCACAAGATATCTTCGGCTATGACAGCCCATTCGTGGGCGAGGAGATAATCCACCTCGGCCGCAGACAATCCGCACCCGAAATCTTGACCCAGGTCGGACCGGCTATGCGCATCATTCAACCAGAACCTGGCTCTGGTGCCGTAAGCTTTCACGATCCGGTCCACGTCTTTCGGGGCCAGGAATGGGTAATCAGCCTGGTAGATCGCCGCCAGCGCGGCCGCCCCCTCCATCGGGAAATCGCCCCCGGGCAATGCTGCGTGACCCGTCCAGTGATCTCCCAGATCAAGCGGCAGATAAGGCCGCAGCTTGTCCACTGCCTCCTGTGCCACATGTCGGTAGCTGGTGATCTTCCCGCCGAAAATCGACAGCAAGGGGTGGCCGCTGTCTGAATGATCCATTTCCAGAACATAACCGCGGGTCGCAGCTTCGGGGCGGCCCGATCCCTCATCCAGCAGCGGGCGCACACCGGAATAGGTCCACACGACATCTTCGGGCGTGATCGCGGTCTTGAAATATTGGTTTGCTCCTTCGCACATATAGGCAATTTCCGCTGCGCTGGCCTGTGCCTCGAACTCGCTGGATTGATGATCCTGGTCCGTGGTCCCGATCAGGGTGAAATCGCGTTCATAGGGTATAGCGAAGAAAATTCGCCCGTCTGGAAGCTGGAAGAAATAGGCGTAATCATGATCGAACAACCGGCGGACGATGATATGCGAACCGCGTACCAGCCGCATCTTGCGCCGGGTGCTGGTATCGGCACGCTCCAGCAGGTGGAGCACCGATGGCCCGGCAGCATTAACCACGCATCTGGCGGTGAAATGATGTTCGGCACCGCTGTGATCTGTTGCCGATACGGTCCAGCCTTGCGAATCGTGTGCCAGGCGAGTGACTTCCATCCGGGTGCAGATTTGCGCCCCCCGGTCCGCCGCATCCATCGCATTCAGAACCACCAGCCGGGCATCGTCCACCCAGCCGTCGGAATATTCGAACGCCTTTGTCAGGAACGGTTTAAGCGGCTTTCCTGCGGGATGTTTGCGCAGATCAATCGATTTCGTCGCAGGCAATTTCTTGCGGCCGCCAATATGGTCATACAGGAACAGGCCCAACCGCAACAACCAGCGGGGGCGCAATCCGGCACGGTATGGCAGCACGAAGCGCATTGGCCAGATTATATGCGGGGCAATCCGCCATAGCCTTTCGCGTTCCTTCAACGCCTCGCGCACTAGGCCGAATTCGTAATGTTCCAGATAGCGCAGCCCGCCATGGATCAGCTTGGTCGAAGCCGAGGACGTGCCCCGTGCCAGATCGCCGCGTTCCAGCAGCAAGGTGCGCGCACCGCGCCCGGCGGCATCGCGGGCGACCCCGGCCCCGTTGACCCCGCCGCCAATCACAATCAGGTCGAAGTCGGGCTGGTTCATGCGGGGCAAATCATTTAGGGTGGGTTGATCCTGTTGTTAGGGGGCGAAACCGCGCGGGAGATATCATGTCTGGAACGGCCTGCCTATCATAAGCGGACCAGCAATATGCGTGACGGAAAATGTGGCAATTGATCGGTATTGCCGGGCCGGTTAGGCCGTGCCGCCACGCGACACAACACTGGACTGCGGCCCGATCGGCATTAAATAGCCCAGCGATGACACAGGCTTTGGATCAAATGCGATGAACAACAGCGCTGAATTGCCAGTTTGCGTCGCCGCGCTGTATAAATTCGCGTCGGTGACCGATGCCGGTACACACCGTAATGCCTTGGTCGATTTGTGCGACGATCAGGGTATCAAGGGCACCATCCTGATCGCGCGCGAGGGGGTGAACGGAACCATCGCGGGAACCGATGAAGCGATTGAACAGGTCCTGACGGGCCTCCGCTCGATCCCCGGTTTCGATAATCTGGAGGTGAAATTTTCACGCGCGGTCACGATGCCGTTCCACCGTATGAAGGTGCGGATCAAGCCCGAAATCGTGACCATGGGCCAGCCCCACATCGACCCGCTGGCCGATGTGGGCCACTATGTTGCGCCGGGCGACTGGAATGCGCTGATCAGCGATCCCGATACCATTGTGATCGATACTCGCAATGATTACGAAACTGCTGTCGGCACATTCAAGGGAGCGATCGATCCCGACCTGAAAACCTTCCGCGATTTTCCGGCATGGTTCCGGGCGCAGCGCGAAGAGTTGCTGGGGCAGGGCCGGTTGGAGGGCGGGGCCAGAGCGCCCAAGGTCGCAATGTTTTGCACCGGCGGCATTCGCTGCGAGAAATCGACCGCATTCCTGAAATCCGAAGGGGTGGAGGATGTCTATCACCTCAAGGGCGGCATCCTGAAATATCTCGAAACCGTGCCTGCCGAAGAAACATTGTGGGAAGGCGAATGCTTCGTCTTCGACCAGCGAGTGACGGTGGGGCAGGGCCTTGCCCGCGGATCGTACCGGCTATGCCACGCCTGCCGCCGACCGTTGACTGAAAATGATGCCGCATCCAACCTGTTCGAAGAAGGCGTCAGCTGCCCCGCCTGCTATGGCGAGCGAACCGAAGCGCAGCGCGCCGGATACCGCGAACGCCAGCGTCAGGAAATGAAAGCTGCAGAGGCGGGGATCGCCCATGTCGGGGCGCGGCTGAAGCCGAATAAACGTCCCAAATGACTGCGATGCCGGTTCTCTACAGTTTCCGCAGGTGCCCCTATGCTATGCGGGCACGGCTGGCGTTGCTGGTCAGCGGCACGCGCTGCGAAGTGCGTGAAGTGAAACTGTCGGCCAAGCCGGAAGCCCTGATCGAGGCGTCTGACAAGGCCACCGTACCCGTGCTGGTGTTACCCGGCGGAGAAGTGATCGACGAGAGCATCGATGTGATGCGCTGGGCCCTTGCGCGCAGTGATCCTGAAGGCTGGCTGGAACGGGATAACAGCGCCTTGATCGCCGTCAACGATGGTCCGTTCAAATACCATCTCGACCGGTATAAATATCCGGGTCGTTACCAGAATTGCGATGCTGCGGAACATCGCGCTGCGGCGATGGACCATTTGCAGGTGCTGGAAGGCTGTTTGGCGGCGCAGCCATATTTGTCGGGCGACCGGCGCGGGCTGACCGATCTGGCGATCATGCCGTTCATTCGCCAGTTCGCGGCAACCGACCGGGAATGGTTCGCGGGCCAGCCATTGCCCCGACTTCAGCGCTGGCTCGAAGCACAGCTGGCATCGCCCTTGTTCAAAGGCGTGATGGACAAGCTGAAGCCATGGGCACCCGGTTATGAACCGGTTTATTTCCCGGCAGATCAATCCTGATCGTTGCGAATGCGCTGCAGGAACATATCCACCTGATTGCGCAATGTGGCGGCCTGGCCTTCCAGGTCAGTCGCGGAATTCAAGACCTGCGATGCCGCCGCCCCCGTCGCCAGCGAGCTTTCCTTCACATTGCCGATACCAGATGAAACCTCGTCGCTGCTGCGCGCTGCCAGGTCGATACTGCGCGCCAGATCATGCCCGGCAACAGATTGCTGGTCCACGGCAGAAGCAATCGAGATTGCGGTGGTTTCAAGCTGTTCGACCTGTGTGCTGATCGAACGCAGCGCGTGGACGGATTCATTGGTTGAATTCTGCATGGCACGGATTTGCCCGGCAACTTCCTCGGTCGCGCGGCTGGTTTGGGCCGCCAGTTCCTTGACTTCGGACGCCACCACCGCAAATCCGCGACCTGCTTCGCCGCCGCGCGCGGCTTCTATCGAAGCATTGAGCGCGAGAAGATTGGTCCGTTTGGCAATGGACTGGATCAATTCGACTACCTGCCCTACCTGCGATGCGGAATCTGCCAGGATCGACATCTTGCCATCGGCTACTTCAACGGAATCAGATGCCTTGCGGGCCAATTCTGCCGATGTTGCTGCCTGACGGCTTATTTCACCGATCGACATTGCAAATTCGTCGCTGGCTGCTGCTGCTGCGGTCACACCGGTGGATGCCTCCTCCATCGAATGCGCCGCGCGGCTGGCTTGGTCGGAAGCGGTTTCCGCGGTTTTCTCCATCGCCCCGGCGGTGGTCTTGAGCTGGGTGGACGCAGCTGCGACGCTGCTGACGATATCGCCGATGGTCAGTTCGAATTTGCTTGCCATCTTGGACAGCATTTGTGTCCGTTGCTTGCGGCGAGATTCACGTTCCTCGGCTTCTTCCGCTGATTTGGCCAAGGCGAGTTTCGCACGTTCGGCGGCATCCGCTTGCAGTTTTTCCAGTTCGAAAGCCACCAGGCGGAATTGCTCCAGGGTACGCGCCATTTTGCCGATTTCATCCGCGCGATCGCGGCCTGGAATGGTCAGGTCTTTCCTGCCCTTGGCCAAGGCAGCCATCTGTTCGGTGATTTCGGCAATCACGTCGCCGATGTCACGTTGGAAAAACCGCATCACAAGCAGCGATGAAACAACCCCGAGGATGACCAAAAGCATGAAGCCGATGATCTGCTGGGTCAGCAGGCGGCTGTGTTCTTCGTTCAGCAGTTTCACCTGGGCCGCCAATTGACCAGAGAGCGCTTCGGAAGCTTTGGTCAAGGCCAATCCGGCGCTGGCTACGCCCTTTGCATCGGACTGCCCGATGGCAGTTCCCATGGCGGTGAGACCATCATCGATCTGGCCGAGTTCACGGGTAACCTCCGTTTGGCGCGGATCGATGAATTCCCGCATGGCTGCGACAAGCCCTTTTTCTTCAGTGACAGCGGTAATCGCAGCAACCGCGTCGGACTGGTCTTTCGAAACGAGATACTGGCCGGATAGGCGGCGAATTTCCGCAATGTCGCCCATGCTTTCGGCCGCACCCAGCGTCAGCTCATATTGCTGGCTGATGGTCTGGGATTTGTTCCACAGCAGGGTGTAGCCGAGCAGGACCGAAGCAGCGATCATTAGCGCAAAGGCCAGATTGCCGCCGAATGTTGCCCGCAATTTCCCGGCTATGGACTGCTGGGCGAACCAGTTGCTCAGCCTGTTCCGGGATGCTGGACCTGCGGTATAGCTGTCCGCTGAGCCGCGTGGCAATTGCGGTGTGCTGGCCCCGCTTTCGTCAATCCCGACTTCTGGCATAATTTCGGTCATGGCGTTCATGCTGCCGCGTTCTCCTGTTTTTTTGTTGGTGCGGCCTGTATGCCGGTTGGTCCGTAGTCGGTGCCGATGGCTGGCGCCAACAGATGCTGTTCAATGTCTTGTGCGGGCATGGCTTTGAAATACAGCCAGCCTTGAATCTGGTCGCAACCGGCCGCCCGAACCAGATCGGCTTGCGCCTGCGTTTCAACGCCTTCAGCGGTGACATCCATATTCAGCGCGCGGGCCATGGAAATGCTGGATACCATCATTGCCCGCAAGCTTTCATCGACTGCGGAATTGGTGATCAAGGACCGGTCAAGCTTCAGCTTTTCAAACCGGAATTGGCGCAGGAAGCCTATCGAGGCATAACCGGTGCCGAAATCATCAAGGACCACGTTCACCCCGAAGCCGCGAATGATATCGAGGCTGCGTTCAGCCACCGCCGGATTGAGCACCAGACAGGTTTCGGTAATTTCCAGATCCAGCCTCTCGGCAGGAAAGCCTGTTTCCTCGATAATTTGGCCCAGCTGAACCGGAAATTCCGGATTGCGCAATTGCGCGGCCGAGATATTGACGGCGAGCCTGATCCCGTTCCAGCCCAAGGCATCCTGGCAGCTCTGGCGCAGCACCCACAGGCCAATCGCATTTATCAGACCAGATTCCTCGGCGATCGGTATAAAGACACTCGGGCTGACAAGCTTGCCATCAGGACGTTCCCATCGAAGCAGCGATTCCACTGCGACGACCTGGCGTGAAGTGGCATCTACCAGTGGTTGGTAATGGACCTGGAATTCATTGTTGAGCAAACCATCGCGCAATTCATCTTCCATGTCGCGAATGGCCTGGAGATTGCGGTCAAAAGCCGGACGGAACCAGGTGCAGCGCATTTTTCCGCCGCGTTTGGAGACATACATCGCCACATCGGCGCGGCGCAGCAATTCGGACGAACTCGGGCGATCCTCCGGGCTGGAGCGCGCCAGGCCGATGCTGGCCCCGATGCCGATGCGGCGATCTTCGATGGGGATGGTCTGGGATAGCTGTTCAAGCAAATTGCGGCAAATCCCCTCGAGGATTGTACCAGCGAGCGGGCCAGCCATGCCAATTGCAAATTCATCCCCGCCAAGCCGGTAAGCCACGGCATCGCCGCCGCAAACATTGCGCAACATGCCTGCAATTTCCTTGATCACCTGATCGCCGACCTGGTGGCCATAAAGATCGTTGATGATCTTGAACCCGTCGAGGTCAATCAGGGCAACCGCCAGTTCATCGTCCGGTTTGGTTTTGGTCTGCGCATGGTGGTGCAGCGCCCGCCGGTTGGGCAGATCGCTCAGAAGGTCGGTCAGTCCTAGTCGCTGGAGTTCGTCCACCGTCTTGATCCCGACATGGGCCAAGAATGCAGCGGCCAGCGAATAGGTGGCAATGCCGCCGATGACGAGTGCGGAGGCTGAGGCCCGCGGCACGTCGTCGCTGAGGATCAGCACCATGCTGGTCGTGACAAAGATCAGGGTCAGGACCAGCATCGGCACGAACACCAGCAATCTTGGGTTTAATCCTAAGCCGTTTAGAAATCTTGTCATGCTGCCCCCGCGGGCCGGTGATATCCCGACCTCTTCATGACAGCTTAAGCCGATCTGACTAAAGAACAGTTAAGCGGGAATTTACCGTGATGATTGCCGTGCCCCGGCCCCGGCTGCGGCTGGAATGGGATCGGCGGGCGTTTTGGCACTGCCTTTCTGCCACCGGCTCGATAGCGATTCCCCAGCGGACTTGGTGTACAATCCCTGCATGCCGGGTGCCGGCATGAATGCGCCGGTCCGCCCTACGGTAGTCTCGCCTGCCCCCAGCATCAGCAGCCCATCCTGCGCCATGTTCTGGGACACCCGTTTGAATGCGCGTTCGCGGGTCACTTCATCGAAATACAGCATGACATTGCGGCACAGCACCAGATCGTGGCGCTGGATTTCATCCAGTGAATCAAGCAAATTTCCGATTCTGTAGCGGATCATGCGTTGCAATTTCCGGCTCGCCTGCCACCCGCCGGATGTTTCGTCGAAATGGGCGATCATCTGGCTGATGCTAAGGCCGCGCTGAATTTCAAACTGGCTGTAGCACCCACGCTTGGCCGTTTTTATCGCCGCTGCCGAGACATCGGTACCCAGGATTTCGATAGTCCAACCGGCCCAACGCTGGGGCTGTTCGGTAAACATCATTGCCAATGAAAGGGATTCCTGCCCGGTAGAGCAGCCCGCTGACCAGATCGACAGGCGTTTGGTGTCCTGGCGCCTTTTTGCAAGAGCGGGCAGGGCTTGCTTGTCCAGCAATTCGAACATCACCCGGTCGCGAAAGAAGTATGTTTCGTTATTCAGCAGCGCCTCGACCACATCCCGGGCCAGTTCATTGCCCTGCGGTTCTGCCAGCAGGCAAACCAGTTGATCGGTATTGCAGATGCCGCGCTCGCGGAAAATTCCGCTGAGGGCAGATGTGATCCGCCAGCGGCGGCTTTCGGTCAATTGCTGTCCTGATCGGTCGGCCAGCAGATCTGCTATGATCCGGTGAGAAATTTCGCTCACTTCCACGCTGCAGCTCCGCAATTCACGGCTATGCGGCTGGCAATCTGGGCTGGCGGCAAAATCGCACTGGTCAACCCCGCTTCGGCAACAGCGCGCGGCATGCCCCAAACCGCGCTGCTGGCTTCATCCTGAGCAATGATCGCGCCGCCCGCCTGTACCAGCTTTGCTGCGCCATAAACCCCGTCGCGCCCCATACCTGACAGCACAATGCCCAGAGCATGCCCGCCGGTGGTCTCCGCCAGGGTTTCGAACATGGGATCGACCGATGGTTTGCAGCCGCTGGCAACCGGGAAATGGCCGATTTCCGTTACCAGCCGCCCGCCAATTTCGCGGATCATCATATGGCCGCTTCCCGGGGCGATGTGGATGCGGCCCGGTTCGATCGGGGTGCGCACACCGGCCACTACTGCCTTGCGTGCTCCGGCTGTTTCCAGCTGCCGCGCGAAAACCGGGATGAAGCTTTCGGGCAAATGCTGCGTAACCAGGATTGGCAAATCCAGTTGCGGCGGCAGATTGCGCAGCAGGATACACAGCGCATGGATACCCCCGGTGGACGCGCCGATAGCGATGATCCTGGGCGTTTTGTTCGATGATTTGCGCAAGGTTGGGCAGCCTGCATCGCCTGCCGCCAAACCGGCGCTCGAATCTTCCGGCCGAGTTGATCGGTCGGATAAGCGACCGGCTGGTGCAAGCGCGCGAATTTTTTCCAGCAAAGCAGTGCGATAGGCTTGATCGAAGCCACCCGATCGCGGTTTGAGCATGGTGTCGGCGGCGCCCATGCGCAGCGCAGCGATGGTATGTTCCGCGCCATCTTCGGTCAGGGAGGATACGACCAATATCTGGGCGCCCTTAGCCGCAGTCAGGATCGTGGGCAGCGCATCAAGGCCGCCCCTGCCAGGCATCTCGAGATCGAGCAGGATCACATCGACAGTCTTGTCCGCGAGATCTGCGATCGCCAGTTCCGCGCTGCTGGCTTTCGCCGCAATTTCAAACCCGTCAGCCTCTCCGATAATGCGGGACAGGACGGTGCGTACGATCAGCGAATCATCGACTATCATCACCCGTACAGGCACCTCGCGGGCCTGACGTGACGATACAGATCCGGCCCCCGCCCGGGGCGCCAAGGAGAAAAGGCGGCGGGTCACTGGCTGGCCCTCAGGCCATGCCAACCAACTGCAATTTTATCTGCAGGGTCTCGTGATCGAATGGTTTCATGACATATTCGTCGGCCCCGGCGCTGATCGCTTCGCGGATATGGGCGATATCGTTTTCTGTGGTGCAGAAGACAACCTTAGGCACGTCACCACCGGATTGCTTGCGTAACTGGACGATGAATTCGATGCCGGACATGACCGGCATATTCCAGTCAAGCAAGATCACATCGGGCATCGCATCGAGGCAATGATCCAGCGCAATTTGCCCATTTTCCGCTTCGGAGACGGCGAAACCGAGGCTTTCCAGAATGTGGCGCGACACTTTGCGGATCACCCGCGAATCGTCGACTACGAGGCAGCTCTTCATGATTGTACCATCCTTTTTCATCTGCTGCCTTACGGGCTTAAAGTAACCATCCGCTTAAGCGGACACCCCGATTGGTTTATTTCCCGGTTTCCTGGCCGTGCCCGGTTTGCTAGCCGAAGGGTTCGCAGGCGGCCCCGCGATCATGCTTTCAACATTGATCAACACTGCCGGGCCATCGTCTGTTTCAACCATGCCCAGCGATACGCGCTGCCATGCTTCGCCCAATCCGCCGGAAACCGGTTCCGGTGCCGATCGGGCCTCGGCCACATCTTCCACCTGGTCCACCTGCAGCGCATAAAGATGACCCTCTACCTCCACCACGGCGGCGCGGACGCCCGGGGCTGCTCCGACCGAGAGACCGAGCGATTTGCGGCAATCGACCACAGTCAGAGATCGGCTGCGCATGGCGGTCAGTCCGGTAATGAAATCGGGCGCGCGCGGAACCGGGGAGATGCTCTCAATTTCGATCACCGATTGGATTTCGACCGCACGGAATGCCGCGCGTTTTCCGGCAATCCGGGCCATGACCAGCAATTCATTCATTGGCTTTTTCCTGCCCGGGCATGTTTGAGCGCGCCCATCAAGGCGTCGCGGTCATACCTGTAAATTCCGCAATCCGCGCTCCCAGGTTGGTCGGCGTCGGAATAGATCCGGATTACGGTTGCCGCAGTGTCTGCGGGAACGGCCTGTTCCTCCATTACGATGATGACGTCAGCGGAATCCTCGGCTGAGGTGGTAATGCGGTAACCGGCGGCCTGGACCAGGGGGTGGAGCATCGTCCTGGACCAATCGTCATCGGCCGGCAGTCGGCACGTAAGGGCGGTGTCTGTCCGGATTGTCCGGCCATGCCGGGCAAACAGGGCCAATCCGTCGATAATCGGGATTGGCTGGCCGCCGACCAGGGTGACCCCCTCGATCGACGAATCTGCGTCGCTTGGTACAATTTCACTCTCGATAGCTGCGGCATCCGCAACTTCAGAAACGGCATAGGCCAGTTCGCAATGCCCGTCCGACAGGCGCAGCAGCTTGATCTTGCCTTCCGGCAGGGGTCGATCATTCAGGCCGACGAGCGGCAGGATTGCGCCCTCGATCACGATCTGGGCACGATCTCCCTCGATATCCACGGCATCGCGTGACAGGACATCGATGCGGCGGACCAAATTCATGTCGATCGCGCGGCGGCGGCCGTCCATACCGACAAACAGCATGATCGGGCGGGTTTTTGCAGCGGCATGCTGAACCTGTTCGTCACGGCCCGCCGGGCGAATGCGAACATCGCTGACCAGACCGTTCTGCGCAGCGATGGTGTAGACATCCAGCATCAGAATCGGGCTGCCATCGTCGAGCAGCGTGGTGCCGGCGTAGATCCCGGTCGCCATGACCGCAGGCGCCAGCGGTTTAACGACCAGATCCTCGTGATCGAACACCCGGTCGACAGCCAGCGCGAACAGGTCGCCAGTGCCGAGCTGGATCAGCAGCAGTGTCTCCTGCCGCAGATCGGATACCTCACGCAGGTTGAGCACCCGGGCGAGGGACAGACAGGGTATCCGCCGTCCCCGGAACGTCACCAGATCGGCATCGCCCAGCCTGGTAAATTCCAGCGAACTGGCCGCGCCATGAATAATTTCCTCGACAAAAGAACGCGGGACCGCAAAACGCTGATCGCTCACTGCCACCGTCAGACCTGCGACGATGCTCAGGGTCAGCGGGATTGCCAGGACAAACAAAGTCCCTTCGCCCGGCGTACTGCGCACCCTGATAGTTCCGCCAATCTTGTCCAGATTTGCGCGAACCACGTCCATGCCGACGCCTCTACCGGACACTTCGCTGACAGTTTCCGCGGTGGACAGGCCCGGCTCGAAAATCAGCTGGTGCAAGTCTTCGCGCGACATTTCGGCCAGTTGCGCCTCGGTTAGAAGTCCGGCGGCCACCGCCTTGCTGCCCAGCCGGGCGCAGTCGAGACCCCTGCCGTCATCGCTGATCATGACTGAAATGCGGTTGCCGGATTGGCGCGCGGTCATGCTCAGCAAGCCGATTTCATGCTTTCCAGCGGCGCGGCGCTCGGCGGGGGTTTCGATCCCGTGGTCGATGGCGTTGCGGATGATATGGGTCACCGGGTCACGGATCATTTCGATCATTTCGCGGTCCATCTCCGCGTCTTCGCCCTCCAGATCGACCATGACCTGCTTGCCCAGTTCGGCAGACAGGTCGCGGACCAGCCGCGGCACCGGATTATAAAGATGTTCGATGCGTTGCATGCGCATCCTGGTGGTCGCTTCGCGTACATCGTTCAGGATGCCCGACAGCCGTTCGAACGGGCCGTCTACTGCCGGTTCGGAGCCTGATGCGCGCAGTCGGCGCGCCAGATCGTTGCGCGCCAGAACCATGTCTGACACGCCGCTCATCACCCGGTCGAGCAATTCTACCGGCAAACGGATGCTGCGCGGCGTCGAGGAGGGGGTGTTGGATCTGGCGGAGAAGGTTTCGACTGCCTGGATTTCCTGCGGTTCGCTGGTTTCCTCTGCAGTATTATCCAGCATGGCGATCAGCATATCATCGCCCGTTGTAGTCAGGTTCTCGCCGATCTCGATCTGGTCGGTCAACTGCCCGATCCGGTCAATAATCGCAAGCACGCCATTGACCAGTTGAACATCTGCGCTGCGCCGTCCCGCACGCACTTCGGCCAGCGCGCTTTCGGCAGCATGGCTCAGGCTTTCAAGTTGGGGGAAATCGAAGAAGCCGCAATTGCCCTTCACCGTGTGGACGAAGCGGAAAATCGAATCCAGCCGCGCCCGGTCGCCCGGATCGGCTTCCCAGGCGACGATTTCGCCCTCGATTGCCTCAAGCATTTCGCGCGTTTCCGCGACGAATTCTGCCAGCAGATCGTCCATTGATACACATCCCCGAAAATAGCTTCCGAAGCTATGGAGCCTGATGGTTAATTAACTGTTAGTGGGAAGCGGCGGGCTGCGGATAGCCGGCACGCAGCACCCGCCATACGACAATTCCGGCGACCGCACCGCCAATGACATTGGCGGCCAGTTCAGCCGCGAAAATTGCCTCCGCGCCCCAGCCTGGCCGCAATATCCATGCGAACGGCAGCATCACCAGGAATACCCGGGCGAAAGATTGCACCAGCGCGGTTCCGGCGCGGCCGACCCCGTTCAGCGCCCCGTTACTGATGATCAGCACGCCATATCCGGCATAGCCCCACGCCGCGATCGAAAGATAGCTGGCGAATGCAGCGATAACCGCAGGGTCTTCGGTAAAGAAATCAGCGAACCATTCCCCGGCAGCAAACAGCACCACCGCCAGCGCCAGCCCGTAACCGGTGGCAAAAATCCCCGCCCACAACATCGCGCGCTGCGATCGTTCGGGCTTCTTCGCGCCCCAATTCTGGCCGACGATCGCCCCGATGGAGGATGACAGGGCGAGCAATGGCACCACGGCAAAGCTTTGCAATCGGCCCGCGGCCCCGAACCCGGCCACGGTTGCCTGGCCCTGGCTGGCGATCAGTGCGGTCAGCACCGAAAGGCCGATCGGGTTGATTGCATTGGAAAAAGATGCCGGCCCTGCAACGCTCACGATGGCCTTGAACGAAGCGCCCAGATCGCACTTCTTCAGTAATTTCAGATTGATCGGCAGTGGAGTTGTGTTCATCAGATACACGCCAAACACCAGCGCGACCGCATAACCCGCGATGGAGGCATAGGCAGCACCGGCGATGCCAAAACCCCCGATCCCGAAAGCGCCGGTGATCAGGATCGGATCGAGCACCCAGTTGAGGCTGGCATAGGTCACCGAGATCATCGAGGTTCGCTTCGCTTCGCCCTGTCCGCGCAGAACACCATTGATCCCCATGATGCCCATCAGCAGCGGAAATCCCGCCGCGAAGGGCACCATATAGGCGCGGATCAGCGGCATCAATTCCGCCGGGGCCTGCATCAGGCGGAACAGCGGATCGACCAGGGCCAGTAGCAGCAGCGCCAGGACGGTGCCCATCATGATCGCAAAGACCAGTCCGAAATTCGCCCGCCGCGCTGCGCGCTGGACATCGCCTTCGCCCAGCGACCGCGCAATCACCGAATTGATCCCCACCGATACGCCGACACCCAGACTGCTGAGCGCCATGGTGATCGGGAAGATGAAACTGATTGCGGCCAGTTCCCGGCTGCCCAACTGGCCTATGAAATAGGAATCGATCAGTCCGATCGACATGACCGCCGCCACCGCGAAGATCATTGGTAATGTCTGGGTGACGAGATGCCCGCGAATTGTCCCGCGTGTCAGTTTTGCCGCCTCGCTCATGGCCGGGCGTTAGCCGGACCAGCCGCCCGTGCAAAGCGGTTTGACCGATCTACGCAAAACCCGTCCTTGCAGGCCGCGCCGCACCCGTGCGATAAAGGGCAAGATCACGATGTCAGGAGAGAACGATGGCGACGCAGCTGAAACCCAAGGTCGAATGTAGTGAAGCGGAATGGCAGGCCCGGCAAGACCTTGCGGCGTGTTACCGGATCTTCGACCACATGGGCTGGTCGGAATCGATCTACAACCACATTTCCTTTGGCGTACCAGGGGAGGATGACGCGTTCCTAATCAACCCGTTCGGCCTGCTTTATTCCGAAGTCACGGCGTCAAATCTGGTCAAGATCGATATTCGCGGCAACACGCTGGATGGCAGCCCTTATCCGGTGAACAAGGCCGGTTTTACCCAGCATGCCTATTTCCATGAACATGTGCCCGCCGCCAACGCTATCTGCCACATGCACACCACCGCCACTATGGCGGTGTGCAGCAGCGAAGGCGGCATTCTGCCGGTTAATTTCTATGCCTGCAATTTCATCGGCCAGGTTGGCTATCACGATTTCGAAGGCGTCACCGTGCGCGCCGAGGAAGGCGAGCGGCTGGTAAAGAACCTGGGCGACAAGCGCATTCTGATGCTGCGTAACCACGGGCCGGTGGTGATGGGCCGGACGATCCACGAGATGTTCGTGCAGACCTGGGCACTGCAGCGGGCTTGCGAAATCCAGCTCGCGGTCATGTCGATGGGCAAACCCATTCATGTTTCCGACGATGTGATTGCCGTCCATCAGCGCGATATCAGCCAGGCTCAGGCGCCGGGCGGCCCGGGCTATGCCGATTTCGAGGCGTGGAAGCGGAAGATAGACCGGATCGACAGCAGCTGGCGCGACTGACGCCATGCCGCGCATGACGGTGAACGATCGACCGGTAGAATTCGCCATGAATCCCGAAACGCCGCTGCTGTGGGCGCTGCGCGATGCCGCCAATCTCACCGGCACCAAATATGGCTGCG
Organism: Pontixanthobacter sp.; assembly: GCA_041741895.1. Lineage (GTDB taxonomy): Bacteria > Pseudomonadota > Alphaproteobacteria > Sphingomonadales > Sphingomonadaceae > Allopontixanthobacter. The sequence continues at coordinate 32,314 of JBGSJO010000069.1, forward strand.
GCACCGGCGATTGCGGGGCCTGCATGGTGCTGATCGACGGGGAGGCGCTGCGCAGCTGCCTGATCACCATTGCCGAGGCGGAAGGGCGCTTCGTCACCACGATCGAGGGGTTGTCGCGCGACCGGTCGCATCCGGTGCAGCAAGCGCTGGTGGCGCAGCAGGCGATCCAGTGCGGTTTCTGCACTCCGGGCATCGCCATAGCCGCCGCCGCGCTAATCCAGCGCAATTCCGACCCTTCAAAGGAACAGATCGAGGCGGCGGTGCCAAATCTGTGTCGCTGCGGCGTGTACCCCCGGCTGGTCGCCGCGATCCAGCAGGCGGGCCGC
>JBGSJO010000070.1:0-8469 GCA_041741895.1 Pontixanthobacter sp.
TGGCGTCGCGGTCGATCAGAATGGGTTCCGCCCCGGCGCGGCCAAGCATGATGGCGGCCATCGCTCCAGCCGGCCCTGCGCCCAAAATCAGCGGCCGATCGCTCACCGCCGCGCTTCGACGCACAGGCGGAAGGGAAACACACGGAACACCCTTGCGCCGCGCACTCCCGCCGCGTCCAGCAGTTCGGGCCATTCCTGCGGGCGATAACTGCGCGCAATGGAGAGGTGGCCGTCATGCTGCACGATCCGGTGCCAGCGCATCAACCATGCGAGCGCCGGCCAACCAAGATAGGCGAACCCGTGGCGGTGGAGATCGTTGACCAGCCACCCAGCAGCAGCCTCCCGGTCCATGAACCGAAGAAAATCTAGCAATTGCCCGCGCGTCATGTGATGCGCGACGAGGCTGGAGACGATGCAGTCGAACCCCTCTCCGGCAAGTTCTGCGTAATCCCCGGCCCGGTAGGTGATCGGCAGGCCATGCGGCGTAGCCTCCTTCGCAGCGGCCACGCTCTTTTCGTTCAGATCGACCCCGATCAGCTCCGCCGCGATGCCGCGTTTTGCGGCCCAGCGGGCAATCTGTCGCAGCATGTCACCATCGCCAAAGCCGACATCGAGCAGGCGGAAACTCTTGCGGCCGCCGACCGCGCGTTCGAGGAAGGCCAATGTCGGGCGGTGCGCCATCGTCACTCGGTTGACCTTCGCCAGATCGTGCAGGACACTGGTATATACCGCCGGGTCCAGCGCCGGATCGTCCATCAATTCTTCTTCGATGCGGCGCGCCTCAAGCATGGTGCATTACGCGCCCAGCCAGCCGAAATGCAGCCCCTCCATCGCCAGTCCAGGGCCAAATGCCAGCGCAACACCGCGCGTCGGTTTTTGGGCAATGATCCGTTCCAGCACGAACATCAGGGTGGATGAGGACATATTGCCGCAGCTGCGCAGGACCTCGCGGCTATCCTCCAGCGAACCGCGCGCCAGATCCAGCCCGTTTTCCACTGCATCCAGGATCGACCGGCCCCCAGCGTGGACAGCCCAAGCGTCAATTTCCGCCACCGGAGTACCGCCGGTGATCCGCTGGCGCACTTCGGGGCGCGCAATGGCGGCGGCGATACGCCCCGGAACTTCGCCCGACAGGCGCATCTTGAAGCCGGTGTCGACAATATCCCAGGTAATCAGTTCGGCGCTGTCTTCCAGCGCCGCCGATATCCCGCCTCGCAGTTCCAGCCCTGCGCCGGACGCGGTGACGATTGCCGCCGCCGCCCCGTCACCGAATTGCGCACCCGCCAGCAGCGGTTCGATGTCGAAATCTTGCTGGTGATGCAGGCTGCTAAGCTCGACGGTGACGACCAGCACCCGCGCATCGGCTTCGGAGCGGACGATATGACGCGCGGTGCGCAGCGCGGTAACCGCGGCATAGCAGCCCATGAATCCGACCAGCACCCGTTCCACATCATCGGGCAGGCCGAGCCGACGGGCGATGATCTGGTCCACGCCCGGCGCGACAAAGCCGGTGCAGCTGGCCACCACGATATGCGTGATGGTGCCCAGAGGCGGCAGTTTCTCGATCGCCTTGAGCGCAAGTTCGGGCGCGGCCTTTGCATAGATTTCCATCCGCTGCGCCGTGCTGGGTTCGGCCGGACCACCATACAGCCCGCGGCCCTGATCCAGCTTTGCGTCCTCTTCGGACAGCACCGACCAGCGATGTTCGATGCCCGAACGCCCGGCCATGCGTTCATACAGCTTCGCTTCGCGCGATTCGCCCAGCTGCGCCATGGCCCAGCGGCGGTAATCCGGTTCGAAATCCAGATCAGGAATTGCGGTCGCGATTGCGGCGATGCGGGCCATGGATGCTTTCTGTTGCGGGGTTTCAATCTACAACCGACTGTAGGCCAATTTTATCCCGAACGCCGCAAGTTTCTCAACGCCATCCGCTCGCCCCCGTCGCAGCTACCCGTCAATTGTGCACCGGAACCACTCCTTCCCCTTGCGGCATCTGGTCCGCCACTGCACTTGCGGCAAAGCTCGGCTGTCCCTTGCGGCGCGGAAATCTGACAAAGACCATCACGATCAGCCCGATGATGTGCAAACCCATCACCATCAGGAACAGACTGCGCAATCCGCCAATCTGATCGGCAAGGCCAAGTGCACTTGCACCCAGCGTTGTGCCGAAGTTGGAACAGGCCATATACAGCGTGAACTGGGTCGCGGCGACCTTCGGATCGCACAGCCGCATGGAAATCGGCAGGGCCACAACGGTGATCAGCGTGTCCAGTGCCAGCCAGGTGAAGACAAAGGCCGAGAAGAAGGCTGCATCGGACCACAGCGCAATTCCCAGATACATGATCGCGCTCATCAGGATGAACATTGCGAACATCCCGATGGTGGAAATCCTGGCGCCGAATCTGTCACCCAGCCACCCGCCCAGCGTCAGCCCCAACAGCCCCGCCACCAGACCGGCCGTGCCGGTGATAGAGGTAATCTCCGCTTCGTCCCAACCGACATAGCCGGTGCCGATCATCGGGGTCAGCCCGGTCAGCGCGCCATAGTGAAATCCGCGCGTCAGCAGGACAGGGACCCACAGGAGGCTGGCGGGCTTGATCAGTGAAATGAAGGTTGTTTTGAGGATAGGCCACCACGCTTCGGCCTGGATCGCCAGATTGCGCGCATTCGCGGTGCCTTTGCTCCACGGCAGGCGTCGTTCGCCCGGCCGTTCACGCAGCAGCACGACATAAAGGGAGATGACGCCGATAAACAGCGCCGACAGCAGATAGGCCGCCGATGCGCCGAATTGCGAAATCACAAATCCCGTACTGGCAGTGGAAATTGCGATGCCGATGGCCTGCCCGCCGAACATCATCCCGCTGGCCCGGGCGCGCTCCTCTTCCTCCATGATGTCCACGGCCAGCCCGTCGACCGCGACGTCCTGATAGGTTGTTGCCAGATTGACCACAAACCCCGCCGCCGCCAGCATTCCGACATTGCTGGAAGCCGGGGCAATCACGGCGCACATCAGCAGCGCGGCGATCATCACCAATTGCGCGCCGATCAGCCAGACCCGCCTGCGCCCCATCGGCAGGAAGGTATACCGGTCCATCAGGAACCCGTTCACCAGTTTCAGCGTCCACGGCAGCGCGGTAAATCCGAGCACATAGGCAACATCCGCTGCGCTCGCCCCATTGGCCGCCATCCACGCGGGAATGGCAAACCAGAACAGCCCGATGGGCACGCCCTGCGTTACATACAGAATGAACAGGGTGAACAGACGCAGCGGGCGGCTCTGATCCAGCACCCAGCGGTTTTCAGCGAATGATTGTGGCAAGGCAGCATTCCCGGCAGCGCCCTGGCCGCCGATCTGGCGTTCACGGCAAAGGTGCGACCTTGGATGCACGATGTACCCCGGCAGCGGCCCAAGTCCAGATGCGGCACGGGCTTGACTTCGGCAGAGCGCAGAATTGACGTTTTTTTGACGCAGGGGCCGCGTGCAGCGCCCGGATTTCAGCCAGCCCGTTCGACCGGCATTACATTATACTCCCGGGCTTCTTCCTGGCTCAGGCAATAGCGCTGGCCCTGGTTATTCTCGCCGCCGGTTGCCGCCTGCTGGTACATTATCTCCGTCAACAACCGCCGGCTGATGCCCATGCGGATCAGGAAGTCATTATCCTCGCTGGCGAGCATTGCGCTCAATTGCTCGATTTCACCGATCAGCTGGGTGGTCCCATCGCTTCCATCCTTCACTGCACTGTCGATGACATCGCGCTGGCCGGTGTAGGTGAACATGTGGACCATGAATATCCCACCCGGCTCCACGAACCGCCGATCACCGCCCATGAACACGAAATTGCAGGAGGAAAAACAGGTCCAGCCCATGGGTATTCGGGTTACCATGCCGGGATAGGACCGGATGATCTTACCCGCCGCATTGCCGGAACGGGCATCGCCGCCGCGCGATCGCAGCCAGATTTCCTCGATCCGCTCGTCCGCCGAAATGGCCGCAGCCAGGCGGGCAGGCAGCGTGGTATCGACAATTCCGTCCGCAATCAGCACGCGTTTGCCGCCCTTGTCAGCCGGGGTCAGCGTCATCGGGGCGGCCGAACCCCAATCAGGTTTTAAAGGACAGGTCGGATTGACCGGGTCCATCCCCTTCGCCCCGCCGAGCAGGGCAATCGCGGCCAGCAACCCCAGAATGCGCGCAGCAGTCATACCGCGAGAGAATAGCGCGCCGATCCGGGCGGGCGGCACATGCGCTTGTTGGCAGTGGTTTCCTCGCCCTTGACGATAATCACGTCGGTCACGGTGATGCACTCAAGGCCGGTCGCTTCGTCATCATTGCGGCCCACCACGGTGGAACTGCCGGAAACATCTTCGCGCGTGTTCGATTTCCAACTTGCGCTGGATCCGACTTGCGCGCCCGCGCCGTCTTCGGCCCCGCGGGTCGCCGCCAGAGTGGCTTCTGCGGCCTGCACCTGCTCCTCCGGATCGAGGCGGCAGGCGATGGCGTTGGTCAACTGGTCCGAAACTTCTGCCATCGGCAGCCACCGCGATACCCCCGCGCGGTAGGCGGCATCGCCCGCAACCTTGCCAACCACACTGCCAAGGAGCGACGAGCCGAAGCCCTTCTTCTTGCCTTTGGGGCAGCCATCGGAGGTGGTTTCGGTACTTGGCGCCTTGGGGGACGGCAGCGTCAAACCGCTGAATTGTGCCTGGGCGGGCGCGGACACCAGCGAAAGCGTAGCAACAATTGCCGCAAATCTGGCCGCGAATCTGGCTGCAATGTTGATGGGTCCGCTGGTCATTATTCAACCCCTATCGGGGCAGTTCAATACAGCAGCTTGGGCAAAACAACAAATCAGGATCAACCGCAGGGAACATTGTCGCGCAATTCCTTCAGCCACACGTTGGCCACCGCATCGCTGGGTGCGCGCCAGTCGCCGCGCGGGCTCAGCGCGCCGCCGCTGCTGACTTTAGGACCATTGGGCATCGCGCTGCGCTTGAACTGGCTGAAGCCGAAGAACCGCTGGAGGAATTTCTCCAGCCAGAACCGGATGGTCACCAGATCATATTCGTTCTTTTTCGCTTCCGGAAATTCGGCTGGCCACAGCCCTGCGCCCGCATCGCGCCAGGCGTGCCACGCCAGAAACGCCACTTTGGACGGGCGCTGGCCGAAACGGATTATGTGGTGCAGGAAGAAATCATTCAGCTCATACGGGCCGACGGTTTCTTCGGTACTCTGCACAGTGCCATCCGCGCCAGCGGGCACCAGTTCGGGCGAAATTTCGGTCTCCAGGATCGCTGCCAGCACCGCATTGCACCCTGCGTCGAACTGGTCGGTGCGGGTGGCCCAGCGAATGAGATACTGGATCAGAGTCTTGGGCACGCCCGAATTCACCCCGTAATGGCTCATCTGATCCCCCACGCCGTAAGTGCACCAGCCGAGCGCGAGTTCGGACAGATCGCCCGTTCCAAGTACGAACCCGTCATGCTGCCCAGCCAGCCGGAACAGATAATCGGTGCGCAGGCCCGCCTGGACATTTTCGAATACGGTATCGTAAACCGGATGCCCATCTGCGAAAGCGTGGCCGATATCCTCCAGCATCCGGCTGGCGGCGGGTTTGATATCGATTTCCTCCGCCGTGATCCCTACCGCCTCCATCAGCTTCCATGCGTTCGACTTCGTGCCCTCGCTGGTACCGAAACCGGGCATGGTGTACCCGCGGATGAAGCTGCGCGGCAGACCCATCCGGTCGCACGTCTTGGCCGCCACGATCAGCGCGTGGGTGCTGTCAAGCCCACCGGAAATGCCGATCACCAGCGATTTGGCATGGGTGGCCTCGATCCGGCGCATCAGCCCGTCGATCTGGATGTTGAACGCCTCGTAACAATCTTCATGCAGTTTGTGCAGGCGGTCCGGCACGAAGGGGAACCGGCGGACCGGGCGGATCAGGCCAATATCGTCCGCCGCAGGACGGTGATCGAAAGTGATCGTGCGGAACCGATCCTCCGGCCGACCGGCGTGTTCGGCGGAATCATTGAACGTCTGCATCCGCATCCGTTCGCCCAGGATACGGTCGGTATCCACATCGGCAATGCACAGTTCGGGATGCAGGCCGAAACGTTCGCTTTCCGCCAGCAGATCGCCCAATTCATAGGTCATGCCCTGCCCGTCCCACGCCAGATCGGTGGTGCTTTCCCCGTGGCCACTGGCGGAATAGACATAGGCCGCGACCGCGCGGACTGATTGCGCGCGCGCCAGCAAATGCCGCTCGTCCGATTTGCCGATGGTGACGTTGGATGCGGAAAGGTTGGTCAGGATCGTCGCCCCCGCCAATGCGCCATGGGTGGATGGCGGGGTCGGCGCCCAGTAATCCTCGCAAATCTCGATATGGAAGATGAAACCGGCTATGTCGCTGGCGGCAAACAGCAGGTCGGTGCCGAAGGGAACTTTCGCCCCGCCAATCGCAATGTCCGATCCCTCGATCTGGCGGCCATTGGCGAACCAGCGTTTTTCGTAGTATTCGCGGTAATTGGGCAGGAAGCTTTTGGGCACCGTGCCCAGAATTCGCCCGCCCGCAATCGCCAGCGCGCAATTATACACCCGCCCGTTGCGGCGCAACGGCGCGCCAACCAGCAATACTGGCGTCATATTTGCACTGGCCGCCGCAATCTCCACCAGCGCATCCTCCACCGCATCGAGCAGCGCGGATTGCAGATGCAGATCGTCCAGCGCGTAGGACGAAACGCACAGCTCTGGATAGACGACCAGATCGACATGGGCATCATGCGCGGCCCGCGCCTGTTCCAGCACGGCGGCGGTGTTGAAGGCAACATCGGCGGTCCGCACGTCGGGCGTACTGGTGGCTACCCGGACCATGCCGTGCCGGTGGATCGACTCGAATGGAAAATCGCTGGTCTTCATGCTGTATGTGTCCGCCTTCATGTTAGGATCGCTTGTCTCGTCATCGTCTTCCAGCCAATCCGGCGCGGCGCAGATGCCCAGTTCTGCCAGCCGTTTCTGCACTCCCGGGCGGGGAATCTTCCCCTTGACCTCCCAGCCATAAACCGTCCGGCTGGGCCAAGGGTCCGGCACGCCGAAACGCGCGCCAAATTCACTGGCGGACAGCGGCGGAGAATGCGCCTCTCGCCAGTCACGTATCTTGCGGCCTGCCTTGTGCATGGCGCGCCAGTATCCTAAAAGGATACAACTTGGCAAGGTCGTCTTGCAGGGGCAAACCAACGCTTGCTTCATCTTGTAACTTCGCCGAACCACCTTACGAACGACGCACGACACATCTGAAAGGACTCTTCATTGGCCGATCCTACTTACACCCCGCCCGCAGTCTGGACATTCGACAGCGAGAGCGGTGGACGCTTTGCCAATATCAACCGGCCGACGGCAGGCGCGCAGGTGGAAAAGGATCTGCCCGTCGGGAAACATCCTTTCCAACTTTATTCCCTCGCCACGCCCAACGGGGTGAAGGCCAACATCATCTTCGAAGAATTGCTAGAGGCGGGGCATTCCGACGCGGAATATGACGCATGGCTGATCAACATCGGCGAAGGGGACCAGTTCACCAGCGGCTTCGTGGGCATCAATCCCAATTCGAAAATCCCCGCCATGGTCGACCGCAGCGGGCAGCAGCCGGTGCGGGTGTTCGAATCTGGAGCAATCCTGATGCATATGGCGGAAAAATTCGGCATGTTCCTGCCCACCGATGCCGCCCCGCGGGCGGAAGTCCTCAGCTGGCTGTTCTGGCAAGTCGGCAGCGCAGCCTTCATCGGCGGCGGCTTCGGGCATTTCTATGCCTATGCGCCGGAAAAATACGAATATCCGATCAACCGCTATGCCATGGAAACCAAGCGATTGTTCGATGTCGCCAACAACCGGCTGGAAGAAAGCAGGTTCCTCGGCGGCGATGATTACACCATCGCCGATATGGCCACATATCCGTGGTTTGCGCCCTTTGTCGAAGGCATCATCTACAATGAAGCGCGCACATTCCTGTCGATCCACGAATATGAAGCCGTCGCGCGCTGGGCGATGGAAATCTCCGCCCGCCCTGCGGTCAAGCGTGCGCGGATGGTCAACCGCACCTGGGGCGAGGAGAATGAAATTCTGTCGGAACGCCATTCCGCCGCCGATTTTGCCGGCAAGGCAGTCTAACCCGCTAGCCTGCAGCAAATAAACGTGGCCCAGAAAAGGCTCAAAAAAGCGGGGAAGCCCCTTCCCATACGCCGCGCGGACGCTATAGAGGCGACCGCGCTGCCGGTCAGCGCTGCTGGGGTGTGGCCAAGTGGTAAGGCACCGGTTTTTGGTATCGGCATTCGCAGGTTCGATCCCTGCCACCCCAGCCAACTTCTCGCCAAGTTCCTGAAAATAAACGGCTTTCTGTTTGGCCCTCCCGTGAATCACCTCGGCAGGGTACCACAGAAGGGTACCACGACGCATGAGCCGTATTCAGAACGTCGCCCGCA
>JBGSJO010000071.1:0-16605 GCA_041741895.1 Pontixanthobacter sp.
AATTCGCCATTGGCAATTGATTTTGAATCTTTCGCCGCTATTAGCGGCGTTCCGGAACACGAATCCGGGCCGAACGCAAAGTTCGGGCGCTTAGCTCAGTTGGTAGAGCATCTCGTTTACACCGAGAGGGTCGGCGGTTCGAGCCCGTCAGCGCCCACCATTTCAAAAGGGGAATGGCCGCAAACCGGGGCACCGCCCTATTCCATTACCTCTGCAACGGCTTCGCCTGCCTCGGCGCCCGACCAGTCATATTCGCCGATTACCCGCCACACTTCACGGCCTTGCGAATCATACAGCACCGTTGTCGGCAAGGTTCCGCCACCAATTGCGAAACCCAGCGCATTGTCGGGATCGAGCCATGGCTGCAGATTGACGAATTTATTGTCCGCGAAAAACCTCTCGACCTTGGCGGCGCCCTGCATATCCTGACTGACAGTTACCACGCGCAAAGCGTCGCCGAATTCGCCCGCCAGGCCGTCCAGTATCGGCATTTCAACCACGCATGGCGCGCACCATGTTGCCCACAGACTCAGCAACACCGGCTCGCCTTGCAGCGCGCCCGTATTGAGCTGGTTTCCCGCAGGATCAGTGATCGCCACTGCCGGCAACAACTCGCCCGCATGACTGCGGTCGATGGTGCCGATCAAGCTGGCCTTCGCGCCGTCCAACTCGCCCTGTTCTTGCGCGTCCGGCGCGGCTTCCCTATCGCAGGCACCCAGCGAAAGGGCCAATATCAGCGTGAGCGACAATCTTAAGGACACAAAAAGCTCCAACCAGATGTGGGGCGGTCGCTTTGCCGAAGGGCCCAGCGCGATCATGCGCGAGATAAATGCCTCGATCCCGTTCGACAAGGCATTATGGCGTCAGGACATCGCCGCCAGCAAGGCCCATGTCGTCATGCTGGGCGCGCAGGGGATCGTAACGCCCGCCGATGCGGCCAGCATTACCGATGGGCTGGACCAGGTCGCTGCAGAGTATGAAAAGGACGGCGTGCCGGAAGACTGGGATCTGGAAGACATCCACATGACCACCGAAAGCCGCCTCGCCGATTTGATCGGTCCGGTGGCAGGGCGCCTGCACACGGCCCGCAGCCGCAACGATCAGGTCGCGACAGATTTTCGCCTGTGGGTGCGCGAGGCGATGGAACAGGTCGATGCCGGGCTGGAGCAATTGCAGCGCGCATTGGTTGCCCGCGCGGATGAACATGCCGCCAGCATCATGCCCGGCTTTACCCATCTGCAGATCGCGCAGCCGGTAACCCTGGGCCATCACTTGATGGCCTATTACGAGATGATTCGGCGCGACCGCAGCCGCTTTGCCGATGCGCGGGCGCGGCTGAATGAAAGTCCGCTCGGATCGGCAGCACTGGCCGGTACCGGTTTCCCAATCGACCGCGATGCGACTGCCAGGGCACTGGGGTTTGACGCACCGACCCGCAACAGCCTGGATGCCGTGTCGGACCGCGATTTTGCACTCGATTATCTGATGGCGGCAGCACAATGTTCACTCCATCTGTCACGGCTTGCGGAAGAATTCATCATCTGGGCAAGCCAGCCCTTCGGTTTCGTCCGCCTGCCGGACGCGCTCAGCACCGGCAGTTCGATCATGCCGCAAAAGAAAAACCCCGACGCGGCTGAGCTGGTACGCGGGCACGCGGGGCGGATCATCGGCTGCGCGACCGCGCTGATGGTTACGATGAAGGGCCTGCCGCTAGCCTATTCCAAGGACATGCAGGACGATAAGCCGCCGGTATTCGAGGCGGCGAGCCTGCTGGCATTATCGATCGTCGCAATGACCGGGATGGTGGCCGACAGCAGTTTCAAGACAGACCGGATGCGGCAGGCGGCTGAACTCGGCTATGCCACCGCGACCGACCTGGCCGACTGGCTGGTGCGGGAAGCGGATATTCCCTTCCGCGAGGCGCACCACATCACCGGTGCTGCAGTCAAACTGGCGGAGAACAAGGGCGTTGCGCTTGATGCGCTGTCGCTGGAGGATTTGCAGGCCATCGATCCGCGGGTGGACGAGCAAGTGTTTGCCGCATTATCGGTCGATGCATCCGTGGCCTCGCGCAGCTCCTATGGCGGAACCGCGCCCGAGCGGGTAAGGGAACAAGTGGCGCAAGCACGCCAAATCCTCGGGATAGACGAATGATGCGCCGAACCATCCGCAAGTCCATTACCATTACCGCCATGCCGGTCAGCATGACCATGCTCGCAGCTTGCGGTCAAACGGCAGATCTGGAACCGCTGGCAGGCCAGACCTTGCCCGCCACTCCGATCGGCTCCGATGTTCAGCCGGACACGCAAGATCTGCTCGAACTGGATACGCAGGCCGCACCGGAACGTAATGTGGAACTGCGAAAACGGTCGGAAGTACGCGAAGATGATCCTTTCGACCTTCCCCCTGAATAAAGCACGGCCAGTTTCATGAATCATTTTGAACTTCGCGAAGGTGTGCTCCACGCCGAAGACATCCCCCTGCCGCGCATAGCGGCAGAGGTTGGCACACCGGTCTATGTATATTCCCGGGCCACATTGGTGCGCCACGCACGCGTGTTCCGCGAGGCATTGTCCGGCTTGACCAATCCGCACATTGCCTTTGCCGTGAAATCCAACCCCAATCTCGCCGTGCTGAAGGTTCTGCAGCGCGAAGGCTACGGCGCCGATGTGGTTTCCGGCGGGGAATTGGCGCGGGCGCTGGCGGCAGACATGGCCCCTGCGGACATCGTTTTTTCAGGCGTCGGCAAGACGCATGACGAGATGATCTATGGCCTCGAAACCGGAATCGGTCAGTTCAATCTCGAGTCCGAGGAAGAAGGAATCGAGCTTTCCGAAATCGCCGTGCGGCTGGGCAAGATTGCGCGCTGCGCATTGCGGGTCAATCCCGATGTGGATGCACGCACCCATGAAAAGATTTCGACCGGCAAGGCGGAGAACAAATTCGGCGTACCGATCCACCGCGCGGCGGAAATCTACGCCGCACTGGCTGGCTTGCCCGGCCTCGATATGCGCGGAATTGCGGTGCATATCGGCAGCCAGCTGTCCAGCCTAGAACCGCTCGAAGCCGCGTTTGAGAAGGTCGGCAAGCTGATCGGGGAATTACGTGCCCAGGGCCAGAAAGTCACCCATGCCGATCTCGGCGGCGGATTGGGCGTACCTTATAAGGCAGATGATGTAATGCCCAGTCCGGCTGAATATGGCGCGATGGTGGCGCGGGTGACGAAGGGTTGGGATGTGGCCCTGTCATTCGAGCCGGGGCGCGTGATCGCGGGCAATGCAGGCGTGCTGCTGACGCGAGTAATCCGGGTTAAGCGCAGTTCCAACACCAGCCCGTTCGTGGTGGTGGACGCGGCGATGAACGATCTCGCCCGCCCGGCAATGTACGGTGCGTGGCATGATATCGACGCTGTCATTCCCAGCGGTGCACACAGCGAATCGCACGTGGTGGGGCCGATTTGCGAAACCGGCGATACCTTCGCCATGAACCGCCAGATGGACACGCTGGAAGCAGGCGACCTGGCGGTTTTCCGTACCGCCGGGGCATATGGCGCAACCATGGCTTCCAGTTACAACAGCCGCGGTTTCGTGGCCGAGGTGCTGGTCGATGGCGATCAATATGCTGTGGTCGCAGACCGTCTTCCGCCGGCCGATATCATGTCGGCAGAACGGGTGCCGGAATGGCTGAAGTAGTGCGGCAATGATCCGTTCCCTCCCCCTGCTCCACCGCATAATCGGCACCCGTGTGGTCGTGATCGGGACCGGTGAAATGGGCGAGGCGAAGGCTCGACTGGTTGAACGGGCCGGCGGAATTCCTTGTGGGGAGCCGGAGGCGCATCATGCAAAGCTCGCCTTCATCGCGCTGGAAGACGGCAAAGCCGCAGAAGCTCTCGCTACGCGGCTGCGCAGCAAGGGACTTCTGGTCAATGTCGCCGACCGGCCCGACCTGTGCGATTTCACCACCCCCAGCATCATCGACCGTGATCCGGTGCTGATCGCGATCGGAACATCGGGCGCATCGGCCGGTCTGGCCAAGCAATTGCGGCTGCGGCTGGAACGGTTGCTACCGCCGAGCCTGGGTGCGCTGGCAGCAAAGTTGGAGGCGATGCGCAGAGCGATCCGCTCCCGCTATCCCGCTGCCCCCGATCGCCGCCGCGCATTGGACGCCGCGCTGGGCGAAGGCGGGCTGCTGGATCCGATGGACAATGGCGCGGCCGATCGGGTTGACAGTTGGCTGGCCGGAACCGACATCCCTGCCATTAGCGGGACGGTGGAAATCACCCTGACCAGCGACGATCCCGAAGACCTTACCCTGCGCCAATGCCGCCTGCTGGGCACGGCCGATGTGGTGCTGCATGATGAAGCTGTTCCGCCCGAGATACTGGACCGCGCGCGGGCAGATGCACTGCGGCGCACACTGCCATTCGCGGGGGATTTGCCGGAGGGTTTGATAGTGGTTCTGCAGCGACGATAAATGCCCCGGTCTGGCCCGGATGCGCCCATTGCCCGTGCCCGCTTTCCCGCGATCAACCGGATGGATCGCCCCTTCTTTCAAATCAACCGTTTCGCGTCCTTACTCAATTCCGCAAAGTACCGGGCCATGGCGTCCGCCGCTTTATCGGTCAGCGCGATGAATGAACGGCGTCTATCGGCTTCGCCCTGAACCCATTCAACCAGGCCGAATTCCTTCATCTGGGCGATCCAGCGCAGTGCAGTGGTAGGCGGCACTCCGCTGGCGATGCACAGCGATGTTACGGACACACGCTTATGTTCGGCGCGGGCGGCGGTAAGATCGAGCAGCATATCCCAAGCAGGATCGGCAAACAGTTCCCCATCGAAAAACCGCGCGCGCAATTGCCGTTGATGGATAATTCGCCGCACCAGTCGCGGATCGGGGAGCGCCGGACGGGCAGCGCGCACCAGACGGTCCGAAGAATTTTCCAAGTCCTTGCCGCTAAAGGCCGGGTCTGGTGATTCGAAACGGAATGCCCCGCCATCATCACGCTTGCCCACAGCGATCGCGGGCCGGGAAAGGCCGTCGAGACGGTCAGCAATCTGGCGGACCTGCTCGGCAAGTTTCGGCAGAGTGACCCTGTCGTCATCAGAGAGATTGCGAACCTTCATTTTCGTGGTCTTCGCGATTATAAAGCCCAGAGCAATTAGGCGTTCCGACCTAGTTGCATCGACGAGAATTTGCGGGTTAGACTGATCAAAGCTGCAAAAGACATTGTCGAGCGCGGCAATGCTGGTCGATACCACCAATTGCGCACCGTTCTGCGCTGCGCGCGTGTCCAGCTGCGCAAGTAAAGCCGGGGTCGCATCGTCTGCAATGGGACAATCGAGCAGGAAAACATCGCCCAAGGGCCGCTCATTGCCCTCCGCCAGATCCGCTATTTCACCGACCATGCCGAGGCTGAAGCCGGTCATTTGGGCATCTTAGCGCATGGTATCGCGCATATGACCCCGGTCGGCATAAATCGAAACCGCCAGGGCCACCCCGGCAGGATCGTTTGCCGCATCCTGTTTGCCGCCATCTATCCCGCTGTCAGCAATTTCAGTGCCGTAACCATAGTGAAAATCTACCTGCCCCATGCGCCGACTCCCATCAATCTTTCGAACAGGAGTAGAACAAACCAATTTCAAATCAAGAAGTTATGGTGAAATTCAGCGTTGAACGCATTGAACCTTTGACCCGTTTGGCGCGACTCGACACAGTCATATCGATCAGGAAACAAAGCAGGGGCCAGCGGGACGTCCACGGGGGATTGCCCCCAACGCGGCAAAACATGCGGGCGCATGGTACTGCGGATCGTCACGTTGAGCGGCAGCGGGGCTAATGCCTGATTTCGATAGGGGTGCCATCGGGGATGGCGCCCCACAATTCCTCGATTTCCTGGTTCGAGAAAGCAATGCAGCCGTCCGTCCAGTCGCCCGTCACCCTGCCCGCGGGTAGCGCATTTGGCTGGCCATGCAGGAATATATCGCGGCCGGGAGACCGGCCCCGCGCCGCGGCAAAGGCGCGGTCCTGCGCATTGGGATAGGATATCCGCAGGCTGAGATGATAGGCGCTGTCCGGATTGCGAGCGTCGATCACATACAGCCCTTCGGGTGTGCGTTCGTCGCCTTCAAACTGTTTGTGGCCGATCGGTGCATCGCCGAATTGAAGGCCATAATAGGTCTTCAGCACCGTGCCGCCTTCATACAGGGTCAGGGTCCGGTCCGATTTATCGACCAGTATGAAAGTTGTGCGGGCATCATTCACCACGGCTGGCGGCGGGCCAACCGGGACGCACGCGGCAACAAGGCACAGGACTATAGCCGCGAATAATTTCATCGTCCCACGCTACGCTGCAATTGTGCCCGGCTCAATCGATGAACGGATCACGCACCAGGATCGTATCCTCCCGCTCGGGACTGGTCGATACCAGCGCGACCGGCGTTTCGATTAATTCTTGGATGCGTTGGATATATTTGATCGCGTTGGCGGGCAAATCGGCCCAGCTGCGCGCGCCGGCGGTGGTTTCGCTCCAGCCGTCCATTTCTTCGTAGATCGGTTCGACTTCGGCCTGATCGGCGGAATGGGCGGGGAAGTAATCCATGATCTTGCCGCGCAGCCGGTATCCGGTGCAGATTTTCACGGTGTCGAACCCGTCGAGGACATCGACCTTGGTCAGGGCAATGCCGGTGACGCCACTGATTGCGCAGCTCTGGCGCACCAATACCGCATCAAACCAGCCGCAGCGGCGCTGACGCCCGGTCACGGTGCCGAATTCATGGCCGCGTTCCCCCAGCCGCTGTCCCGCTGCATCGTCCAGCTCTGTCGGGAACGGACCGCTGCCGACGCGGGTGGTGTAAGCCTTCACGATCCCCAGCACAAAACCGGTGGAATTGGGGCCGAGGCCCGATCCGCTGGCGGCCGTGCCGCTGACGGTGTTGGAGCTGGTGACAAAGGGATAGGTCCCGTGATCGACATCCAGCAACACGCCCTGCGCGCCTTCGAACAGGATTCGCGCGCCCGCCTTGCGGACTTTCTTCAGGCGTTTCCACACTGGCTGGGCAAATTGCAGCACGAAGGGCGCAATCTCGCGCAATTCTTCAACCAAAGCGGCGCGGTCAACCGGGGGTTGGTCAAACCCGGCCAGCAAGGCATCGTGATGCGCACATAGCCGGTCAAGCTGCGGGTCCATCTGGTCCAGATGCGCCAGATCGCACACGCGGATGGCCCGGCGGCCCACCTTGTCTTCATAGGCCGGGCCGATCCCGCGCCCGGTGGTGCCGATCTTGCCTGAACCCGCCGCCGTTTCGCGCAAGCCATCCAGATCGCGGTGCAGCGGCAGGATCAGCGCGCAATTATCCGCCAGGGCGAAATTGTCCGGCGTAATCGTCACCCCCTGGCTTTCCAACTTGGCGACTTCGCTTTTCAGCGCCCACGGGTCCAGCACCACGCCATTGCCGATGATCGACAGCGTACCGGTGACAATCCCCGATGGCAACAGACTGAGCTTGTACACCTGATCACCGACCACCAGCGTATGACCAGCATTGTGCCCGCCCTGGAAACGCACGACGGCATCGGCGCGGCTGGCCAGCCAGTCGACTATCTTGCCCTTGCCTTCATCACCCCATTGGGCGCCGATTACGGTAACATTGGCCATGCAAAAACTTTCTTTGGAACAGCAGGTGCTAAATATGATCAAATGCGGGGGAGGCGGCGCGCCCCTAATGCCTGTGACGCACTAGGGCAAGCACGCCGGTGCGGCAATCGGCGCCGCCTAAAGCGCGGTTGCATCCATTCCGTCCAACCGGTGGGTGCAACCAAGGGCTGGCGCATCGTCACTATCGGCCAGGGCCTCGATTGTGCGCCAGCCGATTGCACGCAGTCGCGCGGCCACATCCCGGTCATGACCTAGCGGCAGAAACAGCGTATCGCGGGCCGGCGGAGCTTCAAAAGCATCCACCAGCGCATCGATATAGAGCGAAAACCCGGTGGCCGGTTCGTTGGTACCGCCGATGGTATAGGTGCCGCCGCGTCCCACGGTTCCGCGCACACCATCAGCGTAAATGGTGAAGCCGAACCAGCTTTGATATTCAAAGCCGTGCCGTTCGGTCGGGTCCAGGGTCAACCGGGCGCTGCCTGCCACCCGCTCGGCGATCCGTGTCAAACCAGCGATCCGGCTGGCGAGCGCCCCGCCGCCCGTTTCTCTGGCAGCATCAATATTGCGCAGTCGCGCAATCGCCTGATCGAATGGCCCGGTGGCATAAAGCAGCGGCATGTAAGCCTCTCCGCCCGGCACCTGTGCCAGGCCGCCCGCATCCTTGGTATCGAGTTCGCGGCGCACCTGCGCGATGTTTTCCGGCGCAAGCGGCATTGCCTTTTCAGACAGGATATCCACCAGATCGGGCAGAGTAAAATCGACCGAAATGCCGGTTGCCCCGGCGCGCGCCAATGCCTCTATCGCCAGCGCGACCATTTCGGCAGCTGCTGGCACGGTATCGCTTCCAATCAGTTCCGCGCCGATTTGCAGGCGATGCCGCGCGGGATCCAGCTGGTCGGCACGGATCAGCGCCACTTCCCCGCCGTAACACAGGCGCAGCGGGCGGGCCGCGCCTGCCAGTCCGGTGGCAGCGATGCGCCCCACCTGCGGAGTCATGTCGGACCGGACCGCAAGCATCCGCAGCGAAACCGGATCGACAAAGCGGAACATGCGGCGCGCGGTGGCACCGTCATTGCCGCCTGCCATCCGACCAGACAGGGATTTTTCGAATTCGACCAGCGGCGGGCTGACCCGGTCATACCCATGCGCGTCCATGATATCGAGCACTTCGCGCATTGCCGCCGCCGCCGCCTTTGCTTCGGGCGGCAGGCGGTCTTCGAGACCTTCGGGCAGGAGATCGTCTTGGTTGGTCATGCAATTGCCCCTAGAGCATCGTGCTGAAAAGTGGGAACCGGTTTTCAGCCTTTTTACGATGCGACAACAAAGATTAGAGCAGGCGACACGCGGCAGATTTAACGCAGCCTGCTCTAAGCCTTCGCCCACAACCTGTCGAAGGGTTGTTCATCCCTCCTGCAAGCGCGGGCCAGTTGGCATTAACTCAGGCTGGTCAAAAGGCCAGCGCCGTTACCGTTTTTACGCCTTCGAGATCACAAGCTTTCTTGATAACTTCCTGGGGAATCGGCTGATCGACCGACAGCAGCAGCACAGCCTCCCCGCCCGCATCGCGCCGACCGAGGTGGAACGTGCCAATGTTGATCCCGCTTTCCCCCAGCAAGGAACCGATCCGGCCAATAAATCCGGGCGCGTCTTCGTTGACGATATAGAGCATGTCGCCCTTGAGGTCCGCTTCGATGCCGACACCGAAGATTTCCACCAGCCGCGGGGCATTGGCGCCGAACAGCGTGCCTGCCACCGAACGGTCGCCCTGGTCAGTCGCGACCGTGACGCGAACCAGCGTGTGATACACCCCTTCGCGGTCATGGCGGATTTCGCGGACATCGAGCCCGCGCTCGCGCGCCAGATAGGGCGCGTTGACCATGTTTACCGTGTCGGAATAGCGCCGCATCAGGCCCGCCAGAACCGCCGCCGTAATCGGCTTCTGGTTCAATTGCGCCGCCGCGCCTTCCACTTCGATGCTGATCTTGGGCAGATTGCCATGCGCCAACTGCCCGACCAGCGAACCGAGGTTTTCCGCCAGTTCCATATAGGGGCGCAGTTTGGGCGCTTCTTCCGCGCTCAGGCTCGGCATGTTGAGGGCGTTGGTGACCCCGCCATTGACCAGGTAATCGGACAATTGTTCCGCCACCTGCAGCGCCACATTAACCTGCGCTTCGTCCGTGGATGCACCCAGATGCGGGGTGCAGATGAAGTTGGGGGTGCCGAACAGCGGGCTTTCCCTGGCAGGTTCCTTGGCGAACACGTCCAGCGCCGCACCGGCGATATGGCCGCTTTCGAGGCCTTCCTTCAGCGCCGCTTCGTCGATCAGCCCGCCGCGCGCGCAATTGACGATCCGCACCCCGGGCTTGGTCTTGGCCAGGTTTTCGGCCGAGAGGATATTGCGCGTCTGATCGGTCAGGGGGGTGTGCAGGCTGATGAAATCGGCCCGCGCGAGCAGACCGTCCAGATCGACCTTCTCGATCCCAAGTTCGATGGCGCGGTCCTCGGTCAGGAACGGATCATAGGCGATCACCTTCATCTTGATACCCAGCGCGCGGGCAGCGACGATCGAACCGATATTGCCGGCACCGATCAGACCCAGAATCTTGCCGGTAACTTCCACGCCCATGAAGCGGCTCTTTTCCCACTTGCCGGCCTGGGTGGAGGCATCCGCTTCCGGAATTTGCCGGGCGAGCGCGAAAATCATCGCGATGGCGTGTTCGGCGGTGGTGATCGAATTGCCGAACGGAGTGTTCATCACCACCACGCCCTTGGAACTGGCATAGGGAATATCGACATTGTCGACCCCGATCCCGGCGCGGCCGATGACCTTCAGATTGAACGCCGCGTCGAGAATTTCCTTGGTCACGGTGGTTGAGGACCGGATCGCGAGGCCATCATACTGGCCGATGATCCTTATCAATTCTTCTGGCGTCTGGCCGGTGATGACATCAACATCGCAGCCGCGCTCTTCAAAAATGCGCGCGGCGTTGGGGTCCATCTTGTCGGAAATGAGAACTTTGGGTTTCTGATCCATGAAGAATTCCTTGATTTTGTCTTCCCAGCGAAGGCTGGGATCTCGTCCAGCCAGGAGCGACCTGGTGGCAAGCGATCTCAGCCTTCGCTGGGAAGACGGGATTGGTTAAGCAGCGTTGACCTGCGCGTAAGCCCAGTCGAGCCACGGGCCCAGTGCTTCCACATCCGCCGTGTCCACCGTTGCGCCGCACCATATCCGCAGGCCCGGCGGGGCATCGCGGTAACCCGCAATGTCATAGGCCGCATCGTGATCTTCGAGCAATTTGGCGAACGCCTTGATGAAATCGGCATCGGCACCAGCCACCGTCAAGCAGACGCTGGTGTTCGACCGGGTTGCCGGATCGGGCGCGAGATGGCCAAGCCAGTCGCGCGCCTCAACAATCACGTCCAGCGCCGCTGCATTGGCGTTGGCGCGGGCCTGCATACCCGAAAGACCGCCAACCGACTTGCCCCATTCCAACGCGAAGATTGCATCTTCGACCGCGAGCATCGAGGGGGTGTTGATGGTTTCGCCGGTAAAGATACCTTCGATCAGTTTGTCGCCCTTGGTCATGCGGAACAGTTTCGGCAGCGGCCATGAGGGGGTGTAGATTTCCAGGCGCTGCACCGCACGCGGCCCCAGGATCAGCACGCCATGCGCGCCCTCCCCGCCGAGAACTTTCTGCCAGCTGAAGGTCAGCACATCGATCTTGTCCCAGGCGATATCCTGCGCGAACACCGCGCTGGTCGCATCGGCAATCGACAGGCCTTCCCGGTCCGCCGCGATCCAGTCGCCATTCGGAACCTTCGCGCCGGACGTCGTTCCGTTCCAGGTAAACACAACATCGTTTGACCAGTCGACCTGCGTCAGATCGGGCACATGGCCATAATCGGCGCGGATGATTGTGGGAGCGATCTTCAGCTGCTTGACCGCGTCGGTCACCCAGCCTTCACCGAAACTTTCCCATGCCAGAGTGGTCACGGGGCGCGCGCCCAGCATGGTCCACATGGCCATTTCGACCGCGCCGGTATCCGAACCGGGCACGATCCCGATCCGGTGCGTCGCGGGCACTTCCAGCACTTCGCGAATCAGGTCGATGCACAGCTTCAGCCGCGCCTTGCCCAATTTCGAGCGATGCGAACGACCGAGCGAATCGAGCTTGAGTTTTTCGGGGGTCCAGCCCGGCGGCTTCGCGCAGGGACCGGATGAGAAGTACGGACGCGCCGGTTTGAGCGCGGGAGGCGTAAGATCAGTCATGTATTCTCTCCTTGCAGAGAGCTCGCGCGGCGTTGGGACCGCGTGGCCCGAGGGCGGCACTAGTGCTGCGCGTGGGCAAGTCAAGCAATGATGCATGCATGGCGGTGGATGGGGCTGCTGCCGCGACCGGCAAAGCGCACATCGATCGATGATCTGATCTGACCCCCTCGTTAGTCGGGCCTCGCCAATCGGGCCTCGCCAATCGGGGCAAGGGCCTTTAAAGCGCGATCATAATGGATATTTCCGACCTTCGTATCGCCATGTTCAGCGGCAATTATAATATGACGCTGGACGGCGCCAACAAAGCGCTCAACCGGCTGGTGGAGTATCTGCTGCGCCAAGGGGCAGCGGTGCGCGTATATTCACCAACAGTGTCCAAACCGGCTTTTGCGCAGCAGGGTGATCTGGTCAGTGTACCATCCTTCGCCATTCCCGGGCGGAGCGAATACCGGATGCCCGTGGGGATCAGCGCGAAGACCCGCGCCGACCTCGAAAATTTTGCGCCCAATTTGCTGCATATTGCCTCCCCCGATTTCAGCGCGCGGGCAGCGGTGCGCTGGGCCAGGGCGCGCGGGCTGCCGGTGCTGGCATCGGTCCATACGCGCTTCGAAACCTACCCCCGCTATTACAATTTGGGTTTTTTAGAAGCGCCGCTCGAGGCGTGGATGCGCGGCCTTTATCGCCGCTGCGATGCCTTGGTGACCCCGTCGGAAAGTATGGTCGAAGTTCTGCGCCAGCAACGGATGAACGATGACATCTCGATCTGGTCGCGCGGCGTGGACCGAACCTTGTTCGACCCGGGCAAGCGCGATCTGACATGGCGGCGGCAATTCGGCATTGCCGACAGCGATGTCGCGATTGCCTTCCTTGGCCGGTTAGTGATGGAAAAGGGGCTGGATATATTTGCCGACACCATTGTCGAACTGCGCAAACGGCAATTGCCCCACAAGGTTCTGGTGATTGGCGACGGGCCGGCGCGAAAATGGTTTGAACAGGCACTGCCCGGCGGTATTTTCGCAGGGTTCCAGACGGGCGCGGATTTGGGCAGGGCGCTGGCCAGTGCGGATATCTTCTTCAACCCCTCGATTACCGAAACGTTCGGCAATGTGACACTGGAAGCGATGGCCAGCGGATTGCCCGTAGTGGCCTCTGCCGCGACAGGCAGCACCAGCCTGGTCCAGGATGGCATCTCGGGCGCGCTGGTGCCGCCGGGCAATCCGAACGCTTTTGCGGATGCGATCGCACCCTATCTGACCGACCATCTACAGCGCAAGGCGCACGGCATAGCGGGCGAGAAGCGCAGTCTCGATTTCAGTTGGGATGCAATCAATCAAACGGTGGCGGACACCTATCTTCGCCTGATTGGAGCGCGTTCCCGCCCTGAAATCAAGCCGGAAGTCAGGTCAGAACCCCTTTCGCCGTCATCCGGCTCGCGTAAAAAAACAAGCCGAATGTGATCACCCAGATGGCCACGGCAAACAAGTTTTGCCCGGTGCTCTGCAAGCTTTGCGGAATCACTGCGACCATCCGTTCATAGAAAGTCGTGCCCAGCAGGCCGACGATCGATATACCGAAAGACCATACCGCCAGCTTCTTGCGCAGCAGCAGCAACAGCGATCCAATCGCGCTGCCCCATACGCCCAAGGCCCAGAATGCCACCGCCCAGGCAGGAAAACCGTGGAAATATTCGAGCTGTTCCGGCGTGACCTCCATCTGCTCCAGCTGACCCAACTCGGTCGCCATATAGCTGGCCACCCCGCCGAGATTCCACAACAGGGACACGCCGCCCACCACCCAAAGGTGCCACGGCGCTGTTTTGGTTAGAACACCCATCGCAATTCCTCTCCAAGCCGCGATTTCGAATGCGCCCACTCTAGGCAAATCGGCACGGATGGCAAATTCCGCGCCAGCCGCTAAGTAAAGCGCATGACTGATCTGTTTGGTGACACCGTGCCCGGCGGCACCCGAATTGAACCCCTGCGAGAAGATGCCCCGCTGGCCGACCGCCTGCGCCCGCAAGCGCTGGAAGAAGTTGTGGGGCAGGATCATCTGACCGGGCCGGAAGGCGCGATTGGCCGGATGGTGGCGGCGGGCAAGCTGTCTTCCATGA
The DNA here is from genome assembly GCA_041741895.1 of Pontixanthobacter sp. Classification (GTDB taxonomy): domain Bacteria; phylum Pseudomonadota; class Alphaproteobacteria; order Sphingomonadales; family Sphingomonadaceae; genus Allopontixanthobacter. Next base: position 14,035 of record JBGSJO010000071.1, read on the forward strand.
TCCTGTGGGGTCCGCCGGGCACCGGCAAGACCACCATCGCGCGGCTGCTTGCCGATGCCGTCGGGATGCGGTTTGCCGCGGTCAGCGCGGTGTTTTCGGGCGTCGCCGACCTGAAGAAGGAATTTGCCGCAGCCGACCAGGCTGCGCAGGCCGGGCAACGGACATTGCTGTTCGTGGACGAAATCCACCGCTTCAACCGCGCACAGCAGGACGGTTTTCTGCCCTTCGTGGAACGCGGCACGGTAACATTGGTTGGCGCGACGACGGAAAACCCCAGCTTCGCTCTCAACGCCGCCCTGCTCAGCCGGGCACAGGTGCTGATCCTGCAGCGGCTTGGCCAGTCGGCACTGGTCACCTTGCTGGCGCGCGCGGAAGAGTTGAAAGGCCCCCTGCCCCTGACCGCCGATGCCCGCGATGCATTGGTCGCCTCTGCCGATGGTGACGGGCGTTTCCTGCTCAACCAGGCAGAAACATTGTACTCGGCCCGGATACCGGAGCCGCTCGATCCGGCGGCGCTGGGCAAATTTCTCCAGCGCCGTGTCGCCGTCTATGACAAGGACCGCGACGGGCATTACAATTTGATTTCCGCCCTGCACAAGAGCCTGCGCGGGTCCGATCCGCAGGCCGCGCTCTATTACATGGCGCGTATGCTGACGGCGGGGGAGGAGCCGCTTTACGTACTGCGGCGGCTGGTCCGCTTTGCATCCGAAGACATCGGGCTCGCCGATCCGCAGGCGCTGGTGCAATGCCTCGCGGCCAAGGACGCTTACGAATTCCTCGGCAGTCCAGAAGGCGAACTCGCCATCGTGCAGGCCTGCCTTTACTGTGCCACAGCGCCGAAATCGAACGCCGCCTATGCAGCGCAGAAATCGGCATGGAAAAGCGCGAAGGAAACCGGATCGCTGGCTCCGCCCCCGCATATCCTCAACGCACCGACCAAGCTGATGAAGGAAATCGGATACGGCGCCGGCTACACCTATGATCATAATGCGGATGAGGGGTTTTCCGGCGCCGATTACTGGCCGGAAGAAATGGAAGCCCAGAAATATTACCAGCCGGTCGAACGCGGCTTCGAACGCAAGATCCGCGAGCGGCTGGAATATTGGGAGCGCAAACGGGGCGAAATTCGCCCGATAAGACCGCAAGGCGAATGACCCCGGGCCGCTTCCGGCATTTCATTGCCATCGACTGGTCCGGCGCAGCAGGGCAGCACCAGCGGGGAATTGCGATTGCCCGGTGCGATGTAGGGGATGGGGCAGGCGATGGTGTCTGCATCGGTCCGCCGGAACTCATCCGCCCCGATCATGTCTGGTCCAGGCCCGATGTGCTGGATTTTCTGATCCATGACTTGCCGCCCGGCAGCCTGGTCGGGATGGATCTGGGTATTTCCCTGCCTTTCACGGATTGCGGGGCCTATTTTCCGGGATGGGAACATAGCCCGCCTGACGCACAGGCGCTGTGGGCGCTCATCGACCGGATTTGCAAGGACGACCCGCATCTTGGCGCTGCCGGTTTTGTCGACCATCCCGATGTCAGCCGGTATTTCCGGCGCCAGGGTGGGCGGGAAGGCGATCTGTTCCACGCACCCGCCGCACCCGACCGGCGCGGGCGATTGCGGGTGACGGAGGGGCAGCAGAGGATGCTCGGCTGCACCCCTTACAGCAATTTCAATCTGGTCGGCGCCGCGCAGGTCGGCAAATCCAGCCTGACCGGGATGCGGGTACTGCATCATTTGCAGGGCAGGCTCCCCGTGTGGCCGGTCGAACCGCTTGTCCCGTTCGCCAGCACCATCGTGGAAATCTACACCACTATCGCCGCCTTGGCAGGCGGGCGGACGGCGGGCCGCAGCAAAATGCGCAACGTGGGCGAATTAAACGCAGCACTTGCAATTCTGGGCTGCCCTGGCCTCGCCGCCCAAGGCTCGCTCGACGATCATCGCTGCGACGCTCTGCTATCGGCAGCATGGCTGCGCACCGCCTCAGTCAGGCCGGAATTATGGCGCCCTACCGGACTGACTGACAAAATTGCCCGTACGGAGGGCTGGACCTTCGGCGCAGTTTGACGCATGGGGCGCAAATAATGACGAATCCACTGCGGATTTTGTCCACCAGGGGCCGGCTTAGCTCAGTTGGTAGAGCACCTGATTTGTAATCAGGGGGCCGGGGGTTCGAATCCTCCAGCCGGCACCACGCTTTTCTGCGCCTTTGAGCCAGATCGCAAAAAGGGCCAAGATCGCGCCAGTAATCACCCAGTAATCACCGCATTTGAGGCGGAGGCGCCCCGTTCGGCCTTTGCCTTGAACCAGCTACCAATGCGATGTGGGCGGACAACGCACGGTGCGGCGATTTACCATGTCAGACGCGATAACTGATTCATGCCCGCAATACAGGCATTTCTACCGTTAAGAATTTCAAAGATTCACTTTAAGGGACGAAAGAGACAATAGGGACGAAAGGCGACAGTTAAATCCGAACAAATTGCGCTTGGTTTCTGACGTTGGGATCGCTGAGCTCCTGTGTGTAGGTTTACTTCGCGCCCTCGTTTCGGCGGCGCGGATTGGCAGGGTGGGCT
>JBGSJO010000072.1:0-5041 GCA_041741895.1 Pontixanthobacter sp.
CGCGATGGCCCGCAATCCGGACAAGGGTTTCGGCGGTATCCTCGGGCCGGGCCAGCTCGGCAGCAGCCTGTCGGAATTAGGTATCGCCCTGCGCGATGATCCGCAGTTGCAATGGCAAGTGAACCGTTTTGCACGGCGCACGGCAGTGGGTATCGCCACCCGCTATGGCGGGCAGATTGTCCGCCTGGTGTCTGAAACCGTGAAGCGGTGGGACGCGCATACCGTCACCGACCGGATCGAAAGCGCCGTTGGGCGCGATCTGCAATTCATCCGCATCAACGGCACTCTGGTTGGCGGGCTCGTCGGGGTTACGATCCACTTTGTCAGCGGTTTCTTCGCCTGATGGGCTGCGTGATCCAGACGGACAGGCTGGAAATGTACCGGCCCCGGGCCGATGATCTGGAGGTGCTGTTCACCCTGGTGGCACATCCGGAAACGCGCCGTCATCTCGGTCCGACGGAGGCGGGCATGGCAGACAGTTTTGACCGGCTTCTGCGTAATGCGGGCAGCTGGTCGTTATATGGTTATGGCACTTTTGTTGTCCGGCTGAAGGGGCAGCATGGAATTCTCGGCACCTGCGGGATTTTTCGCTCTTATCGCGAGTTCGGAAAGGGGCTGGACGATGTCCCCGAGGCCGGGTGGATCATAAATGCCGATGATTGGGGCAAGGGCTATGCGCGCGAGGCGATGGAAGCCGCGCTGGCATGGTTCGATGCCGAACATGGTCCGCAGCGAATTGCCTGCATGATCGAGGAAGGGCACGCGCCGTCCCACAATCTCGCACTGTCGCTGGGTTTCAAGCCCTACGGACGCCATGATCCGGACGATGAGGCGACGCAGTTGATCCTGTACGAACGCCTGCCCCTTTAGAATTCGGCCTGTGCCGGGCAGAGCAGCCGCCCAGCAAAATCAAGACGCCATTTTGAAAACCACCGTGCTGCGGTAGTAGGATCTAAGCGGCAGCCCTGCTGCATCCAGCGCCGGTTCGAAACTGGCGCGTTCCATCAGCCGCTTGCATACGACATCGTCGAATTCTTTGGGGCGGGTCGACTGCTGGATATGACACGATTCGGGTTTCCCCGTTTCGTCCACGATCATGCGGAATTGGATAATCCCTCGCTGTCCCGTGCGGAGCATTTTGTACGGGTAGTCATCGGAAGTGAGCCAGGTTCCGGGCGAGTTCACCGGCTTGGGCTCGCGGCTCAGCGTTACATGCCGCGCTACGTCGATACCCCATTGCTTCAGCAGGTCGTCGGTGCAGCCGCGCATTGCGGCAAACGGCTCGGCCATCGGACCAAGATCGAAGGTCACATAATGCCGCCGCCCTCGGCTGATGGAGAGCCACGTCACTGCCCGCTCCTGCGCTGCAGCGACTGGCGGAAGTGGATCCTTCTCGCGAGCTTCGAAATATTGCTCCAGCTGCTTGCCCTTGAGGCCGAACGAGCCTGGGCGGCGTATGCTCATCGACGAGAAGATCAGCGCGGGGCCGAAATCTCCGAATTCGCCGACGAAGAAACCCGGTTCCTGGACTTCTTCCTGATCGCCGAATTGCACCTGGAGGGTGAAATCCTCGTCCACCGACTGAAGCGCCTTCGCGGCCACCACCAGATTGAACGGGTCCCCAGGGCCGTAGCGTTCGAAATAAACCATCCCGGTATCTGCGCCGCTGCCGAAGGTGCGCCCCAAGCGGCAGCTGTCATCGGCATAGTCAAGGTGCCACTGCGAGCCCGGCGCCATCCGCAACGGCTCGGCTGCAACAGCCGAACCCGAATGGGCCAGCGCCGCAAATGACAACAAAATTCCGAATCTCATCCAATATCCCCCTCAACTTGCTTGATAAATCAAGCAAAGCTCGAGGGCAATCGGCTAAAGCTTTTCGGTCAACTCCGGGACGATCTTGAACAAGTCGCCGACCAGGCCGATGTCCGCGACCTGGAAGATCGGGGCGTCTTCATCCTTGTTGATCGCGATGATCACCTTGGAATCCTTCATGCCCGCCAGATGCTGGATCGCGCCGGAAATGCCGATCGCGAAATAGGCTTCGGGGGCGACGATCTTGCCGGTCTGGCCGACCTGGTAATCGTTGGGGACATAGCCCGCATCCACTGCCGCGCGGCTCGCGCCTACGCCTGCGCCCAGCTTGTCGGCCAGCGGGATGATCACTTCCTGGAAGGTTTCCGCATCCTTCAGCGCGCGGCCGCCGGATACGATGATCTTCGCGCTGGTCAGTTCGGGGCGCTCGTTCTTGGCGATTTCCGAACTGACGAAGCTGGAAAGGCCCGCGTCGCCGGTACTGGCGACCGCCTCGACCGTACCCGAACCGCCGGTGGTATCGGCCTTGTCGAACGCGGTCCCGCGAACGGTGATCACCAGTTTCGAATCGGAGCTGGTAACGGTTGCGATGGCATTGCCCGCATAGATCGGCCGGGTGAAAGTCTTGTCGCCATCTTCCACCGAAAGAATGTCCGAAATCTGCATCACGTCGAGCAGCGCGGCTACACGCGGGGCGATGTTCTTGCCGGTGGTGGTGGCGGGGCAGATGAACGCATCATGGTGGCCCATCAATTCAGCCACCAGCGGCGCGACATTTTCGGCCAGTGCATGTTCGAAGGCGGCATCGTCAGCCAGGTGGACTTTGCCCACGCCCGCAATTTTGGCCGCTTCGTCCGCCACTGCCGCGCAGCCGGAACCGGCAACCAGCAGATGCACTTCGCCCAGCTTGCCCGCCGCGGTGACCGCAGCCAGCGTTGCGTCCTTGACGGTCTTGTTGTCGTGTTCGACCCAAACCAGAGTTTTCATAATCAAATCCCTTTCAGCTGGGCCGCTTACGCGATCCCCAGAGCTTTCAGCTTGGCAACCATCGCATCGACGTCGGCCACCTTCTCGCCCGCCTTGCGAACCGGCGGTTCGGAGACATTGCTGGTGGTCAGGCGCGGCGCGGTGTCGACGCCGTAATCGGCCGGGCTCTTCACATCGAGCGGCTTCTTCTTGGCCTTCATGATGTTCGGCAGCGAGGCATAGCGCGGTTCGTTCAAACGAAGATCGGTGGTGACGATGGCGGGCATCGTCAGTTTGACCGTTTCCAGTCCGCCGTCGATTTCGCGCTTCACGATCACGCTGTCACCGTCGATTTCGACGGTATTGGCAAAGGTGCCCTGAGGACGGCCCATCAGCGCCGCCAGCATCTGGCCGGTCTGATTGGAATCGTCGTCAATCGCCTGCTTGCCGAGCATGATCAGCCCGGGCTGTTCTTCCTCGGCAATCGCCTTCAGGATCTTGGCGACCGCGAGCGGTTCCACCAAATCATCCGTTTCCACCAGAATCGCGCGGTCGGCACCCATGGCCAGGGCGGTGCGCAGCGTTTCCTGCGCTTTCGCCGGACCTACGCTGACGGCGATGATTTCTTCCGCCTTGCCCGCTTCCTTGATCCGGATCGCTTCTTCGACTGCGATTTCGTCAAACGGGTTCATGCTCATTTTGACATTGGCCAGGTCGACACCCGAACCATCCGCCTTGACCCGAGGTTTGACGTTGTAATCGATGACCCGTTTTACGGGTACGAGGATTTTCATAAGATACCTTCCTCTGCAATTTGTGACCGCGCCCTAGCTTGCGCTTACGTAAACGTCAAGTAAACTCGGCCCGTCCTGTTCTATCAATGCGTCAGGCCCGCAGGTGTTTCCAAACCTGTCCCGACCTGTGGATTTGGGGTCCCGATGTTCCGTTGCGCAGTCAGGCCGCCTGCTTCACTTCGGCGACGATCTTCTTCGCGGCATCGCCCAGATCATCGGCGCTGACGATGGGGAGGCCGGAAGTGTTGAGGATTTCCTTGCCCTTCTCCACATTCGTGCCTTCCAGACGGACGACCAGCGGCACGGAAAGGTTCACTTCCTTCGCCGCGGCCACGATCCCGTCGGCGATGATGTCGCATTTCATGATGCCGCCGAAAATGTTGACCAGAATGCCCTCGACCGCCGGGTCCTGCAGGATGATCTTGAATGCCGCGGTGACCTTTTCCTTGGTCGCGCCGCCGCCAACATCGAGGAAGTTGGCCGGGAAGGCGCCGTTCAGCTTGATGATGTCCATCGTCGCCATCGCCAGGCCGGCACCGTTGACCATGCAGCCGATATTGCCGTCCAGCTTGATGTAGGCGAGATCGTATTTGCTCGCTTCGACTTCGGCCGGGTCTTCTTCGGTCTCGTCGCGCATCGCTTCGACGTCCTTGTGGCGGTAGAGCGCATTGCCGTCGAAGCTCATCTTGGTGTCGAGCACCAGCAAATTGGCATCTTTCGTTTCCACCAGCGGGTTGATCTCCAGCATTTCGCAATCGAGGTCGGTAAAGGCGGCGTAGAGCTGGCCGGCCAGCTTCTGGCACTGCTTGTTGAGATCGCCAGACAGGTTCAGCGCGAAGGCCACGGCGCGGCCGTGATGCGGCATGAAGCCCTGCGCGGGATCGATGGTGATGGTGGTAATCTTTTCCGGAGTGTTATGCGCCACATCCTCGATATCCATGCCGCCTTCGGTCGAAACGACCATCGCCACCTGGCCGCTGGCCCGGTCGACCAGCATGGCGAGGTAATATTCCTCGGCAATGTCGACCCCGTCGGTGACATACAGCCGGTTGACCTGCTTGCCCTCATCGCCGGTCTGGATGGTAACCAGCGTGTTGCCGAGCATGTCCTTCGCGTCTGCCGCGACATCGTCGATGCTTTTCGCCAGGCGCACGCCCCCCTTGGCCTCCGCGCCCAATTCCTTGAATTTGCCCTTGCCGCGGCCGCCCGCGTGAATTTGCGCCTTCACCACATACAGCGGCCCGGGCAGCTTTTCGGCGGCTGCCACCGCGTCTTCCACGGTCAGCGCGGCATAGCCGGTGGGGATACCGATGCCGTATTTCGCGAGGAGTTCCTTGGCTTGATATTCGTGGATATTCATGAAGCGTCCAATGGTTGAGTTTTTAGGTCAGAAGTTGGGGAGTAAAGCTTTGCTGGCGCATAAGCATGGATTGAACCGCTTGAAAAGTGCTGCGTCCGCTTCCAACAGC